>JAYSYF010000072.1:0-6275 GCA_043716655.1 Bdellovibrionales bacterium | reverse complement strand
TCGAGCGCGCCAAGTGCTCGACGTAATCGACCTTTGTGTGCCTGAGCGGACGGTCGCCCCGATACCTCTTCAGCGGCGACGCTGGAAAGTTAGTGGGTACGGACGAGGACGTCGGCGGTTGCGACGATGAGGAGGAGGATGAAGGATGTGCAGGCAAAGAATAGTTCTTCTTGTGAATCATATCGCAACGCTTTCAAGACTCTTTCGTGTGCTGTTTGTGTCGTTCCGGCTCCGCCTGCACTGCGCCTCGCAGGCATGCTCGCCGATCCTTTTGTGTACCGCTTCATAGCTAAACGCTGGGCTAACTGCGGGCTGACCTTCGAGTGTGATTTCATTCAAAATTCTCCTAAGCCCAGTGGGCGTGGATTGTTTAGTCGAATGCACCATGCAGAAAAAACTTTTCGGATTGCTGATCTTGGAAGAGCCAGAGGTTTCGACCGTGTCGATCGCACGCGATATAATAGTCGCGGCGTTCACCCAAGTTCGGGGTTCCAGGCGGACCCGCGCGACCCTCCCACCAGCTGTGTTCGATGCGTTCAATCGGACGGCCAGAATAAAACTGCAGCTGAGAAAGTTCCTGAGTTTCAATCGGCCGAGGTTTTCTCAGCAGCAGTGCCGGTCGCGGAGCTTTTCCAAGAGCTGCAGCGTAATGAAACTTTGGAGCAAAACCAGTTTCGTCGAGATCACCTTGAGCTAGGCCCAGCGGCCGTGTTTCTTCAGACTCTAGATTTCCCGTCAAAGAACCTGCGGCACCTTCTGTCGTACTCGCTCCGGATTTAAGTTTCGGTGCATAGACGTTTTGTTTCATCGACGGTGTTTCGCGATTCATGATCCAAGTATGTTCCGGCCAAACGTCGTCTTGCAGAGAAGCGAAGCCGGCCGAGGCGCCTTCTTGAGCGAGCAGACTTGTGAGAAGCGCCAGCTTCGTTTGGTCGGCCGAGGCGCGATCGTGAAAGCTGTCTTGTCTTTCATTTTCTGGCAGCGGATCGATTTCAATTTCAAGATCTTTAATCGGATTTAAAAGTTCGATGCGATCCAGGCGATTCTCTAACAGCAATCGGAAGAAACGAATCTCGCGTGTCGGTGTTGACGGTTCGATTGTGAAAACATGCTCATGATTCGAATATTCACAGCGCAGGCAAACCCGGAGACGCCGAACGATCAGTCGTCGTCCCTCGAGGCGTGCAAACAAAGTTTTCATAGCGCTTTCGACTTCGTGAAGCAGTAGCGACACAATCGAAACCGGATAATCTAAATGAACAAAAGCTTTCAGTGCGTCGGTCGGAACAAAGGGCTCGATCGGCTGAGCATCAAGCGACGCATTTCCTTGAAGACGTCGATAGACTTTTGCACCGAGTTCTCCCCAGCGTTCATGAAATGACGACTCGGTGAAAGAAGCGAGTTCTCCTAGCGTACGAAAACCGAGCAAAGCAAAAAAGTTGGCGATCGCATCGACGCGCGAAGGGTGTGACCATTCATGCAAACCTTCAAGGTGAAGAAGAGAGCTTAAAGGCAGACGATCAAGATCTATGCGCGTACGGCCTGGCGTAGAAATCCAAAAGCCATGCTGAACAGCGAATGCTTGCGCGGCTTGAGGAGTATCGGCAATCGCAACACGTGCATGATGATCGAGTGAGCCAAGAGTTTTGAGGACCGCTTCAACCAGGCGCACTTCGTTGCCGAAAGTTCTTTCGATCCACGACGCGTTCGAACTGATATCGAGAAAAAACCAAAGTTTCGATGGAGCGCCAGACGTCGAGTCCGACTGGCGAGTCGAAATGCGGGGGGAAAAGCGGAGCAAGATTTCAGACAAGATTTGTACTTTGCCCGGAATGCTTTCTAGCTTCGCACAATCAATCACCAGTGCGAGTGTTCGGCCTCGAGCCGCCACTTGCGAGGATAAAGCTGGGGTCGAGCGTGAAGGCACGATTTCCATTTGTCGAGGTATCGGCGAGCGTCGGTCTTGTGTCTGAACCGGTGATAAAATCGACATGACGATCTCTCCTTTGTAGGTGTTGAGGAACAGGGCGGTGTGCAGCACGAATAATCTCAACTCCGGAAGCTTCGAACTTCAGGACGAGAGATGCGATGGAGCGGGCAGCTGGCGGAAGTTGCGACTCGCGCCCGCTATAATCGCGTGAGTCTCTTCGCGACATTAAAACGACAGCTGCGCCTGAACGACGTGCCTGCATGAGGAGGGAGCGACACTCACGCAGAGGAATACGCACATCGCCCAGGTCGCAGCCGACGAGGGAAAACAATTTCGAATTTAAAATCTCCTGCAAGATCCAAAGACGTTTCGTGCCAGTTTGCTTCGCGACGGCTCCGCCGTCGCTGGCACTCGCACGTCTGCGAGTGCATTCCATCGGAGCACTGACGAGAAACAACTTCTGTAAATCAACACCGCGATGAAAGGCGGCTGGCGGATGAAGCTGAAAAGGTTCGCGATCATCGAGCGCACCATTCAGCCATGCCACGCGCGAATTATTTACCGTTAAGCGAGCCGCAGCTTCGAGCCACAATGTTGTAGCACCAAGCCCTTCGCCTGCCTCGATCAGACTGATTTCTCCACAGGGAAATCCACCGCTCGCGACGAAAGAGTCGAGCGCGTTCCAACCCGTACCAACGCCTGCAGAACTTTTTAAGTTCTCGGCATCGATAAGCTTCATGCCGTGTTTCAGTTGAAGATCGGATTTTAATTGCGCCAGAGCAGAAGACAAAACAACTCCTTCAAAGATCAGCTACGATCTTTTTTGATTTTTGGACGCACGTCTGGTGCGCCCCGTTTTCAATACTTACTTTCGGCCTTCGTTGGTCGCGGTTCGCTTTCACTTACCGATTTATCGTGGCGGCTTCGCTGCCGCACTGTTTGTGTCGTTTCGGCTTCGCCTACACTGCGTCTCGCAGGCTTGCTCGCCGACTTTTCGTCGGACTACCAGAATCGCCTGATGAGTCCGACGACAATTCCGCGAATCTGAACTTCTCCTGGGTCATACCAGAAGGAAGTCATTGTTGAATTCGCAGGTCTCAATTCAATTTTCTTCCCAGGCTTATTTTCCGGTTTTGATTTCACCGGAGCCTCAGCCTTTTTGTGCCAGTAGAAACGCTTCACTGTCGCCTCTTCGGTTCCGACTTCGCTTGAAACGACGGCGACGACGATTTCACCATTTTCAGCCTGGCTTTGCCGCTGAACCAAAATAACGTCGCCTTCAAAAATTCCATCTTCAATCATCGACTGACCCTGAACACGAAGTGCATATGTGCGATCCGGGTTTTTCATGAGCGAGGCGGGCACATCGATAAATTCATCGTGATCATAAGCTTCGATCGGAGCTCCTGCCGCAACTCGACCCAGCATCGGAATCTGGAAAAGCTCGCCAGAACTTTTATCAGCCGACTCTTCGTTTCGATCGCGGCGAGTAGAGCTGCCGGTCCGATCTTGGATTTCTTCTTGGTAGGCCGAAGCGGACTGAAGAAGCGAAATTGCACGCTTCTGATTTCCTCCGCCGAGCGAGATATATTCTTTAGCTTCGAGTTGTTTCAAATATCGTTGTGCCGAATTGAACGAAGCGAACCCGAAGTGTTTGCAGATTTCTTGATACGTCGGAGCAAAACCATTGTGACGTGCGTACATCTCTAAAAACTCGAGCACCGTTTTTTCTTTCGGTGTGAGTGGAGCTGTCAGTGGGCCAGTAGGGGAGGCTGTATTGTTTGTTCCTGCCGGACTAATTCTATTATCCATCTTGCTATCCCGCATTTCCAACCCCCGTGTAAGTAACGTGTAAGTTAGGGGTAAATAATGTGAAGGTCAATCGACCTTTATAAGAAACTGGACGACGGTTTTTCGGTGTGCAGCAAGTACCTGAGGGCACTCGGTATTTTCGCTCTACAGGACGGGACTGGACGCCGTTTGCGACTTTCGAAACTCGTTGAGGTTGCCTAAAAACACATCTTTTTCGGCAAAGACCGGCGCACTGATGACATCGACGAACTCGGCATGAAGAGGATGATCACTGAGGTGCACGGACCTTCCAGTGAAGATCGATGGAGGGAATGTTCCCCAATCTGTGATTCGCGAAAAGATGATCGTATCTGCGTTCAGCGATCGACCCAGCTCGACGAACGCAGGCATTTCGCGAAAGTTATTCGCTTGAACAACAAAACTAATCAGCAGTTTGCGAATGGAATTTTGTTTGCGTAATTCCGCTATGTACTGAAGACGGCCTAGCAAAGTCTCGAAGCTTCCGCCGCGTCGATTCAACGCATAGGTTCCGCCGTCTGCGGCATCGATCGATACTTCAACGGTGTCGATAAGTCCGTGAGCCTTTTTAATTTCCTTCCAGCGTTCTGCCGTAAAAAGCAGACCGTTTGTATGAAGGATGACACGAAGGTTGGGATGTAGCTCACGGTCGATCGAAGTTAGAATTTTCCAGTAGAGACGACTGGCAAAAGGATCTCCGTTACCGGCAAGCTTGAGGCGGCGAATTCGCGGCAACGCACTGATGATTTCGTTCGCCATTTTTTCAGCTACCTGAAACTGCGGCATCCCAGGTCGCCAAACCATCAGCTCGCGGCGACACGAGGGACACGAAAGGTTACAAGTCAGATCAAAAGCCGAGTTCACTTCGGCAGGTCCGGCTGGAACGATACCTTCACCAAGTTTTCGCGCGTGTTCACTTGTTGGCTGTTTGTAGGATTCAATCGGAGAATACGCAGGGAGCATTGCGCCGGCATCGAGCGCTTGAAGATGCGGACACGTTTGCGAGCTGCACTGACTGAAGGTGCCGTCTCGAACGGACGCCCGCATTTCACGAGCTTTTTCACCATCCCAAATTTCAGCTAACGTCTGCTTGCCAAGATTCCCGACAGGACCACGGATCCATCCGGGACAGCAAAGGTGAACATCGCCAGTAGCGGAGATCTCGATTTTTTCAAACGGAGCTCGACAGAAATGTGCTTTACGAAGTTCAGAGGGCATCCCTCATTTACGCACGAGTGCAAGTTGCCGCCAAGTCTCTTAAAGCGGGCGGAGCCGGAGCGACACGAGTTGACAAGAGTGGCTCCTGTCGCCAGTTTAATCGGTTCGAGGGGTACCCAATGCTTATTTTTCGTTCACAAGATATTCCAGAGCGCGGTCGCGGCCTGACGTTTGACGATGTGCTTTTGATGCCGAGCCGTTCGGACGTTCGTTCGCGACGTGATCCCGTTCTCACGACAAAGCTCACGAAAAAGTTTGAGATCGAAATTCCACTCATGAGCGCAAACATGGATACCGTCACCGAGGCGCCGATGGCGATCGCGATGGCGAAAGAAGGCGGCTTCGGTCCGATTCATCGTTTCATGACGATCGAAGCGCAAGTGGCAGAAGTTCGAAAAGTTCAAGCGGCAGGAGTAAAGTACATCGGCGCAAGTCTTGGCGTCGGAGAAGACGCTCGTTCGCGCGCGGACGCTCTCGTCGGTGCTGGAATGAATGTCGTGGTTGTCGACATCGCGCACGGACATTCGGTTCAGATGCTTGAGACAATCAAGTGGCTCAAAGATAAATTCGCAGACATTCAAGTGATCGGCGGCAACGTCGCAATGCCTGAAGCGGCTCGCGAACTTGTCGACGTCGGGGCCGATGCGATCAAAGTTGGAATCGGACCTGGCTCAATGTGCACAACACGAATCATCACTGGTTGCGGAGTTCCGCAGCTGACGGCAATCGCGCTTTGCGCACAAGCGATCGAGGGCACGGGTGTTCCCATCATCGGCGACGGCGGACTTCGAACTTCCGGCGATATCGTCAAAGCACTCGCAGCCGGCGCGAGCACTGTGATGCTTGGTTCGATGTTGTCGGGTTGCCTTGAGACTCCGGGTGAAATCCAGGCGGGTCGCAAGCAGTACCGCGGAATGGCTTCGAAGTCGGCGCAAGTTTCTTGGCGTGGCGGAGTTCCCGAAGGAATGGCCGCCGAAGGCGAAAGTCGATTCGTGAGTATCAAGGGTCACGTTCGTGACGCAGTTCTTGAAATCACCGGCGGAATTCGAAGCGGCATGAGTTACCTTAACGCAGTTTCAGTCGCAGACATTAAGGAACGCGCAAGATTCATGGAGATGAGCGGAGCTGGCGCAAGCGAATCTCGTGCACACGGCCTCTAAGAACGGCAATGCATCGGCATTGAATCCAAAATTTGATGCCATTTGGTTAGTCGGCTCGCTCGTCGTGCCGATTTTATTTTTCGTTATCTATCGATGGGCTTCCGATGCCTTTTTCCCGAATCGTCCCGAGGCGGCGG
>JAYSYF010000071.1:0-2008 GCA_043716655.1 Bdellovibrionales bacterium | reverse complement strand
AAAAAGCACGACGCTGGGGAGGAATTCTTCTAGTCGCGGCGGGACTCTTCAGCATTCTGACGTTCGGCGTGCGAAGTTTCGAGATTTACAATGCCGGAAAAGCGGATTCGGCCGCTCATAGCCAACACGGGTTGCTGCGCTGTCATTGATTTCCCGAGCGCTTCGGCGCTACAGTCACCCAAGCCTCAAAGGAGTCTCGATGCCAAGCCCTCACCACATTCTCGTGATCGATGATGATAGCGCAATGCGATCGATGGTCGGAGATTTTCTTCGCGCCGAAGGCCATCACGTCAGCGAGGCGGCTCTCGCAACAGAAGCTTTACGTCGAATCGAACAGAACGAATTTAACGTCTCGACGGATGCTGATCCCGGCTCGACAACACCGCGGCTCGATCTGGTCATCAGCGATTTAAATATGCCAGGAATGAGTGGCATCGAGTTCATCACAAAGTTTCGCGAGGTCGCGCCAAAGATTCCAATCATTTTGGTGACGGCTTTCGGGTCCATCGAAACTGCTATCGAGGCGATCCGTCGCGGAGCCTTCGACTATACCACCAAACCATTTAAGCTTGCGGAAATGAGCGTGACGGTCGCTCGAGCATTACGATTTCGGGATCTAAGTTTAGAGAACACGCGCCTTCAGGGCGAGATTGAACAGACGCAATCGTTTTCAAAGATCATTGGAAAGTCTCCTGGCATGCGCGAGGTTTTCGATCTGATTCGGCGAGTTGCACCTGCCAACGCCAATGTTCTGATTACGGGTGAAAGCGGAACCGGAAAAGAACGAGTGGCTCGCGCGGTTCACGATGAAGGACCTCGCCGAACGAAACAGTTCGTCGCAATTAATTGCACGGCGATTCCCGAAGCGTTGCTTGAAAGTGAACTGTTTGGACATGCGAAAGGTTCGTTTACGGGCGCGATAAATAAAAAACGAGGACTTTTCGAAGAAGCACATGGCGGTACTATTTTCCTGGACGAAATCGGCGACATGAACCTAGCGCTTCAAGGAAAATTGCTTCGTGTTATTCAAGAACGAAAAATTCGCGCCGTCGGCGATAATATCGATCGAGATGTCGATGTTCGCATTGTAGCTGCGACACACAAAGATCTAAAGGCGGCCATTAAAAACGGAACTTTTCGCGAAGATCTTTATTATCGCTTGTCCGTAATTCCAATCACCATCCCGCCGCTTCGACATCGTCGCGAAGACATCCCACTGTTGGCTGACCACTTTTTAAAAAAATATTCGAAGATAAACAATTGCCCACTGAAATCCTTTTCTCAGGATGCGATGGCCCGTCTTATGACTATGACGTGGGAGGGTAACGTCCGAGAACTCGAAAACATCGTCGAACGCGCTGTCGTACTGACTCGCGGATCTATTATTGAATCAAAGGACCTGCCGGCCGCAGGCGAAGGCGATATTGAATCTTTCTTCGGTTCAACCAGTTCGGGCTCGCTGCCGACTCTTGAAGAAATTGAAAAACGCTATTTTAAATTTATCCTAGACAAAACGGCCGGTCGAAAAGAAAAAGCCGCGCAAATACTTGGCGTGAATCGACGGACACTTTACCGTAAAGAACGCGAATATGGCTTTGTCTCTGACGACGAGTCAGAACCTGACGACGAGAGCCCGATAAAAGATTCTTAAACGGTCTTCAGTTGAAAGTTGAATCGGGCGCCACAGCCCACGCCTTCGCTTTCGACAGAAACTTTACCGTTCATTTCTTCCACCAATTTCGCAACGACGGCGAGACCCAATCCCGTCCCTTTGCCGGCCGCTTTCGTCGTAAAGAACGGTCGAAAAAGTTTGCCTAGATTCTCGGAAGAAATTCCGCAGCCGGAATCGAGAACCGATAACTCACAAGTGACATCGTCTAATCGGCGGGACGACAGTTTGATAAAGTGCTTTGCCGGAACACCCAATTCCTTCGTCTTTTGTTCTTCGATGGCGTGAATTGAATTGATGATAATATTGAGCAGAAGCTGCTGCAACTGACTTGGATCC
>JAYSYF010000008.1:0-23393 GCA_043716655.1 Bdellovibrionales bacterium | reverse complement strand
CATCCACCACGCGATGCTTGTCGAGAGTTGAGGCTCGTGCCCGACCGCAATGACCAATGTGTTGACGTGCGATCGCCCCGGGCGCGAATGAAGAAGTTCATAGAGCTTATCGCGAAATTCTTTCGGCTTCGACCCAGGAGCGAGCGTGGGAGTAATCAAATCCGGTTTCAACTTCGTTTTTCCAAACGCCTTCGAAATTATTGTAGCCGTGTCGACAGCTCGAACGAGCGGGCTGGAAACGATCAGCGGTTTTGGTTTTGCGAGTCCTGACTTTGAATCCGCGAACTCATGCAAGCCCTTCACCAATCCTTCGGCATTCTTTTTCATCTTGCGTTTGCCGTCTGTGGTCAGCGGCCGAAGTTCGTCGTCAGGATCGATGTCATTTTCTATTGAGTAGCGCGCGAAATCGTCTCGCTCCATCGCGATCGCGTGCCGAACGTAAACTAAGATCACTTTGAACCGCCATGTCCTGTGGTCGAGTGAACTGTCGTTGGGTGACCCGAGGTTTCTAAGGGCGCTGCTTCTCCGATACGCTCTTGCAGTCTCTTTAGTTCATCCATGTGTCGAGCGCGTGTCGAAGCCATGAGGCGCCGATGCGTGCCCTCTTGCTCAGCAGCGGTTCGTGGTTGCGCTTGAACGTAAGTTCCATCGGATTGCATATCCCAAGAAGATCTGCGATCCGAAAGCATGACATCGAGCATTTCCCAGAGACGCTCGCGCGCTGGCCGACTGTCGATGGGGGACATCGTCTCGATGCGCCCGAGCAGATTTCGATACATGAGATCGGCCGAGCCGATCATAAACTCACCGTCGAGCGGATTCGCACTGCCGTTTGCAAAATAAAGAATTCGCGAATGTTCGAGAAATCGTCCGATCACCGAAATAACTCGGATTCGTTCGCTCATGTTTTTTACTTTTGGGCGCAAACAGCAAAACCCTCGAACAATCAGGTCAATTTCAACACCGGCTTGTGATGCTTCGTACAAAGCTCGCACGAGATCGCGCTCTTCCAAAGAATTACACTTCGCAATGATGCGCGCCGGTTTCCCAGCCTTGGCGAAATCGATTTCTCGTCGGATTCTTGCTAGGATTCCATCTTTCATTTCGGCCGGAGCCACTAGAAGCTTGTGGTATGTCCGCTTCAGACTTCGTCCGGTGAGATAATGGAAAAGCTCGACGACGTCTTCGGTGTATTCCGCTTTGGCAGTGAAATAGCCAACGTCCGTGTACAATTTCGCTGTTTGTTTATGGTAGTTGCCGGTGCCGAGGTGAACATAGCACTGAACACCTTGGGTCTCTTGTCGAATCACCAGCGCTGTCTTCGCATGAGTTTTTAAACCGACAACGCCGTAAACCACGTGAACGCCGGAATTTTCGAGCTCCTGCGCCCAGTGAATGTTTCGCGCTTCATCGAATCGCGCCTTTAGCTCGACCAACACCACAGCTTGTTTGCCCTGTTCGGCAGCACGTATCAGCAGCGGAATGAAAGGTGAATCGTCACCGGTTCTATACAAGGTCATTTTGACGGCGAGGACACTGGGATCTTCGACCGCTTGACGAATGAATCGTTCGACGCTGACAGCAAAACTTTCGTAGGGATGATGAACGAGCAAGTCTTCTTCGCGAATCAAATCGAAAATGCTCGCATGCTCATCCATCAAGCGTGGTGGAACGAGAGGAGTCCACACATCGTATTTGAGTTCTGGCAATGGCAGATCAAGCAGCGGTTTTAAGTCGCTGTAATCGAACGGCCCCTGAACTTCGTAAACGTCCTCTTCCGAGAGTTCGAGCTCGTCCATTAAAAATCGAAGCATCCACTGATCTGGATCGGGACCATGCTCGAGCCTAACAACTTCGCCGAAACGACGTTGTTTCAACTCTTCAGCGATCATCTCGAGCAAATCTTCTGCGTCTTCTTCTTCTCGCTCGACTTCAGCATTTCGTGTAATTCGAAATGGCATGACGTCGAGAATTTCCATATCGGGAAACAGATCCTTCAAGTTGTAACGAATGACTTCCAACAGCGAGACGAAACGCGCGGGTGCTGGTTTCCCAGCGGATTTGTCGCCGGTTTTTTCAGACGGCCCCTCGCTGCGAAGCAGGACCCATTGTGGAAAAATCTTCGGGATCTTAATTCGCGCAAAAAGTTTTTCGTCGCGATCCGGATGCCGCAACGTCACTCCAAAACTGACCGACAACGACGAGATAAACGGAAATGGCAGTCCTGGATCGACCGCGAGCGGAGTCAGAACCGGAAAAACGTTTTGCCGGAAATACTTTGTCGCAAAAGCTCGCTCACCGGATGTGAGTTCAGGCCAAGCGAGAAGATGAACTCCATTTTTAGCCAATTCCGGACGAAGCGAACGATTGTAGGAATCGGACTGTCGCTTCTGCTGCTGAATTGTCATTTTCCGAATAGCTTCGAGCTGCTCGGTTGCAGTCATTCCACCTGCGCGGCGGTTCGAGCCGACGGCCACTTGGTGTTTCAGTCCACCGACTCGTTTCATGAAAAATTCGTCGAGATTCGTCGAGTAAATGCCCATAAAACGAACGCGTTCCAGCAACGGTGTTCGCCGATCAACTGCTTCATGCAAAACGCGATTGTTGAACTCGAGCCACGCTGTTTCACGGTTCAAAAACTCGTGCGGTGCACCGCGCATCGATTTGGCGTCGGACGCAATATCTTCAGGACTCTCATGTGAATTGTCGTGCGATCTACGAATGCGTGGACCACTCGAGCGAATCTTTTTTCGCGCAGCCTTTTTCGACGTTGCCGGTTTTGCCGTCGTCGATCTACCAGTCGGTTTTCCACGAGTCGTTTTCGCCATGCGCCTTACCAAGTCCCTTTCGCTTCTTTACTCTATCCGCCAGTTGTTGCTAGCGTCACCATCTGTGATGGCACAAACATCTGAAATCGCAACGTGGTGGGGACGCCATCGTATTCCAATCGACCGAGTCGATATGTGGGCTATCGGACCCCTCGAAATCATGGTTGAACACCATGAAAATTTTTGGCAGATACATTGGCGACAAGTCGACCGTTCAAACGCGACTGTTAGAGCGAACACTCGTTCGATGGGACTCGCTCCCGACGACGTGACCCGCTTCAGTGCACCAATTCAGCCACCTTCTGCGATTTCGCCCCACTTTCCCGCGAAATTAAGGTCGATAACAATACCTGCGGCGAATCCTAACGAAGACCTGATATTTTCCCCGGTTTTGCCCGAAGAATCTTTGATCTTTGCGCTCTCCTCGGCTGCCGTGCTTGATCCTTCGGAAAGTCTGCAGACGGGATTTTTGATTCCCCTCTGCATTCGCGTCGAAACAGTCTCGGGACAAACGCCTCCGCGTGAAGCCTGCGAGGTCCCACTGCTACCGCTGATCAGAACTTGGGGCGGCACGCGCCCGCTTAGCGGTGAATTGGCGCTTACGCCACACGGTCCGATCCGTGTCGAGCGCTGGTCAGAGTTAAAACCACGGCTCGACGTCGCAAACATTTCGGTTTCTATCGTCAATCGCGGAACCGATTCGCTCTTTGTCGATCGCCTCGCGATTCCATGCCCGAGACTTGCACTCTTTCATTCGCCGCAGTCGGGATTTTGGAGCGAGAGTCTCGTGCTGCACGCAGAAGCCGACGTCGATGGCCTTACATCGATGGCCTCTTCGGGTGTCTCGACTGGCGCACATGGCGAACGCGCACTTCCGCGCGAAGCCGGAACGACGACGCTGGTTATGCATGCTCGTCAAACTCCAAACGAGTCGGCTGCAATGAAGGGGCTCGCAAACTTCAGAACTACAATCGGAACTAGCGTCGAGAATTTGTTTAAGGAGCGCGGATGATTTTGCGCGAATGGATTCACGATCTCGGCAGCATCGTGACGAAACAGCACATATTCAATCTGCTGACTGCACTCGCTTTTTTACTTGGCGGATATTTTCTAGCGAACCGCGCACGCAACGCCGTCGGTCGCATGAAAACGCTCGAAGTTCAGCAGCGAATGCTCTTCGAGAAAGTCACCTATTACGGTCTCGTTATTCTTGCGATTGCCGCGGCTCTCGATAGCCTCGGATTCGATTTAAAAGTTCTATTAGGCGCCGCCGGAGTTTTGACCGTCGCCATCGGTTTCGCCGCACAAACTTCGGCCTCGAACTTGATCAGCGGAATCTTTCTGATGATCGAACGACCTTTCGTCGTCGGCAACACCGTTGCCGTCGGCGATATTCGCGGCGAAATTGTAGCTATCGATTTACTTTCGACAAAAATTCGAACGTTCACGAACTTAATGGTCAGAATTCCCAACGAGACTCTCGTGAAATCCAACATCATCAACTATTCCTTCTTCCCTATCCGTCGTCTCGATCTGGAAGTCGGCGTTGGCTATTCTTCAGATCTTGCGCTCGTGGAGCAAACAATCCGCGAAACACTCATGGGCCACCCACTGGCGCTACGCAACCCACTCCCCGAAGTAAACATGCGAGCCTTCGGCGCCTCATCAATAGACTTCGACATCCACGTATGGACCCAAACCGAAAGCGCCAGCATAGTAAAAGGCGAAATCTACAGAGCGCTAAACAACGCGTTCAAGTCGAACAACATAGAAATCCCATTCCCAACAAGAACGATAATCCAAGCGCATCCCTAGGACCGAACGCGTCCTCAACTTTGAATCTCTCAAAAATTTCTCGGCTGTTTTGATCCCCCTCCGCAAAAGGAGGAGAACCTATTGGCGACAATCTCGTTGCGCACTGAATTCCACTTCGGGAACTTGCGCGGATCTTTTCGCGCCTAGAATTGACCCCGGCGCGAAAAGATTCGCGCAAGTTTCCGAAGTGCTCTACTTGCCGTCGTCGTCGCCAATAGCTTCAACGGGACAGCCTTCCATTGCCTCTTTGCACTGGGCCTCCTCTTCAGGAGAACCAGGCTGCTTCGACAAAATGGCGTGGCCATCGTCTTCGTGCATTTTGAAATTGTCAGGGGCCGCAATACAGCAAGCGTCGCAAGCAATGCAGGTCTTATCGACATAGAATTTGCCGGGAACGTTTTGTGGCCAAACGTCGTTCTTATCAGCCATTATTTGCCGCTCGCTCGCACGGGAGCCTCAACGGCTACCGTCTTAGATTGCGGAGCCATGACACGAGCCGCGATCAGAACAAAGACCGTTCCGAACAAAAGGTCAGCACCAAGACTGCGAGTAAAGAATGGGATTGCGAGTGTAAAACACTCGCCGAGGCCCGCGAAAGTCATCGGATACATCGCGAGACCCGAATCAATGCCGACAAGCCAAACACCGAAGTTCGTGATGACGAAAAAGATCGTGCTAGCGAGTCCGCTCAGTACGAATGCCGAGAAGGCGCGACCGAACCATGACTGACGTTTCATAATGAAATCGGAACCGACGGCTCCGAAAAGTGCTGCCATCGCAATGCCGGCGTAAACGAACATCATTGTCCAATGAAGACCGATGATGAGGTCACCCGCGAACATGGCAAGTACCGAGAGAGCTCCGGCAAGTCCGGCGCGACCTGAACCAAGAACAAAACCGACGAGGATCGTGACAGCAAAGAACGGAGTCGTATTCGAGAGATGCGGCTGCGTGCGGAAAACGGAAGCCAAAACCAAAAGCACAGCGACAACCGGGAGAACAGATTTTTCTCGATCGCTGAAACGCAAAGATTCTTTTAAACCGCCGACTGAACCGCCAAACAAGCTAGACATCATTACCTCGTGGCTTAAGTACTTACACGACCCGGGCTTTGATTCCAAGCCCTCGTGAAACTCGGCGGAACAGCCATTCGCCCAAGCCCGTGCCTAAAATTAAACCAGCCGCGATCGTGATCGCGAGCCGAGGCGCATCGAAACGGAATTCAAGTTCAAGAAATCGAATCGAGATAAACCACGCAAGCGCGAGCCCGCTGAGGGCTCCGACCAGGGAGCCGAGGCCGGAAGCCAGTGCAAACTCGAGCCGATACAACGAGCTGACGCGTCGCGGCTCGGCACCAAGGATTCGAAAGAGGTTCATCTCTTTCGCTCGCATGCGTGTCGAATGCCCGACGATCGTGACGAGTACCAGAACCGAAAAAATCGAGGACAGCCAAGCGGCCTTTTCCGCAGGTCCGAGGACAGATCGCGTGAGGGCGGCAATCCGTTCGAGTGTTTGACTCACGTCGATCACAGAAAGATCCGGAAACGCACGAACGATCGAACTTTGGACACGCGACCGAGCGCTCCGGTCGGTCACTCGAACGTTTCCAAGCCACGTTTTCGGAGCGTCTTCTAAAACGCCTCCTTGAAACGAGATGAAAAAATTTGGATTAAAATCTGTCCAGCGAACTCGTCGAAGATTTTCGATTTTGCCCTCGATTGGCACACCTTGCACATCGAACGAGAGGCGATCTCCGATGTCGAAGCCGTTTCGTTCTGCGAATCGAGCCTCAACGCTTAGTGCAGGAAGCGGAGTCTTCGTTGGATCGAACTTTTCCGTTATCGCTTTTCCAGCGACGATTCGTTCGCTTTGAATCGGTTTTTCTCGCCATGTGATGCGAACTGGAAACTTTTGAAACTGTTCATTTTCGGTCGGCTTGTCGTTCACATTTTTCACACGAGCCAAGATCATAGGAGAAACGAAGTCGAGCTTCGTATTTTCTTTCAACAGCATCGCCTGAAGGTTTTCTAATTCGCTTTCTGGAATATTGAACAGAAAAAAGTCCGGAGCCGATTCGAGTCGAGATCCATTCGCCATTTCATCAGCGAGCGACACCATGATCTGACCGACGGCACTTGCGACGAACGTAGAAAGTCCGATGGCCAAAAACGAAAGTCGAACGGCGAATCGTGCACGTGATAACTGAGTCCCTGCAAGTCGCAGCAATGATCCGAAGCGTCCTGTTACTTTCGAAAACGCGCCGGCGACGAGCCGAAAAAACAAGACACCGCTGAGATGAATGACTGTCGCCGCTATGACGAACCCCGCCGCCAGCTGAACTCCAAGCTTTGCATCGCGCGTGAGCCATGCTGCAAGCCCCATCAGAGTGAGGATCGCAAATGCACCTGTAAACCAATTGGCGTAACGGAAGAAAAACGTTTTTGCGGTACCCGCGTCGTCATCTGTCCCCGCACCACCGACGCCGAGAGCCGAATCTTGAAAGAGATCGACGAGCTTCGAAGTGCTGAGCCGTTTCGCGAATGGCAATGTGAAAATGAGCGATGAAGCCAGCGCAGTGAGAACGAGCGCAGCGATATCTCGCCAGGAAACAGCAATACGAAAACCACCCGAGACGTTCTCCGCAAGAGCCCGCGCAACGAATGGTTCTGCGATCAGCGCAGCTCCGTAGGCGAGAGCGAATGCAAATACGGAAGCGACCAAAGTTAAAACGACGATTCGAAAAAACTCGAAGCGAAGTGCCGAACCAGACGAGGCTCCAAACACGAGCGAGATTGCGCTTGATCGCATGCGTTCGATAGCTTGTGTTCGAATGATGTAGAATGCGCCAGCCCAACCCAACGCAAAAAGCGAAACCGAAACCACCGCCAGATAAAGTGAAACGAAATCGGTGAATCGCTCGACGCCTTGAATCGAATCATCGGGTGTTCGCAAAAAGAGATCTGGATCGCCAAGCGCTTCGCGAACACCTTCTGTCGAGAGGACGGGTTGTTCAGTTTCTAAGTAATTGCGGTAATAGACTTGGCTTCCGAAACCGAGAAGTCCCGTCGGTCCCGCCGTCTGAATCGGTATGTAAGCACGAGGTGCAAAACCAAAAGCGGCTCGACTGATGCCAGGAGCCAACTTCACCGCACGTTCAATCTTGAATTTCGATTTACCAAATTGAATCTCGTCTTGCAGCTTCAGATCGAGCGCGATCAACGCGTCTTCTGAAATCCAAACGGCATTTCCTTGCGGCGCCGCTTGAAGTTTCGAGCCGTCTGTAAATAAAAATTCGCCGTCGATCGGAAATCCCGACTCAACTGCGTGAACCTCGAGCAAGGCCGACCGTTGGTCCCGCCCTGTTGTCATAGTGACGAACTCGATTTCTTGAACATTTTTGCGAACGCCGTACTTCTGTCGAAGCCGGTCGATTTCATCATCGCGAATCGGTCGATAGGCCGTGACAGCTATGTCGGCCGTCAGCAGTCGGCGAGAATTTTCGCTGAGGAAACCTTCAACAGACGATCGCAAAAGACTTGAGATCAACGGTCCTAGAAAACTGAGAACTAGAATCGCGATGATCAGCCACGACTTAGTCGCCGAGCGCTTGAGATCCGTAACGTAGAAACGGTTCACGCGATGGTGCCCTCGTGCAGAAGTCCTTCGTCGATACTCAAAATCCGATCACATCGCTTCGCCAACAACGGATCGTGAGTTACTAGAACGAGCGCAGCACCAGCTTCTTTCGTCGCTTCAAATAACAAATCCATGACCGACGTTCCGGTTTTTAAATCGAGGCTTCCTGTCGGTTCATCAGCGAAGATGAGCGGGCAACCCATAGCCAGAACTCGGGCGATCGCGACTCGCTGGCATTCTCCGCGGCTCATTTGATCGGGAAAATGATCGGCGCGGTCTTCGAGACCAACTCGCGAGAGTTTTTCTAAAGCGCGTCGATCGGCTTCCGCAGGTCCGACAGCCGCGAGATCCAAAGGCAGACGCACATTTTCCATAGCGGTAAAATGATCGAGCAACTGAAACTGCTGAAAGACGATTCCAATCGATCGCGCACGAAACTCGTTGAGTTCACTCGATGACATTTTTGCGAGATCTCTTCCCAAAACTTCGACGGTGCCCGAATCACCATAGTCGAGACCCGAGAGGCAGCCGAGCAACGTCGATTTTCCTCCACCCGATCGGCCCATGATCGCAAGTCGCTCGCCTTCTTTCACTTCAAACGAGACACCGCGCAAAACCTGCAGCCGCTCGAGACCGAGGCTTCGCCCTGAAGATTTGGCACTTTGTGCCGGCAGGACGTAAGACTTGAGTAAAGACTCGACTCTTAAAACCGTTTTCATAATCGCACCAAAATTTCCTGTAGCTTTTGCGTGACGCGCGTCGCGATGATCTCGTGGCCCTTCGCATTTGGGTGGCGCATGTCAGATTGATTGAGCTCTTTTTGAAGGGCAACATCTTCGAGCAAAAATGGAATTAACTCGATCTTTTTTTCTTTGGCGAGCTTCGGATAAATCGCTTCGAAATTTTTAACGTACGCTGGTCCAAGATTGCTAAACATGCGGATCCCGCTTAGCAGCACTGTAATGCCATTTGATTGCGCAAGTTCGATGGCCTTTCTCAAGTTGCTTTCAATCACTGCAGGCGGAGTTCCCTTCATTCCGTCGTTCGCACCGAGTGCGAGAACAACGACATCAGGTCTCACTTTGAGATACCAACGCAAACGACGGTCCGCTTCCGCTGTGACGGAACCGCTGATCCCGCCGTTCACGACCTTCACGTTAAAACCTTTGGCGCGAAGCTTCTTTTCCACAAGATCAGGATAAGATTCCTCAGCGCGAACACCATAGCCTTGAGTCAGCGAATCACCGATGAAAACAATAACAGTTTCTTTTTGAGATTCCGCAGACGCTGTCTGCGCCGCGAACACAACCCAGACCAAACCAAACCAAACCAGACTACTTCGCATTTAAATTACCTGTCACAATTCCCTGAGAAATCGGGTAGCGTGCCGAACAGTATTTCTCTATAATGATATCAGTAGCGTACGACAAAATGTGGGGCACGACGAGGGCATATGAATCAATCAGAGCAGAATGTCGCGACCGTTCAAGAAACAGTTAATACGAAAACACTTTCGCAAATGACGTGGCGTGAAATTTACGAAGAGATCAATGGCGTTAACGCCTTCTTCTTAGTCGTAACTCCACTGCTGTCTGTCATACTTCTGCCGATCTACATGTATCATCATGGATGGAGCTGGGGCCTGACGGCATTTCTCGTTGTGCTCTACACGATTTCAAATCTGAGCATCACTGTTTGTTATCACCGTTATTTTTCACACCGTACTTACGACGTTCCTGTATGGGTGCAGTTTTTGTTTCTGCTTGTCGGCTCGATGGCGTTTCAAGGTTCGGCCTTGCGCTGGTCGACAGATCATCGGCGCCATCATCGCGAAGTCGATTCGGATGAAGATCCTTACACAATCAACAAAGGCTTTTTTCACGCACATCTCGGATGGATGCTCTTCAAAGATCGTCACCCCGAGGTAAATGTTTTTCCTCCTGACCTAAAGAAAAACAGATGGGTCATGTTGCAGGACAAGTACTATGTGTTTGTCGCAAGCTTCATGGGATTCATCGTTCCAGGACTGCTCGGTTGGGCGATGGGCCTCGGTTTTTGGGCCGGCATGTTGGTCGGCGGCCTCACTCGCATCGTTCTCTCTCAGCACAGCACATTCTTGATTAATTCGGCGGCACACTCGTTCGGCGATCAGCCTTACACAGACAAGAACAGCGCGCGCGATAGCTTCACGATGGCCGTCCTCACTTTCGGCGAGGGCTATCACAACTATCATCACTTCTTCCAACTGGATTACCGCAACGGTGTTCGTTGGTATCATTGGGATCCGACAAAATGGGTCATCCGATTGATGGCGGTCGTAGGAATGGCGAAGCGGCTTAAAAAAGTTTCGGCAGAAGAAATTCTGAAGGCACGAATTGCTATGGAAGAGCGTCGAATTCTCGCTAAAGGAGCAAGTCTCGAGCGAGTTCAAGCATTGCGAGCTCGGATTTTGGCGGCCCAAGTGCGCTGGAAGGCTATGCAGGCTGACTTTGCAAAATACAAAGCCGAGTTTGCGGCCTATAAAGAGCAGCGCAAGGCTGCCCTGAGCGCCGCAGTTCATACACTTCCCGACGCATGGAACAATGTTCTCGTAGAAAAGCGTGCCGAGCTTGAGCTTGCGCGAATAGAGATGAACAATGCGATTACAGCTTGGAAGACCTACGTAAGAACGTGGCAGAGAGCCACAGCAGCTTAATCCTAACGTTGAAGCCATATATTTATGGCTTCGGGGCCTGCTTGACCCTTCTCGGGTTTGCGATTGTTGGGACCGAAGCGCTCTTCAACAAAAACCTCCGACACCCATTGTCGAAGATCGAAAACCTGCAAAGCAGCTTCCTCGAAACGTATCTCGAGGATGCCGAGTACCTCGAAAAATCGCAGTTGGGCGATAATGTTCCCGCGAATGGTCCCGAAGGCGCCGCTGCCAGCGACGCTGGTCCGACGCTGAACAAACTTGTTTATTGGTACCCACCTTCCGACATCGGACCAAAATCTCCGCTGGTCGAACCGAAGTCGCGCGAGTTTCTGATGCGCTATCAAGACGACTGGATCAAAGGTCGAAGTTTTCTCGAGCGCGGCACCATCAAAGCCGACATTCGATTCTTTAAAGAGCTCAGTCGTTTCCAAACTTGGGATGTCGAAAAGAATTCCCCGATCGCGCATATCGTGAGCCGCGGTGAATTTGTTTTGCCAAGCAAACTTCCGACGCCAGAGACACTCGATTTGCTGACCGCAGTCAAAGTTCGACTGATGCAAGGTTCGATCGATGGCGACGCTGTCAGTGCTCTGAAAGAAGTTAGAAAATTTGCGATGTTGCTCCTCACAACCGAAAACTTTCAGTTGGTGATGACCGGACTCACGGTTCTTGATCTCGAACGGCGCGCGTATCGCGAGTACATCGACCGCGATTGGCTCGATCCCGCTGTGTGGCAGCCGATCGATCGGAATACATCGATGCGTGCGGCGCGCGCTTACACAGCGACGGCCGGCTACCTTCGCGCGATGACTCGCGACGATATCTTCGACAAAATCTTTGCTACAGGAAAAATTCCACCTGGCTTTTGCGCCGCAATGAACGAGCAATTGCCGATGGAGTACGCGTACCGTTTTCAGCTGACCGGTTGGTGGCCGCTCGAACGCGGTTTCAGATCTGGCTTCAATCAACTCGATCGAACTTTTGATATCGCGAAAAAACATTGCCGGCTGGCGCTGTTGACTAAGTTTGAGGAAGAAAACTCATTCGGCGACATCGCACCGCAGGGCCCATGGCCTCTGACTCATGTGCCTTATTTCCGAGGACTTTTCGCGATTCGCGACTGGGTATCGTGGCCGACACATCTCGAAGGCTACCAACGCCAGTAGGTTAGTCTGGAGCCTTTCCACCATCTTCGCAGATGCACTTCATTTTTCGGCACTTAGGAATGCAAATGCGGCTAGGCCCGAAGCAACGCGGCTTCCAACCTTTTTTCAATTCTACTAGGTTTCTTGAGAATAAAGCGATGCAACGGGAACCACAGAACATTGATCTCGTTCTCCGACTTGGGCGCAGGCTTTGTCGTCCGAGCAGCGGTCCCAGTTCTTACTTTTGACGATGTCCGAAATGCTCTGCAACGCAAATGAATCCGAAGAAGCTCCCGCGACACAACATAGGACGATGGAAAACCAAAATTTTGTCATAAAGAAGTGTTCACTCAGGCACGTAACTCATGTCACCTACTGGTCGTCTTATCTAGAACATGTCGACCGCAACCAGCCCGTCGTTAAGAGCCACGTTCGGGGTTTAGTGAGAAAGTCGGGCAAGCCTTTTTGCGTCCGAGGTTTCCCGCCTTCAAAATACGAGCGTGCCTCGCGAGTTTTCGCGCAAACACCGAATAACTGAACCGGTTTTTCAAACGAATGAAGCGAGGAAAAGGGATCTTGCAGAAGAGCAATCGGCGTCTGGTTGAGATTCGAACCGCGAGAATGTTTCGCCGTATTTTGCAAGACGTAAGCAAGAGCCCGACGAACTTCGGTTGGAGTTTTCAAAATATGCGCGTGGTAGCGCCCCCGAAAAATCGGGGCGGATGATTTTTCAGCGATAATGTTTTTGATAGCTTTCGCCAGCCGAATCTTCAAACTTTGCATGCCCCGTGAAAGCGAAATATTTCCGTCGGCTTCAGCCAAAAAATGGATGTGGTCCTTCTGAATAGAAAATTCAGATACACGCAACCCAAACTTTTTCGCTCCGCGAACAGCGTCAGCGAACTTCATCAAATACTTGCGATGTCGAAGTGAAGGCAGACCTTCGCGCAACTTGACCGTTACGTGCACCGGCGTTCGTGAGGTCACGCGGGCGCGTTTTACGTGATTTGGCTCGCCTCCGAGGTGCTTTTTTCGCCCGGCTCCAGCCCTCGTTCCGCCATGAGCTTTGATCTCGAAAGCGAGTTGCTTCGGCTTTCTTTTGCGACGGATTTCAGTTCTTTCCTGAATTGGTTTTGAAGACATTTCGAATTTTTAGGGCAAGCCAGCCTTCAAATCAATCAATATCTGCCAAATCAAGTTGAAACCGTGAGTCAGTACCGGCCGTGACACTCAGCTTTCGAGTAATTGAGGCGTGACGGAGTTAAGTCGCCGAACTTCAAAGAACGCCGTCGGGGTTGAGAAAAAGGTCAAAATCCGCTACGGAAGAACCGCGGAAAACCGGTAATCTGAGTTCGGCGGGGGCCTGTGGCATGCTGAGGTCGTACGGGGGCTGGCATGCTTAGGTCGTTCTGGGACTGGGGCCTCAAAAAAGGTCCCGCGCAGGTTTAAAGACTGAGCTTGAATTTGGTGTCAGCGGCGATGCCCCGCTTCCGAGCTTACTTACTGCGCCAATTTGGAGAAACTTCGCGGCGGTAGGCGTCAAAGAGGAAGCCTCCATACGGCGCTAACATTTCTTCGGCGAGTGAAATGACCGGAGCCGGAAGCGCGAATTGGAACAACTGATCGAACGCTTCTGAAAAACGTCGCGCCATAACCGGATCTTGAGTTTTCATTCGCTTGAGCAAACCTTTGCCGGCACTTGTCCATCCACCGCGCGAGCGACAATAAAAATCTGCGAGCTCGTGATAAACGCGGGCTGCTGCTGCATTCAATTCGTGGCGACTTCGCGGATCGCGCAAATCGTCGACGAGTTCCGAAATATTGTAGCGTCGGTCTTCAATATCTTCATGAGTAAGCGCCGGCGGACCATGCTTCAAGACGTCGAGTGCGAGGACCTTGGCTTCGGCAGTTGCCGTACAAGGCCCCGGAACCTCCATGCCCTCTTTCACCATTTCACAAAGCGTCGAACTACCCTGCGGTTGATCGATTCGGTAAATGAAGTAGCGGAGCGTTTCGAGATCATGAATGAACGCTTCGACGGGCCAGCCCATATGCGTGAAGGACTCGCGGTAAGCGGCTCGCACGTGCGGAAAAATAACGACAAGATCGAGGTCCGAATAAGTCGAGGCTTCTCCGCGAACGACGCTTCCTGCCACGAGAACCGCTTCGGCACCCTGGTACCGGCTCTCGAACAGATCTTTGGCCGCGGAAACCGGCGAGTGGATAGAAGCAGATCGTGCTGGAGTGGACGGCGGCGGTTGACTCATTGGACGGTTTTCTTAGGTGAAAAAGTCGCTTCGCGCCAATGTTTTTTTATGGGCGCGGTTCTAGGCCATGACGCTTTTTTAAGCGTTGCGCCGAAGACCTTCGGGGAGTATCAAATGTGTCGTTTCTTTTTTCCGATATCGGGTTTTTAGAGGAGAGGTTCTACTTCATGACACCAACGAATGTTCAGAGCACAGCAGGCAAAGCCGCAAAAACGGGTGGCGTACGTCACTTCATCGATCACAACTACCGCCATTTCAATGCGGCCGCGTTGAAAGATGCTGCTCAGGCTTACGAAAAGCACATTGATGCCGGTGGCAAGATGCTCGTGACGTTGGCGGGCGCAATGTCGACGGCCGAGCTCGGACTTTCGCTCGCCGAGATGATCCGTCAGGACAAAGTACATGCGATCTGCTGCACGGGAGCCAATCTCGAAGAAGACGTGTTCAACCTCGTTGCGCACGATCACTATGTTCGAATTCCGAATTACCGCGATCTGACTCCGGAAGATGAGCAAAAGCTCTTGGATCGTCACTTGAACCGCGTGACTGACACCTGCATCCCAGAAGAAGAAGCCATTCGCCGTCTTGAAAAGTCTGTTCTGAAATATTGGGAAGCGGCTGATAAAGCTGGCGAGCGATTTTTCCCACATCAATTCATGTACAAGATCTTACTCAGCGGCGAATTGAAGCAATATTACCAAATCGATCCGAAGGATTCTTGGTTGATGGCTGCGGCTGAGAAAAACCTGCCGATGATCGTTCCTGGTTGGGAAGATGCGACTCTCGGAAACATCTTCGCCTCTTACGTTATCGAAGGCGGAATCAAGAACGTTCACACGGTTCGCACCGGCATCGAGTACATGACTGAACTCGCCGCTTGGTACACCGAGGTGGCACCTAAATCTTCGATCGGCTTCTTCCAAATCGGTGGCGGTATCGCCGGCGACTTCCCGATTTGCGTTGTTCCGATGTTGCACCAGGATTTAAAGCGCGACCACGTGCCGCTTTGGGGCTACTTCTGCCAAATCTCGGATTCGACAACTTCGTACGGTTCTTACTCGGGAGCCATCCCGAACGAGAAAATCACTTGGGGCAAACTCGGTATCGAGACTCCACGCTTTGTGATTGAATCCGACGCGACGATCGTGGCGCCGCTGATCTTCGCTTATGTCATGAACCAATAAGTTTGCGACGACCCAAGCACAAACGAAAACACCCGCGTTCAACCGCGGGTGTTTTTTTATCGGCCTGGGATCTTATGTTACTTCGTGCAGGCGACGTATCGTGGCGGCGCCAATGATTCGACATCGAATTCGTTCGAAGCGAGGCCGACTTTGCAACGTGCGAGACAAACACACATCGAATTTACTTCAGGGCTATCGACGTTCTTGCCAGTGAGCTTCGCAAGCGCTTTGCGAGTTCGTAAGCTCACAGTTTCTTTCACGCCCCTAGCCAATGCCCCAGCCGCTTTTACAACCTCACGGGCACCGCGAAGCGCATCTGCACCCCAGCCCGATGTCGGTTTCAATATGGCAGCTGATGCTACGACGTCTGGCGATTCTTTCGCGATTTCCAAAGCGAGAAGTCCAGCTTCACGACTTCGAACAGCATCGGATCCCACTGTACCGACAGCATCGGATTTAACGACTTTGCTGATCTTCTCGAGATTCGCTGCAAACGCTACGCGCTCGGGTTCCGACATCGTCTGTGTCACAGAAGCGTAAGCTTTCGCGACTTCAAAGTTCGGAGCTTTTTCTGTTCCGAGGTAACTTGCATCCGCCATCGACTTAAATGCATTTTCGTCAGCGGCTGCGGGCTTACGACCCAAAATTGCAGTTGCACCTTTTTCGCCAGCTTTTTCAAGTTTCTCGGCATTCGCGAGAACGACTTGCGGAGCAGCGTCTTTCGCCTTTGAAGCAGCCGCAGCTGCCGCAAGCTTCGTTACTTCTTCAGCCGAAGTACCAGCCGCTTGTACTCCACCTTTTGCGACCGCGTTTGCACCGAAACGACTCAGTGTTTTTGCACCGACAGCCATACCCGCGCCCAACATCGCTCCCGAACCGAGGAAGTTCAAAGGCGAAGCGACGATACCGAGAGTGGCTGCGCTTCTCGCTTCAGCCGCGTCCTCAGGAGTCACGAGACCAACTCGCGCACCGAGATCGGCTCTGTTTGCGAGCGCAATATCGTGACCAGTCATCGCGAAACCGCCGATCAAGCCAACAGAAATCGCAATATTAGTAGAGACCGCCGCAGCCGTCCCCGTCATGGCAGCTCCGAACGCAGCACCCACCGGCGGTGCGACTGCGAAGAGAATTGTAGTTCCGATTAGGGCCGCTGCTGCGATACCCGCGTTTTCACCTTGAACCGTTTTCAGCTGGTTGTACGCGCTTGTTGCGGCAGCACAGCTGCTCGCGCCGTTGCCCTTGTCCATTTCTTCGACCAACATTTTGTTGATCAACGCACTGTAGGCTGCGTACTGAAGAAGCGAGCTGTCTACTTTTGCCGCGCTGAGGTCGTTTTTGTCGACCGGAGCTTTGTTCACGGCTTTAAGTGCTTTGTTTCCGTCAGCAATCATTGTCGTGAGACCCGACGCGATGACCGACTCTTCTGCATTGCTCGAACCAACGTACGCAACTTCAGGCGCACGGCTTACAGCTGCATTGTAGGCTGCAAGCTTTTCGACGCGATTCTTTTCAAGTGCGTCTCGGAAACGTTTTGTGACCCGGCCAAGACGATTTTCTTCAGAATTCCAATTTCGAAGTTCGGCTTCCATTCCAGGCCGCTTCAAAGATTCTGGAGTCGCAAATGCAGCTGCGTCTTTACGAGCGTCTTCAAGTAGTTTTGCAAGTTCAGTCTTCGCGCTGTCAAATTCCGACCTCGATAGCGGAGTCAGCTTGGGAGCGCGCATACGAATTCGCGAACCGTCGAAATCTTTATTGATGAGTCCCGTTACGTCGTTTGTCGTAATCGCTCGTTTAATTTCAGGATCCTGCGGAAAGTCGAGCATCGCAATGGCGTTACGGAACTTCGGAAGTTCTGCGCCAACTCGTGCGCGAACAGATCCGACCTTCGCGTCACAACCGTCACCTTTTTTACCAGCGAGGCAATTCGTCTTGAGCTGTTCGTAAGATTTGATGCTCGCGCTCAAATCCTGACCAGCACGAACTCGAACCGACTCGAGAAACACGCCGATTGGAACCGCACTCGACATATTTACGCCTGCAGTCACCGACCGAGTTGCGAAAACACCGCTGTCGGCAACGACTTGAACTTTCAGACTGCAGTTCGCGACCTTCGCGTCGCAAGAAGTCTGGCGCGCCTTCCAGTAATCTTGTTTTTTCTGATAGTCAGAATTCTCAACCATCAGCATGTTGCTGCAAGCTGGGTATGGAGATTTGATTCCGCCATTCTTCTTTTCTTCGTCTGTCATTTCAGACGTAGATTTCGAAGCCGTGCTCTTTGCGCCTTTCACTGCTTCAGCAGCGATTGCATCGCTAGCTGAGAAAGAGGCGAAGAGAACTAGGTTGAATAACAACGCTGCCGATAGGAAAAAATTGGGTGTTTTCATCATCCCTCTTATCGGAAGTGTATCGTTTCACTATAGAGTCGACGATTTTCAGGGCACGAATTAGGCGCGGATTCCGGCTAAAGTCGAGTCGAGACGATCACTGGGTCGGGGCTTTAGGACGGATGCCGGCAAACTTCTCGGCGCAGGCGTTGAATGACAAGCCTAAGGATGAGAGTGCCGATTCCGCAATTTCCTTGGTCGTCATCCCAGCTGCACGCGCGAGTCTAAACTGCGCGGTCATTGGAACTTTCACGTGGCTGTTGAAAACCTTAAAAAACTCTTTATCGCTGAGGTACTCGCCCCGTAATCCAGAAAGTTTTTTGAGCGATGTCCAGGCCGCACGACTGCCCTCTTTGAACTCCTGCGCAGGAACGCCTTGAGCTACCAGCTGCTCGTTCATATCGTGCCGAAGAAGCGTTAGACGCTCCCAAGGTCCTTTGGCCGCCTTGTAGTCACTGCCATTTAGAATTTTTCTGAGTTCGAGCTCGATCAACTTCGCGTCAGCCTTAGGCTTCATCAAAGTCGTCCAAAGTTTCGCAAGCGTACCCGCATCTTTGGCTCCGGTTTTTGGATCGACGATCGCGACAACCATCTTTCGAAACTCTTCAAGCTCGGTTCGATCGACAGTCGTTAACTGCGCATAGTCGAGGCGAACGAATTTACCCGTCTTATTTTCGCGCAACCAATTTCCTAATTGCGGATCGGTGTCGAACGTTCCAGTCGTAAATATCGCTTCGAGTTCTTGATTTAACATAGCCGTCGCGAACCGTTTTTTTTCTGCAGCGTCTTTCACTTCGTTCAGCGGCACGCCTTCGATTCGTTCATAAACCCCATACCGCTCGCGGTGCTTTTCTGGAATTAACGCGGCGGCCGCATTGTCAGGTTGCACCGCGCGTGTTGTAGCCGAGTCATAGGAAGCCGCCGCACTCGGATGAAGTGCCGCTTCTGCCTTTGCATTCAACTCGACGCCGCCCGGTCTTAATCGACTCACGGCTTGAGATCGCGCATCTTCAATAACTGAAGCGGCCATTCGAACTTCGCGATCTGGATGTTCTCGTAATTTCCCTAGAGCCTTCTGCCAATTGCCATCTTCAGCAGTCACGTGAGCACCGACGTCCTCTCGCTGAACCTTAAGAACGCGAGGCTGCCACTGTTTTGTCTTGGCATCGAACACGTCGATATCGACAACATAGTTTACAGAGCCTGAGCCGCGAAGTTTTCCCACACGGACATTCTTTTCGCCGCCATCAAAAGCTTTCGCGACATCGAGGTGAATTTGTTTACGCGACGGCGGCAATGCATGATCGCGCAACTGATCGAGTTCTTTATTAATGGCTTCACTCGCACGACCGCTCGACCTAATTTCTTGGCCAGCGCGAATTCCAAGTGGCGGCATCGCCTCGAGGATGTCGCGCATGATTTTACCAGCGTTTTCATCAGACCGCCCTGTCTGACCGACGAGATAACTCATCAGCGAGCTCTTTTCATGCGCCGGAACACTTTGCATGTAGCTCTCGAAGAAAGCTTTGAAACGCACATCGTCAGAGTTTTTACCTAAGATCATTTTTTGAACGCGCTGCAAGCTTTCGGGACTTCCAAGTACCCCTTTTTCACCGGCAAGAAACGGATGAATCGCGAACGCGCGCTCGAAACGATCGAGCGATTCGAACCGTGCGGGCAAGAGAGGCAGCACTCTCATGACTTGTTCTTTTACGCGGCTATCCATCTTTCGAAAGCCACTTCCCGACCCGAAGTCGGCCGGTAACGACTTCGATCGACCCGATACGTACTCAATAAAATCGAGTTTCTCGGCATTGGTCTCGAGCGCCTTCGCGACCGCATCTAGCGAATCGGACAACGCAAGACCTTTCATTTCGGCCCAGTTGTCTTGATTGACCCAAAGTGAAGCCAACGCACGATGCTCTGTTGGTGTGGTCGTCATTCGCTTTTCTGTAAAGTCGAGAACCTGATTTCGAGTGAATGACGGTTCTGGAAATTGAATTTCGATCGACTTGCGAATTTTCTGCATCTCAGTTGTCACAGAGCCGGGATCTCGCAGACTTTTCGCCGTGTTCGGATATCGCGTGGCAATTTGATATTTTGCGAGCGCAAGACCGTTCTCTTTAAACATCAATTTAGAGACAAGCTTTTCATCGAGGAACGCGGTTCGCAGATCGGGCCGCTGCTCGGTCGCTTTCCAAAATCTTTCAAAAACCTGATCGCGCGCAGGCGACGGGTCTCTCGCAACAAAGGCATTCTTCAAAATCTGCTGAAGTTCTTCAGCATTCGCAGCTTTGAGTGGGCCTTTGACAAAATCATCGTCGAGTAATTTTCCGCTCAGTTGCACGCGAGATTTTCGGTAACTGGCGGGGTCCTTTTCTGCCTGGTATTTCGGATCGGCCGCCGATTCCCGAAAAGCCTCTTGCAGTCGAATGAATTCTTTGACCGCGAGTGAATCCGAACCGCCACTGAGTCCGGTCCAAAATTCGCCATGGAGGTAGTACGGGTCATCTAATCCGGTTTTGAACAACTCACGCCAGTTAACAACGCCGTCTTTGCGAAACTTTCTAACGACCTCGCCTGTGAGCCTTAATTGATCTGCGTCTGTAGGTTTGATCCGGTCTTGGCCACCGCCGTGCATGTAAACTCCGCCGCTCACTCGGATCGCATCTTTCAGCGCCGGTTTTGCGTTTTCCGCAGCCCAATGCGCATAGTCCTTACGAAGTTCGACGTGTTGTTGATACTTCGACGCATCTTCTACGATGGATGCGTGGTCAGACAAAAGTGGGCCCGTGCTCGACATCAGCTTGAACAGCTCAAGGTCGCCAGCTGATCCCGATCGCATTTGCCAAACTCGATATCGGAAAAGTTCATCATAGCTCGCGAGGACGTTTGGTTTTGACCATGAGCTTTTTGGGTCCGGTGGCAATGCGACGGCCGCCGCATCCTTCAATCGCCGAACCATCTCAGCGGATCCGATCTTATAGGTCGGCCAATGACCCCAGCTCATATTTAAATCGATCACGGCCTCTGCAAGTTCGCCGGGGTTTTTTATAGCTGGATTCAATGTCTTGTACCGTTCCGCCATAGCGTCACGTATTCCGTTAAGCCATTCAGAGCCGCGTTGTGCCGTAACTGCCTCGCGCTGGTTTTCGACGAACGAACCGACCGCTTGGCTCATCGACTTCATATCCAGTGAATTCTTGATCGTCAGAATTAGATTCCGTTTTACCTTCTCGAATGGATCGAGTCCGGCCTCCATGTATAACGCCAGTTTCTGTGGCGGGACGTAAACCTTGCTATCTTGGACGACGATCGCGTCCAACCGGGGATGCGGAGCGAAATCGTAGGGCACTCCGCCTCGAGCTAAGTTCGTCTCGTTAATAAGTTCGACGACAGCGCGAAGTGTCTTCGACCCCTCATCTGACGAAAACGCCTTCGTCACTTCGTTCGTAGTTCCCATACCGCCAAGCTCGTTGAGCCACGAGTACTGAAGCTTGTTCGCAATTGCGCTTTTCACTTCCGGCGTTGCGCCCTCGGCTTTTTTCAAAAGAGCTTTGGGCAGCTCGAACAGAATCATTTCTCGATAGGCAGCGAATGCTTTCGGAGTTAACTCACGAAGTTTAGCGAATTCGCGGCCCCAGTTTCGATTGATATCTGCGAAATCGCCCAGATGAGCTTTGAAGCCCTCAATCGCGCGCATTTGTTCGGCCTCAAGCGCTGGGCCGAGTTTCACATTCATCTTAGATTGTGCTCGCAGCGCGACTTTCTCTTCGGCTTCCATGTATCGCGGATAATTGTAGTCCTGATCGTAGTCGACGATTGAGTCGAGTCGCCGTTCGACTTCCTTGAGTGGAATTTTGTAGAGCCGAGCAAGTGTTTTTAACTTAGCGTCGTTCGCATCCAACGAGGCTTGCTTCTCGGCAATCGCTTCGAGTACCGCTTGTGAGTTGCCGGTTTCGCGTAATTCGAGGATTTCCTTCGCATCGTAAGCTCGATCACGGCTCGCGTACTTAAGAGTATCTTCGAGGTCGCCCGAACCGCCAGAGCCGAACGGCAGCGCTGGATTCCAAGTATCCGCCTCGGACGCTAACAAGAGAAACGCGGCCTCATGGATCGATTTTGCCTGATACGTTTTTCCCAGCACGCGTTCTTTGGCAACGAGGTAGTCTCGCGCGACTTGATGGCGAAGCGCTTCGCCAAGTTTGACGTTGTCCTTCAGCGGTCGATCGACAACTGACGAAGCCATTTCTTCCCATCTTCGATTAACCTCAGTGAACATGAGACGATCGGGATCAGTTCGTTCGTAATCGATCGTACCATCTTTCATTTCGGTAAAAACTTTTTCCGCCGCCGTAAAAGGCCGCGAGCGCAATGCGCTTTGAACCGTTTTACTAGCAGCTTTCCGATACTCTGAAGATTTGAAAAATGCTTTCCACTCGGGGTTTATAAGTTCATTCACGGGTGCGGCGCGAAGTTCTTCACCTTTTCCGCGCGTCATCCCAGTCATCGCAGCGTTCAGAACGCTCATTCGTTGAACGATCATCGGATGCGAGAAGCCGTATGCATCGCCGTACTGCAATTCAATTTTTTCAAATAATTTGATCGCTCGCGCCGGGCTGAAACCCTTCTTGTGGACTTTGTCGACCAGCGCCTTCACGTCGACTTCATTTTCGATCGTCTTCTCATGGCCCCTATCCGAAAGACCGTCCCAAATTGTAGGGCGATGTTTCACATATCCATGCTTCTTTTTAGTCTCGAGCATTTCTTCAATTTGTGAACTGCCGTGCTTTAGCTCGTGACCAACCAAAAGCGCGAGTTGCGAATCGTCATCCACCGCAGCGAGTGCACCAAGACTTACCGACAAGACGCGAGCACCCTGTTTTGTACGAAGAAAACTGGCACTCACTCCGCGCGTATCGGTTATCGCTACGAAAATTGGATCGGCACCATCGCTCGCGTCCGCAATTTTTCTTACGAATTCGGCGAACCGTGCTTCCGTGATTTTGAACTTGTCGCCAAGCGGTGCTTTGTCGACGAATTTAAATCCCAACTCCTGAGCCGATTTTGTGACCGCTTCGCGGGCCGCTTCTGGTCCATCAGTTCCGGAAAGTAAATAAACCGGAGGATTTGTTTGCGCATAGGTAGGCACGGTCGAAAAGACGACGACGAGAAAAATGAACATGATCGAGAACTTTGACCGTTCCGCGCGCATCTATCTATATCGGCGCGGTTTGCGGAAATGCTGTTGGACGAACGTCCGGTTATGTGTCAGCGGGGACGGGTTTTCGGTCGAATGCAAAGGCCGAAAGTACAGCTTGGAACCACGGACCAAGTCGTTCGCTTTCAGCGCGATGACTCATGCCGGGAATCGGTATGACATAACCGGGACGAATAATCGACTCGTGAAAAGTCGCGACGCCATCGTTGGGTCCTGTG
>JAYSYF010000070.1:0-6329 GCA_043716655.1 Bdellovibrionales bacterium | reverse complement strand
GAAAGTTCGACTCGAGCAACTCTGAGTTGTTCGAACTCAAAATACCTTTGATCGCCAGAATCGAGTTGCGAAGCTTCTTTTCTTCCGTCGGCTTCTCTTCGAGGTGGAATGCGCGGGTTCGCGCTTGTCCCCACTTATGAGTGTACGAGAGGCGCATGATGTTCATCCAAAGATTCACATCCATCGCAACGCCAGCCATTTGCGAGCCGATGTTCTGAAGGTAAATCTTGATCAGGCCACCTTCGCGAGTGAACGTCGTTCGGCGAAGAACCAACTGGTTTGCAGACGCGCCGATAACAATAGTCGCAGCATAAGATACCGGATCAATTCCAAGTAATGTCGTAAGAGGAATTGCCAGCGATGCGTTTGCACCGAGAGCAACGGTGTCAGTGATTGTAAACGTCTCGTTCTCTTTTAACTCCTCGAGAAACTTCGTGACGTTATCGCCCATTTCTTTAACGCGATCTTCTTCCTTCTCTGCCGTTGATGCCGCGAGAGAAGCTCCGAGACCTTTCATGAATCCGGGAACCCATAATTCGTCCCAGTCTTTTTTCGACGCCGCTTCCATACTCGGAATCGGACGAACGTGAACATAGCTGCGGATGACAGATAAGTTCGCGCCGATGCCCGGAATGACTTTCGGAATACCGTCGACACCAAGGAAATAGCCGATGCGTGCGCCTGCGGAAACTTGGTCGACGAGACTGACTCGGAAGTCGCTCGACTGATCTCCGAAATACGAGCCAGTAACGATCGAGCGAGATGCGTTGACCGATACTCCACCGACGGGTCCACCCCAAGTTGAAATCGGCTGAACGTAAGGCTTCGTCGGCTTGCTCGCGATATAATCGAGAAACCCTTGGTACAAATCTTTGCTTCGTTGTTGCAGGAGTTTGTCCAGCTTGAAGAACTCGAGCTTCGTGTTCACCATTCCGGCAAGCTGGTGAATCAGTGCCGACGTCGCTTCGATTTTTACGAAACGAACGATGTCATCAGTTTGCAGAGGTGACTCTGGATCGCCGTGTGTAAAACGCAGGGCATAACCTTCGTAACGCTCTTGCGTGACTTTGCCTTCTTGAACGCTGCCAACCGAAACTTGCAGATTGAACGGCAGCTTCGGTTCTTGCAGACGCTTTTGAACACCGGCTTGAGCAACGAGATTGTTTCTTCGCGCCAATGTTTTCTCAAAAATCACCGTAGCGATATCTGGTGGGTACATTCCTGCATCGACGATTTCTTTGAAGTCGGCGCGAGTCAGTCGACCGATTCTTTCGATCATCCAGCGTACGTCATCCAGCGTCGTCTCGTCGAACGCGTCAGCGTACTTGTGCATGAAGATGATGTTCTCGTTGATTAGCTGTGACGGCTCCCACGAGTACATATTGACGGACTCGGGAACATCGAGAAACGAGAACGGGACGAGAAGCCCGCGCATTGTACGACGGCCCTTCAAGTGTGTAGCAACCATGCTGCCCATGTACCAGTTGGTCGGAACGATGATCGTCGACGGTTCGAGCATGACGTCTTGAAGGACAAGTTCGTTTTTCTTTTCGTCTTCCGACAAAACCCAACGTTTGTGATCGACGAGTCCCGCTTGCGTCGAAATTTGGCTAACGAATGTTTTGCGTTGCGCTTCAGTTTCGAAACGGACGGTCGCGCGCTTGTACCACTGTGGCGACTGCACGGGATAACCGAGCTTGCGCAGCAGGGCCGCGCGCATCAGGCCTTGGTGTGCGTTCAGACTTAAGATCAGACGATAGAACCGTGTGACTCCATCACTTCCAACGGCCTGAACCTGAGTTCGATACCAGCCCTCGGGATTCAGCGGAACCGTCGATTTGTATTCGAGGCCATTCGCGTTTGCGGGAAATGCAGATGTAGATGTGTCGATCGCAGAAAGTTTTGTGTTCGACCAAACGTCGTTCGGCGACGGCTCGAGCAGACTGAGATCGGTTCCTTGTTTGCGAAGGTCCGCGGCCTTGTCCGAATCGAGTGGTTGGCCATTCAGCAGAAGGTCGATCGCTGGATTCTCGACGTTCTTGAGGGCGACAGCCGAAGTCGTAATTGCGTTTGCCTCGCCAAGCGCCGAATCCGGCATCAAGAGAGCCCCAGATAACAACAGGGCAGCAATCAAACTTGGGTGCGACATTCGACCTCCGTAAGAGTCCGGCGAAAATGGTGTGGAAGGGCCGAATCTAGTCGCACATAACGCGATTTGTCAAAAATCGGGTAGAAAGCGGTAAGGCATCGAAAGGAGGGGTGAAATCTTGGAAAGCGTTTTGGAAGGCTTTTCCCAAAAAAAAACCCTGCACGAAGCAGGGCTTTGCTGGCAGTTCAAGCCGTGAGGCTTTCACTTTTGAACCAGAATTAGAGAATTTCCTGAGCCTGTTTTCCGTACCAAACTTTGAGGATCTCTTTCATTGTTTCTGGAGTCGTCGACCAGTTAGCCGCCGCTTCCTGAATAACTGATTCGAGACCTGCACGGCGACCAGCTTTTGCTTCAAGCAAAACCTTCTGAACCTTGTTCAGATCTTGGCCGTAAAGGCGTTGGCTGAAATCAGCGAAATCCGCAGTCGTACGAGCGCGCGATTTTCCGAGCATTGCGTAGTCGTGAACGATCTTCGCAACTTTGATTCCAACAGCTGCATCCAACTGGTACTTCGCAGCGAAGAACTCACCAGCCGTTTTCACGATGTTGATTTCCTGTTGTGCAACGTCAGCGCCATGATCGCGGCCTTTAGCCGTGTCGTCGTTCAACGCATCGCCATAATAGTCATAGAGGATTCCGTTTGGAGAAAGGAATGCCCAACCTTCGTAACGCGAAGATCGACCGTAGCTATCAACGTATGACCAGTTTGCATAGTCGAGAGCGTAGTAGTTAGAGAAGTATGGATCTTCTGTGTCTACGATCTTGTAACCGTTTGCGTAGAAGTTGCAGCCGGGACCTGGCTGTGTTCCGCAACGATTGCCGTAAACGTCGTACCAAGACTGGTAACCTGGATCGTATCCGCCGGTGCTTCCGCCGCCACCGCCGCCGCCGCAACCAGAAACTAGAACTACTGCTACGAGTGCTGCGAAAACAGCGCTCAAAGACTTTTTAAACATGTCGCCCCCTAAAAAAGGATTGTTTGGTTTGTTACTGGCAAAATTAAACTGCCAAGTTTCGATGTGCTCATTCGAACGGTCTCAATTGAGCAAATTTGAGACCATGAAAATCAGGGTCACTTCGTCACTTGAACTGGGGTAACGCTTCGCAATACTCGCGAGATTTATCAATTTGAACGCCGCAGTAAGAAAAAGCGACAGGCTCAGGCGATGTTGAAACGTGCAATTCGGGTAAACAGTGTCATTTCATTCAATGGTGTCGAATGTTGACCGGTAGCCGATTTCGTTGCCCGATACGTCATTAAGAGGTGATCCAATGAAACTTCATTTTCTAACTCTCGTGTGCTTGGCCACAGTTATGGGTTTCGCCGAAGCAAACGCCGCCGGCGGAAAAAATCCCGAGTACATTTGGCAACCGGCCGCAAACGAGATCGCGTTCGCTGCTGAATACGCTCAAACGCCCGAGTACGAACTAAAAACTGAGGCAGGAACATCAGGCGTTCTGCTTTCTTCCTCAAAAGAATCGAAGAGCGGCATCCGCGGAAGTTTAGGCTATGGATTCAGCGACAATGTTTCTGTTTCTGTGGGCACATCGTCGTTCGATTCGAAATCGGTATCGGTCGCGCTCCCCGAAGAAAAACGTTCTGGCATGGGCGACGTCGAAGCAAAGCTTGCCACATCGTTGGGCGGAAGTTATCGACTCCATGTCGGAGTCAGTGCCGCCTATAGCCCTGGCAAAAGAAAAGATCCGTACTTTACCACGGTCAGCAACGATGGAAATCAATACTCAGGTGGAATGTCCTACGCACCTTACGTCGGATTTTCGATTCCAATCGCGGGTGCGAGCTGGATCGGTATCGTCGGCACATTCGAATCGAAACAAGAACGTAAGGTCGAAACTTCGCCGGGCACGGAAAGCACAGTCACTGGAGGCAACGTCGCCCAAGTCATGGCTTTCTGGGAGATTCCATTCCGTTCGGTGATTCTCGATCTCGCTGGTGGTGTTCGCACGACAGATAAAGAGAAAACGACAATATCGAATGGTTTCTCCATCGAGAGCGCATCGTATTCAGCGACGATCGCGCAGGCCGATCTGAAATACATGTTCTCGCCATCAACTCTGATCGGCGCACGTTATGTGATGTTGATGAGTCCCGATTTTTTAACGGGGAGTGGATCGAACACGATGAAAGCCGTGAATGTGAGCGAGATCTCGCTCTTACTTCGTTTCGCTTTTTGATTCCGTCGTTTTTTCCGGCGGTGTTCCTTCGAAGCAAGATATCAGCGGCTCGGCGATTTCGACACGATCCGGAAATGTCGAAACGAGACAAGCTTTCCAAGCGTAGGCTTTTTTCTGTGCGCCGCTGAAACTTCCGTCTTCTAACTTTTGTTGCGCTTCATAGAAATCCGCCCAGCAGCGGCGATCCAATGTAACGAACGGAGCTGAATCGGGAATCGCACCAGCTGCGAAAGTTCCAACTCGCTTTCGCGCCTCTGGATCCTTGACGACCTGTGGATTCGTTTCCAATTCAGTGACGGCTTCGAGCACAGTCTGCGCGATCACAGCGAAACGTTCGCTACGGGACATCGCCTTGTTGCACGTTCGCGGCACCGGCTTCACTTCGGGTGTGACGACAGTCGCTTGCGGCGCAAGGTCGTTTTTCCCATCGCCGTCTGCTGCTTTGCTGGCGCAAGAAACCAATAGCAGCATCAATGGGATTAAGAACGACTTCATTCTGAATATTCGTTTCATTTCGTCGAACCTTTCTTAGCTGGTACCGAAGCCGGCTTCGGAGACGAACCTGCTTTCGTTGCCGGCTTTACGGTGCTCTTTGCGCTCGGTTTGTCAGTCGCCTTCACTTTGGGCGGTGCCTTTGGGATCGCCGCTTTCATCGTCGCACTCTTTATCTCACTCTTATACTCGGACGGAAGCTTATTGGCTTTATCGAGTGCAACTCGCTTTTCACCCATATCTTCTGGTTTGCAACTGTAGTCTGCGCTGCCAATCGGAGCTTTCCAAGCGTTCTCGCCTTTGCTTCCGCTCGATTCAATGCAGTTTCGAATTGAAAGAATGTGTCCCGCCGTTTCTTCGTTCGACTTGGCGAGCGCTCCCACCCATTTTTTACGATCGGGAGGCTCCGGAAGTTTGCCCAAAATTTTTGAAGCCTCGTAAGGTCCCATGTTGTAAGCGCCTGCAGCTGCAAGCAACAAATCGTAGTTCGGTTGCTGTCGATCGCTATTGCGAATTACCAAATCGCTATCGAGCCTCTTCTGAAAGACGAGCAGAATTGATTGCAGATAAAATGCCGTGGCACCAATGGCGATCGCCGGATCTTTGAGTGCAGCCTCGTTGACGACTCGAGGAGTGATTCCACCTTTGTGAAGTCCCTGTGAACGAAGATTGTTGTAGTACTGTTCCCAGTTCGTCCGTTGAAAGCGCATTTCCGCGCGTGTTGCGAGGTACGCGCGATCTTGTCGGTCCTGAGGCGTTTCGTTTTTTATGACACCGTTGTCGATGTCTTCGAGTCGTTTTCTAATTTTTCCAACACGCGTTTTTTCTTGAGGACTGCTCGATTCGGGCTTTTCGATTGTATTCGTGATCGTGGTCATCGTGCCTGCTAAATGCTGACCGAGTCCCATTGCACCGGACTTCGAGCGAGCATTAACGTCGAAACGACTTTCGCGGAAAATTAAGCACGCGAGCAGAGTCTGAGGTATTTCGAATGTGCGACTCGCGACTGCGATCAGAGGCATATAGCGTTTCGCAATCAGTTCGTAGCGTCCGTCTTCGGTCGCGTAACATTCAAGATACCGAGCGAGTTCACCTTCGGATTTGAAAGCTTCGCTCGGAAGTTCGCGCGGAGCGCGCGGTGTAATCTTTCGTTTCTCGACCGCGATTGGAAGCGGTTGAGCCGGAGGGCAGACGAAGTTCCTCACTGAGTTGAAAGAATTAATAAAACTTGCGACAAAACCGCCTTCGGCATTTTTTGTGGCCTGGGCTGAAGGAGGGATTTCAGGCTTTGTCATTTTCGTTTCACCGGCGCGAGAGAGCGACGGCAGCAGCACGAAAACAAGTACTAGAAAATGGAGTTTGGACGATCGAGGCATCCTCTGCCTATCGGCCATTTACCTAGTAAGCTCGCGCCACGCGATTCCGAATCTACACATTAATCGAGGTGGATTCTCAAAATGAGACAGTGCCCGTCGACTTTTCTCCACGCGGC
>JAYSYF010000069.1:0-19201 GCA_043716655.1 Bdellovibrionales bacterium | reverse complement strand
GTCTATTTTCACTCTCATTCTCACAGAATGCGACTGCCGCAGATCTCGTGCGTCCGGCAGATCAACAGGCGCTCGAAGAATATGCGTCTAAGATAGACGATGAATTCTCTTATCGTGCTCGCATCGACCGCGAAGGCAAGCAGTGGGCTCAAGAGCTCATGCTTATGTATAAGTGGCCGCTGCAATATCCTAAAAATCCGTTCGCGGTCTTTAGTAGTCCAGAGGGCAAGACGGCGCTTTCGCATCGCCTGCAGGCTGAATTCGCGTGGCTCACCGTCACCGGGCAAGGCATGGTTGCGACATATGATTTCCGGCACGCCGATACGACGCTGCTTGGTTCGACGTCTCGCTTTGTTAAGAGCCTGATGGTGTCGGCTAGCTTTTGGACTGAAGTCCGCAATCAGTGCATCGAAATCGCAGAGCTGAAACGCAAACTTGCTGGCACTGCGGTGGGTGACGTTAACATCAAGGGTTGCGCCGAAACACTGAAGCGCGACATCGAAATTTCTCAAGTGCTTGGCAGTAACGTCAGTCTATTTATTGGCGGCGGTATCGTCATTGGCCTGGGTAAAAAACTATTTACTCGTTACGCTTCGAAGTGGGTCGCGACGCGAGTGGTCCCACTCATTCCAGCATTTGCGAGAACAAAGGTAGCGCTCGGAGTTCTTACGGCCGGCATTGTGATTATACCTACGGGCCTTATCGTCGCTTCGGTTTCAAACGAACACGAAACGAACAAAGTGTTTCTCGAAAATCTACAGGTGTCGCTCGATGAGAATAACAATGAAGCTACGAAAGCTTCGGTGATGCGACAAAACGCGCTTATCACTGAGCGTCGTGTGCTTGAGTTTTCCGCTTGGGCAGGACCACGAATACCGAAAGCGCAGTCCTCGTCACAAGAGTACGAGCGGCTTTCCAAGAACTTTATCATTGACGTTAAGTTCACGGGACCGCATTTCTCGAAACTCATCGACCAGGAAACCGAACTCGAAGCTCGGCGCACGTCGTTGGAACAAGAGCTTGGCGGCATTCCAGGGATTTCGGCGAAGCTTCTCGCGATTGCGGAAGAACGAAAACATCATGCGTTGTCCGAGGCAGACACTAAACTTCTTCGTTCGGCGCAGTATCTTGCTTCACTTCGGCTAACTTTAAAAATAATTGTCGCCGCAAAACAGCCTTAAGATCTTTTTCGGTCGACGATCATAACGGTCAGTCGACTCACGCAAACGAGTTCTTGTTTCTCGTTGTGAATCTCAATGTTCCAGACATGAAGACTTTGTCCGACCCGGATCGGTCGGCAGCGGCCCGTGACAAGTCCTGAGGTTGCGGATTTTAAATGGTTCGCGTTGATTTCGATTCCGACAGGCATCTTGTCGTTCGACTTCAGACACAGGGCAGAAGCAATGCTACCGAGCGTTTCGGCGAGAGCAACCGAGGCCCCACCATGCAGAAGTCCGGCAGGTTGTTTGGTGCGATGGTCGACGGGCATTGTCGCCGTCAGAGAGTCATCGCCAATTTCGGTGAACACCATTCCGAGCGCATCACACATGGTTCCGGCTGACATCTTTTGAATGACATCAAGTGCCGGCTTCTTCGTCCAGATCATAAGAGGTCTCTTTCCTTCAAGGCGCTACTGAAAAGTACCTTCGCATTTTCAGTAACAGGATCGCCATGGGACATGACGATCGATTCAAAATCACACGCGCCAATTATTTTGAGAGAATTCTTGAACGCTTCCTTATCTTTTACATTGCGAAGGTAAAACGAGCTGACGCCGAATCGTCGATATGTGCCGAACATCTTCAGGATCATCCAAGCGCCGATGCCTTTTGCATCGAGCAAGTTGAAAAACAGGTCCGTCACGAGAAGCGTCTTCGATTTCATATGAAGGAAAACGCATTCGTTGATTTCCGGAATTCCGGCTATGGGAAACGCTCGAATTTCATCCGAATAATTCCAAGATTTTGCGTCGAGAACTTTGTCCCACGCAACATCTGGCCGTTTCTTTTTAAATCCCTCAACACCCCAAATAGTCGCTTCGGGAAAAGTCTTTTGCGCGAGGTGAATGCTGACGTGATGAAGAAGATTGGGTGCAACGATGTCGGTCACACGACCGAAGGATGACAGGGCCGCCTCTTGCGCGGGGGTCTTCTTTCCCGGCGCCACTAGAATGACTCCGCGTGATGTGCGAAGTGCAACCGAGGTCACTGGTAACTTCATCAGTGGCATGGAGATCGAAGAATGCAGAGTAAGAATGTCTTCGTGAAGCGGCTTCATGCGACTTTTTCTTTCTGTCGCGCAGCTTCGCGCGCGTAAACTGCTCGCGAAAGAAGGATATGTCCAATCAGAGCACCGCCAACACAGACGGGTACAATCAGCGTGTACGGCGTGTGGGTCAGAAGCTGAAGTTTCGGTTCAATGCTCCAGGCGAAGGGAAGCGGTGACGAGAAGAGGGCGACGCGCATAACGTTCAAAAGAAAACCGAAGCCAATGATGTTGAAGATGCGAGCGACACCGCGATATTTGCTGACGAACGGAAACGCGACGATCGCGGCGATTCCCGTGACGATGTCGAGATTTTGTCCGGTCCAAGTCATCGTCTGCGGAATTGTTCCTTGCGCGGCCCATTCGTGAAGAACGAGTTCGAGCGGAAGGCGGAACGCTTGAAAAAGAATGAGGTAGCCGATCGGAACGCCTAACGACAATTTTTTTCCGATGGGTGAAAATGCAAACGCGATTGAAATTAGAATTGCGCTTAAAAACAACATCGGAACGCCCGGCATCGGATTCTCACGCGCATAACCCGATTCAACCATCGCCCAAAACATCGCGAGCCAGGCGAAAACCCAAAACATTATGACTCGAGTTTTTTTGAACGCGGACGAGGGATCGAGCTTGCGATACGAATAAAACACTCCGTATGCGAGTGCGAGAAGCACACAAGCGACGATTGCGAGAAAAGCGGTAAGACTCATCTGACTTGCTGGTATCATTTCAAATCCCATAGTACGGTTAATGTAATGGGAAATAGGGCGACACTCTATCGTTTTCGCATCGAGCTGTCAGATGTCGATAGGGGCATTTACGAACCCGTCGATTTCCGTGCTGCACTTCATCCCTCCGAAACCATGCGCTATCTTCTGACCCGGGTGCTTGCGTACGCTCTGAATTACAAAGAGGGGATCGAGTTTGCTCCGGGTGGAATCAGCGATACTGAAGAGCCCGCGATCCGCGTCAAAACACTCGACGGTCGAACAACCGAGTGGATCGAGATCGGGAATCCTTCGTCGAAGAAGCTGCACAAGGCGACCAAGAGTGCCGCGATTGTGAAAGTGTATGCCCACAAGGATCCTTCGCTGCTTGTTAAAGAGTTACTTGAGGGCGATGTACATCGAGGAGATGAGATCGAGATATATTCACTTCGGAATAGCACGGCCGAACAGAGCGGCGAGTTTTTGAACGACCTCGAGGCGATGCTCGGTCGCGACAACAAGTGGAGCCTCATTTCGAATGAAGGCACGCTGACAGTCATGATGAAGGATGCCGGAATTGAAAAGACAGCCGTCGGCGAATTGCGACGGCATCTGTTGACCAGTTAGTGCTTAGCGGCCTGCAGAGGCAGGGGTGTGCCCTTTTTCTGCTTCGATTTTGCCAGCCATTTGGCTGATTTTTTGGCGCTCGGATGCGCTGAGATACTTCTCGAGCATATGCGGATTCGCCATCAACTTTCCGACGATCTCTTGCATTTTCGAAGGGTCGCCGCCGGTTTCTTGAACGAGTTTTTCCATGACCGATGCTGAGATCTGATAGGCGCCGTCGGTCTGGCCACCAAGCTGCGAATTCACTCTCGCGTCGAACGCTTCGGCTTTTGCGTCTCCCTTGATCATCGCGGCCCGTTTTGACGGATCGTTCAATGCTTCCTGTGTTTGCCGAAGTGCTTGTTGAGTTGCCGCATCTGACGCTTGCGCTGGGGCTTGGCCCGGTGCAAACGCTTGTGCGCCTTTGCCGTAAGAAGTGTCCATGACGGAAGTAAACACAAACGCGATTGCGATCACTTGTGTTGAAAAAAGAATGGCGCGAGTCATATTTGAGACCTCCGATTTATTGCCTCTTCTTATCGGCTCATTCGGAGACCAGGTTGAACTAAAACGCCGTCTCAAGTTGAGACGGTGCACGTCTGAAGCGTCGCCTAATCGAAGGCCTCGGCGAAAACGTTTTTCATATCGAAGCCGTCGGCCTCGAGCTTCGTTTTCACGTCTTTAATCATCGCGCCGTTACCGCAAAGGTAGAACGTCGTCGGAATTCCTTTGTAATCGAAATCGTCGATGTGGTTTTGGACATAACCTTTGGGCCCCGTCCACGAATCATCCGGTCGTGACAAGACGTACTGGAATTCGAAATTCGAGAGCTGAGATTTCAGCCGCTCGAGGTCGGCACGATAGTAAATATCGTCCTTGTAGCGAACGCCGAACAACAATCGGTAACGCAAATCCGGATACTTTTTTAGATTCGATTCGATGAATGAGAAGTGCTGAGAAATTCCAGAGCCGGTATTCATGAAAATAATTTGTTCGGTCGGTGGTTCTTTGAAGAATACACGTCCGAAGGGGCCGGTGAAATCTAGGACTTCTCCTTCATTCAATCCCCAAACGAATTTCGAAGCGATACCGCTATCGACGTATTTGAACACCAGGCGAAATCCGTCTTTTTGCTCGTCGGTCGACGCGATCGAGTAAGCGCGAAGCGCTGGCTTCAACGGCTTAGCGTCGTCTCCGATGGGTCCCTTTGAAAGATCGGGCGGCACATGCAACATGACAAATTGCCCGGCACGAAATTCAAAATCTTTCGGATCGGTGCATGTGATGAACAACTCGCGAATTTGCGGAGTGTAGTCGCAGATTTTCGAAACCGTCATTTTGCGAAGTATGCGAGTCGGGTGCAGCGCTTTCGGTTGCGGCACGCCGGTGTTCGGAGTCGAGCTCATGACTTCACGGCCTTCATCAGGTTCGTGCGTTCTTTTTTGTAGAACTCGAGGGCTTCGGTAATGACCTTGAGCGCAGCATCGCGATCAAGCACGCCCGCGATCTCGACAGACTTGTTTTCGAGAAGTTTGTAGTCCTCAAAAAAGCGACGAATCTCTTTCATTCGATGCGGAGAGAGTTCGTTGATCGAGCGGATGTGATTTACTTCTGGGTCGTTGGCGTGAACCGCGATGACCTTGTCGTCACCTTCGCCTTGATCCTTCATTTTCATCACGCCGATGGGTATCGCTTCCATAAGTACGCCCGGAACCACTGTTTCTTGACCAAGAACGAGGACATCGAGCGGATCGCCGTCATCGCAGTAACTTTTCGGAATGAAGCCGTAGTTCGCTGGATAATGCATGCTTGAAAAAAGCACGCGGTCGACCTTCAGAAGTCCGCTCGGTTTGTGAATCTCGTACTTGTTTTTGGATCCTTTCGGAACCTCGATGTAGACAAGAATTTTTTCAGGAGTTCCTGGGTCGACGTCGTGCCATGGATGCATGGGCGAGAGTCTAACGCTGGCTCGGCGCCCGGTCCATAACATCTTGCGTTGTCTATCAAAACAGCAGGCGACTCGAGGTAGGGTTCGTCGCATGGCACAAAGTGGTGGAAATATGAATGAACGGCCAGGTCTCGGTGGCGGAACAAAGGGCCTTGCAGTCGTGCAAGCGCCGGGTGGAATTTTGCGAACGGCGTTTGTCGGCGGCGCCTCGAAAGGCATCGGACGCGCAGTGGCTCGTCACTTGGCTTCACGTGGAATTCAAGTCATCGCGTGCGGTCGTTCAGAAGCGGATCTCAAAACGCTGATCGATGAACTGCCGTTGATCGAAGTTAAAGGCGCGACTTTGATGAGTCCCGAATTGAAAACTCACAAAGCGTTTGTTTGCGATCTTTCAAAAACTTCCGAGCTTGAAGGGCATCTCAAGAAATTGGTTCTCGAAATGGGAGCCATCGACATTCTTATTTTAAATTCCGGCGGACCGAAAGGTGGCCCAATCCTCGATGCTCAGCCTCAAGAGTTTCGTGATGCGATGGAAGGACACCTCGTTGCGAACCAAATTCTTTGCAAAACCTATGTGCCAGGAATGAAGAGTCGCAAAGGCGGACGCATCGTTTCGATTTTGTCGACGTCGGTTCGTCAGCCGATTGCTGGTCTTGGCGTTTCGAACACTGTTCGCTGGGCGATGACCGCGTGGTCGAAAACGTTGGCGGCAGAACTCGCGCCATTTGAGATCACCGTGAACATGGTTTTGCCGGGATTCACAAAAACGTCGCGGCTTGACGAGTTGTCCGAGGCGGGAGCTTCAAAACGCGGAATTACCAAAGAGCAAGTTGTTGAAGAGTGGATCAAGTCGACGCCGATGGCGCGATTGGGTGAGCCGGAAGAAATCGCCGCGGCAGTTGCGTTCTTCGCGTCACCAGCGGCTTCGTTCATCACCGGTCAAGCATTAGCCGTTGATGGCGGACGTTTGGGATCTGTGTGAAGTACGACGTATTCTTCTCGATTTGCCAAACGCCAGTCGACGGTTACACACCGTCGGAAAAAGTCATGCTTCAAAACTTTTTCGATCAAGCGATCTTGGCCGACGAACTTGGGTACGGTTGTGCATGGGTTGCAGAAACCCATTTGAGTTGTCAGGTGCAGAAGCAAAATCCGGGCGCCGTGATTCCGCACTTCGAAGGCGAGATTGGTCTCAATACCGACATTCTTCAGCTGGCGCATGTTTTGTTCGCGCGAACTAAAAAAATTCACATCGGCTCGGCGATCCGGAACATTCAATGCAACGGGGGTCCCGTCGCACACGCCGAAGCCATTAAAATGTTTTTGACGTTGCACGATCTGGGAATCAACTCTACCCGCGGCGCCGCGGGTGGAAGCCCCTCTGGTGCCGGCGCAGGTGGCGCTGGTAACGAAGATCGCCTCCTTGAGATTGGATTTGCTTCGGGACGTTTCCCGTTCTCGAATGCGCCCTATGGAATTCAACCTCGCAACGCAATGGAGAAAGCCGCTTGGCCGGCACTTCGCGGACTTGTGTTTCAAGAAGCGACCGAAATCTTTTTGCGATTGCTCAAAGGTGAAGTCCTCGGTTCGAAAGACATTCGTCCGAAAGTTTTGACTCGCCAGCATTTCAGATTTGATGCCGATTGGCTGAAAGTTTTGAGTGCAAGCGGTGGCCACGGCGACATTACGAAAGACGACCGAGTTATCGTTCCTCCGTTCTGGAAATTCGATCCCGTGGGCGTGATTCCGTTTGAAGCACCGATGAAGAACTTGCGGCTCACGATTGGTGCGCACGACGCCGAAACGCAGAACTTTGCGAACACGATTTTGCCTGTGGGCGTTTTCAATCTATCGATTACTCCTAGCGCGCAAATTGAAGAGACCCATACGCGAATGAAGACGGCGTACAACAAAACAGCGTGGGGTGCAGCGAACGGCGAGTGGTCGCGACGACTGATGCCACGAACTGTCTTGGTTTTTGTCGACGAAGATCGTGCGAAAGCGAAAGTCGCGGCCGAAAAAGCGGTTGCGACATATTGGAAGGCAGTCGAAGGAACCTTGGACCCTGCGAAAGTTGCACAGGCGGTCGACAACGCGATCGTCGGTGATCCGCGTGAAGTCGCTGAACAAATGAATCAGCGCTTTAACGAAGACGATCGCCTCATGCTTTGGTTTGATTTCAACAATCACGACAACGAGTCCGTGAAGAAGTCGATGAGACTATTTATGGAAAAGTCAGCGCTGCATGTGACAGGGACTCGAACGGCGGGCGCTCGTGGCTAGGACCGACGACGTTTGGGTACCGCTGGTCGATTACCGTCGTAACGGAATCAGTGAAGTTACAATTCACGGTGCGGTCTCGTGGGTCAGCGGGAAAAACGTCATTCATGCCTGGGGCGGAAACGTCATGTGCTACGGCCGATCGATGATGAAACCGCTGCAGCTTAAAGTTTTTGCGAAAGATCTCGATCAAGTGTTGCCGATCGAATCGAAAGCGGTGTCGGTTGCTTCGCACAATGCCGAACCAGAACACATCAAGGCAATCCAAGCGATATTGAAACCGAGCGAGATGGGTTTGATGCAAACTCCATTCGCTTTACCTATGGTGCAGTTCGGTCGGCAAATGCGTCGTGCCCGCCGTTGGTATCATCCGTGCTCGGGAAAGCACGCGGCGATATTGCGCGGATGTCAGATTCGCGGATGGTCGAGAGTCGGTTACACGTGGCCACATCATCCGTATCATCAGAGCTATCTCGGGATCGTTCGCCGAGCTCTGGGCTCTGAATGGAGTCCGCAGGTCACGGCGAAAGACGGCTGCGGACTTCCAACAATCTCGATGACGGTCACAGAACTTGCGCGTGTCTATGCCGATCTGGCGGTTACACGTGACGACGACTGGATCTGGCAAGCGATGGTTGAAAAACCGGATCTCGTCGGAGGTTTTAATCGTCTTGATTCGACGATTCTAAAAAGTTGCGGTGGCAACGTCATTGCGAAAGAAGGCGCCGACGGTTTGTTGGGTCTTGCCATCAAACATCCCGAATTTCCCGAAGGCCTCGGCGTCGTAATAAAAGTGGCGCATGGTTGGGATACAACGGCGACGTGGTTCGTCGCTCGCTACGTGCTGGGTGTTTTGGGTTTCAAACTTCGAAACCCTTATCGACTCGATCGCCAAAAAGCTTTTATCGTTCCGGATCTTATTCCTCCGAAACTTCGCCATCGCATGAGCGACATCGAGCCGTTCGATGCGTGGGATCCCGACGAAGATCGCTGGGAATTCGACTTTAACAAGTATGTCCATGGTCCGGCGCATGGGCCCAACAGCGAAGGACCGATGTCATGATTCGAATTCAAAACTTCATTAACGGTGAATTCGCCTCTGCGAGTGCCAGTTCGAACGAAGCTTTTTTCAAATCTCCAAATCCATCGACAGGCGCAGACCATCTCGAGATACCTCGTAGTGGTGCGGCAGAAGTCGATCAAGCGGTTCGAGCGGCGAAAGCTGCGTTTCCGGCCTGGAGTGCTCGTCGTATCGAAGAACGCGCCGACTTTCTAGATCGTATCGCAGCTGGAATCGACGCTCGTCGCGAAGAACTCGCGCGCGCCGAGAGCATGGACCAAGGAAAATCATATTCGATTGCTCTCTCGCTAGATATTCCACGCGCTTCGTACAACTTTCGTTTTTTTGCCGGTGTCGCACGCCACGAACTTTCGGTGTCGGCTCCGATGGATGCGAATTCTTTTTCGTACGTGAGACGAGAGCCGATTGGCGTAGCGGGACTCATCAGTCCTTGGAATCTGCCGCTCTATTTGCTGACCTGGAAAATTGCGCCGGCCATCGTTTATGGAAACACTTGCGTTGCAAAACCAAGCGAGATGACTTCGCACACGGCGTTTTTGTTAGCTCAGATTATTCGCGAGGCCGGTTTGCCAAAAGGTGTCGTCAATATCGTTTTCGGACTTGGTGGCGAAGCCGGTCAGGCCCTTGTCGAACACAGAGACGTGCCGTTGATTTCTTTCACTGGCGGTACTGTCACGGGTCGAAAGATCAGCCAGACAGTTGCACCCCAGCTGAAAAAAGTTTCGCTCGAACTTGGCGGGAAGAACGCGACCATCGTTTTCAAAGACGCGAATTTGAAAAAGCATCTGAAGATGATCGTGCGATCTGCGTTTCTTAATCAGGGTGAGATTTGCCTCTGCGGCTCAAGAATTTATGTCGAACGCGAAATTTACGAATCATTCGTCACGGATTTTGTTCGCGAGGCGAGTGAAATTGTTGTCGGCGATCCTTTAGACAAGAAAACATTCATGGGTCCGCTAGTTTCCAGAGACCATCGAGACAAAGTCGCAAGCTTTGTCGATGAGGCGCGGGCGAGCGGGATGATCGTTCGTTGTGGAGGAAAAGCGCCCACATCACTTGCGGCCGAGTTCAAAAATGGTTTCTTCTACGAGCCGACGGTAATCACGCCGAAAGACGGAGTTGCTGCCGAGGCGAAATCAGCGTTCCACGAATCGCGCATTCAAAACGAAGAAGTGTTCGGACCGGTCGTTACGATCGCACCATTTGATTCGGTCGACGAGGTTGTTGCGTTCGCCAACAGCACGCGATTCGGACTGGCCGCGTCCGTCTGGACCGAGTCGCTCTCTCTGGCACACTCGGTTGGCGCACGATTGCATGCCGGAACCGTATGGATCAACACGTGGATGTCTCGGGACCTTCGAATGCCCTTCGGTGGCGTCAAAGAATCGGGATTAGGTCGGGAAGGCCAAGTCGATTCACTACACTTCTTCACCGAAGCCAAAACTATCTGCATCCGTTATGAGGGTGGATTATGAAACCTGTTAAGAACGCGCCTGGTGGCGGAAAAATTATCGCTGGGGTTTTAGCACCGCATCCGCCGCACCTTGTTTACGCTTCTAACCCGGAACAAAATGAACCGCGATCCGAGGGCGGCTGGGAGACACTTCGCTGGGGTTACGAACGTCTTCGAAAAAGCCTCTTCGATGATCCAGCGAAAAAACCGGATGTCTTGCTTGTTCACTCCCCGCATTGGCAGACGGTGCTTGGTCACCACGTTTTGGGACTTCCGAATTTCAAGGGTCTCAGTGTTGACCCAATCTTTCCTCACTTGTTCCGATTTAATTACGATCTAAAAGTGGATGTCGATCTTTCGTTGTTGATCGCAGAAGAGGGAAAGAACGAAGGTCTGATTACGAAAGTGATGACCAACCCAGATTTCCGTATCGATTACGGAGCTATCACGAGCTGCTATTTAACAAATCCAGAATTCGATATTCCGATTGTTGCGATTAGTTCGAACAATTCTCCCTACTATTTTTCGAATGAAGTCGGACAAGAACAGATGGAGAAACTCGGTCGAGCCACAGCGCGCGCGATCGAACGAAGCGGTAAACGCGCGGTGTTGCTTGCATCGAACTCGATGTCGCATCGACATTTCACAACCGAGCCTGAGATTCCGGAAGATATGTCGCACGAACATATTTATCATCATGGGCAATATCTTTGGGACATGGAGATGCTTAAGCTGATGCGCGCAGGAAACTCGCGACAACTGATCGATTGCTTACCGGAATTTATGGATATGGCATTGGCTGAAGTCAAAGCGGGCGCATTGACGTGGATGTTGTCGGCTCTCGATTTCCCAAATTACCCCGCTGAAGTACACGCCTACGGTTCTGTTATCGGAACAGGTAACGCCATCGTCGAGTGGGACCACTTCACAAATGCAGGTGGCGCAGTACGTTCCGACAAGGTGAACAAGACTTCAAGACTCGAGGCGCGAGTATGAAGACCATCAAAACGTTACCAGGTTCGTTGATCACAGCTTGTTACGTCGTACCGGGTGTTCCGCACCCGTTGCTCGCGAGCGACAAAAATCCGGGATGGAAACGTCTGCGAACAGCGATGGAAAATGTTCGCGACGAAATCGCTGCAAGCGATGCCGAGATGATTCTTTATTTTTCCACCCAGTGGCTGACGGTCCTTGGATATCTTTTCCAGGCCGATCCGAATCCGAAGTGGACACTCGTCGATCCGAACTGGCACGAGTTCGGTTCAGTGAAATACGATTTTAAAGTCGATACCGGTTTTGCTTCTGCGTACGCGAAAGAAGTGAAAGAGATGGGTCACTATATTCGCGAAGTGAATTATCGCGGATTCCCGATCGACACGGGGACTGTGGTTGCGCAAATGCTTTTAAATCCAACCAATCGTCTACCCGCGGCGATGGCTTCTTGTAACATGTATGCCGAGAAGCAAGAGACTCTGTCGATTGGCCAGGCTGCGATGCGAGCGATTGAAAAACACGGGAAGCGGGTAGCGGTCGTTTGTGTGACCGGACTCTCGGCTCGTTACCACACCGAAGAAATTCCGTTCGAGAAGGATTTTCTCTCGAGCGCGAAAGACGACGAGTGGAATCAGAAAATTCTTGAAATCCTCGGTGAAGGAAATCTCGAAGACGTTAGCGAAGTCGCTCGCGAATATTCGAAGCAAGCAAATGCCGACATGGGCTTCCGGGGAATCTGGTGGCTCAACGGTCTCGTTGGAAAAACGAACGACTTCACCGGTCACGTATTCGGATACGAACCCGTTTATGGAACCGGCAACGGTGTCGCCGGACTTTATCCGACCCGTCCGATTGTAAGCATCACCGATTGGGTGAACGACGAAGCCGATCTCGTTGAACGATTCGCGGATCGCTCGGCTGATGCCGAAGACGACGGTGCGACCGACGGCGAAGAAGTTTCGGAGAGCATCGTGACTTTCAAAGCGCCGAAGTCTGGGGCGGGCGATGCCGGGAAAAACGTCAGCTCGTCGAAAGCTCCGCCACCTGTGGGTCCGTATCCGCACGCGAAACGTGTTGGGGACTTCTTGTTCTTGAGCGGCGTTGGACCACGAAAGCCGGGAACAAAAGTGATCCCGGGAGTAACAGTCGATGCGAATGGCGCGGTCACAGGTCACAACGCCGTCGTGCAAACTCGTTCGGTGTTCGAAAACATCAAAGCGATTCTCGAAGAAGCCGGAAGCTCGCTTAAAGACGTCGTGGATGTTCAGGCTTATCTGACAAACATGAAGCGAGACTTTAAGTCTTTTAACGACGTTTATTCCGAGTTTTTCGGCTTCGAGGGTGGACCGAGTCCCACACGAACGACAATCGAAGTGACGGCTCTTCCGACTCCGATCTGTGTCGAGCTGAAGGTCACTGCATACTTGGGAACAAAGAAGTAATGAGCAGCGAGAGCGATCATGAAAAGGATCTCTTAACGTCGAACCATGGCGTTTTTCGACTTGAAGATCGCACGCCGATTATGACCGAAGCGAATAAGCGAGAAGCGAACGGAGAAAGCTGGAACGACGTGGTCCGCGATTTTCATACAGGCTTGCCGCGATATTGGGGTTACAAAGTCGTTCCCTACGGACATCCAGATACGAAAAAAAAACGAACCGAAGAACAAAAGCGCGCACGAGATGTCTTCATCTTCCTGTGGACGGCGCTGCAGAGTTTCGTGATTCTCAAAGGGATCATCATGTACTTCGGACTGAATTACGCCATCGAACGGGAAGATTGGTACGGAGGTCAAGACACCAGCTTCTATGGTTGGGGTCTCGGTATTTCGCTCGCGATTTCTTTCGGTGGTCTCATCGTCTTTGCGATTCGCAAATCGCGCGGACAAGAGTGGTCCTAAGCAGCAGCGGCTTTATCCAATTCTTTGCCGAGGCGTCTTGGCTTCACGAGCTGAAAATAAATCATGATCCAAAATAACGTCCCTGACGTAATCACGGGAAGAATGAAACCTGCGTAACCAAAATGTCGAAACGCGAATCCTCCTGCAATCGATCCTATTCCGAAGAACAAGATGATTCCGAATCGCATGAGGTTTGCACGATTGTTGTTCTGCATCTCTTCGCTATCTTGACTCAACTGACCGCGATTAAAAAACCGCATGATGCCAATGCCAAGGTCTGTAGTGACACCAGTAAGGTGAGTCGTTCGAACAACCGCGCGAGAAACGGTCGTCACTGTTCCGTTCTGAATACCGCAAATGAGGCAGAGTAGAATCAAGAGCAGGTAGTCGCGTTTTAACGCTAGCGGTTCGCCAAATTTACCGAAGGTCCCAGTCAGCCCACCGAATAGCACAATCAAAGTAAGTAAAAAAATCACTCCGAAGGTAAAGTAGTACCTTGGCTTCTTGTGGAGTTTCAGGCGGATATCGACGAGTTGTCCGCTGAGCATCGCGCCTAGCAAAAAGAACAAGGGGACGACGAGCATTCCCACCCAGTGAAAGGCATTATCTGGGTTCGTGCTGACTTCGACTCCTAAGAACGTCGAAAAACCTGTGACGTGAGAAACGAAGCGGTGGCATGCCATGAATCCGCCAATGTTCAAGACTCCAGCCTGAAAGGCTAACGACATCCATACGGCGACATTACTCGGTTTGTACTGCGAGATCGACTCGTTGCCGTGAAGCACATTAGCTCACAATCGTTGCGATAATTTTTCGATCGGTTGCTCGCACTCGAAATTCGCACAAGTAAATTCCCTGCCATGTTCCGAGCGCAAGTTTTCCGCCGACGATCGGTAAGCTTACGCTGCTACCAGCAAGTACCGACTTCACGTGCGCGGGCATATCGTCAGGTCCTTCATCGTCGTGCGCATAGCCGGCATTTTCTGGTGCGAGGCGGTCGAAGCTTTTGTCTAGATCACTCCGAACAGTCGGGTCTGCGTTCTCATTGATCGCCAATGCGGCAGAGGTGTGTTGAATAAAAAGATTCAGCAGACCTTGCTCGGGAAGAACTCCGATCGCTTTCATCACGTCATCAGTGATGATGTGAAAACCTTTAGCTCGAGCGCGTACTATGAAAGTCGCTTGATGAATCATGTAGATAAATTACGACACTAATCCATTTCGGGCATCTGTTTTGCTGCACTTGTGAGGACTGAATATATCAAACTTTCTAGGAGGAGAAAACGTGGCAAGAAAGTACTCTCCATCAGCAAGTGAAGACGTTGGTAAAGCTTTGCATCGCGAGAAGAGTCGAAAGCAGGCGATTGCGATAGGACTCTCGGAAGCGCGTGCGAAAGGTAAGAAAGTTCCGAAGAAGAAGATGAGTAAAAAAAAAGCCTCTTGATCGGATCGACCGGAAAAAGAAAAGCGCGCCCTGAAGATGCGCGCTCGGAACAAAGAATAAATCCGCTAAGTCTTTCGACTCGGGATACTAGTTCACTTTCGTATCGTCCTTGGCATCGGTTTTTGTACCCGGAGTCAGTACATCGATTTTCGCGACTTTATAGCCCGCTTTTACGACCGCGGCCTTAACTGCTTCGAGCGTTTTCGCGTCGTTGTTTTTTAAAGTCAGAGTCGCGTGAGCGCCTTCGAGCATCACGTTGACCGTACCTTTTTCGACGCCTTTGAGTTTTGCGAGTTCATCGTTAACTTTTTTAACGCAAGCTCCGCAGGTCATACCTTCAACTTTAACGTCGACGGGAGTGCCAGCGAACGCGACGAGGGGCGAGAGCGCCAGAACGAGGGCCAAAGCTTTGAGTGTACGAATCATGGAAGAACTCCTTTAAATGGGGGGTGCACAAACAGTTTGAACCTAGTTTACGCCCGTGTCGAGTGCGCCGTGCGTAGAATTCCGGCATCCAGAAGCCTCTAATCGAAAGCAGTTGCACCTGGCGGCCATATTCGGTAGTTCCTAACACCTCGGTTACAGATCCCAGAAGGATCGTTTCTGCCACGCGGGGTGGTAGTTAAGTTGGTTATAACGCCGCCCTGTCACGGCGGAGGCCGCGGGTTCGAGTCCCGTCCACCCCGCCAATTTTTTAAAAATCGAAAATCATCAATAAAATCAAGTCGTTAAATTAATAAAAAGAACCCGCAACCTTTGAATGTGACACCCAATCTTTACTCGAACCAACGACGCAAAATTCGAATTCAAATATCAAATCAAGAGCTTACAAGAACTTCTAAAAAATAATTTTGGTTCACTAAATAGATGGGTACCCAATCCAAACTCAGACGAACCATTTCCTCGCGGGTGGGACAGAAACTTTATAGATCAGTATTGAAAATGTCATAAATTTATGACATACTGGTTTCAGTGAAAGCCATTCGTATTCACCGCAAGGTCACAAAAGAGCTCGGATTTAGAGTTATCTCTAAAACAGAAATTAGCCGAGCTGTTGGCGTTACTGGCAGAAGGCGAGAACTTAGGAATGCCGGTCAGTCGCCCGATGCCAGTTGTTGAACACGGCGTGCATGAACTGCGGATTAAAGATCACACGGGTCAATTTCGCATTTTTTATTTTACGAAAGAGGCGGATGCGATTTTAGTCTTTCATTTATTTAAGAAAAAAACTCACGAAACGCCTGCGCAAGAAATTGAAACTGGGAAAAAAAGATTGAAGGAGATGAAGTCATGAAAAATTTTAAAGAAGCTAAAAACATTCAAGAACTGTGTAAAATTCTGGGACTTCCCGCAAGCGAAGGTCCGAAAGTTAGAATGCGAGTTGATCTAGCGGTTGCAATTTGTCACTTGATCGAACGAAAAAAAATGACTCACCAACAAGCTGCCGAAAAAAGTGATGTTGGTCGTACTGTTATCACTGCAATCATGAATGGGAATTTGCAAAAGATTACTACGGATCGATTGATTGATATCGCCCAGGGGCTGGGATTAAAAGTTCAACTGAAAATTGCATCTTAGAATCACTTGCGGAGAAGGCGTGATGCCCACAGCTCAGCCTGCGTTCAGTTTGGGAATGAATTTTCGAAACGTTTTTGCTGTGCCTCAAGCCAATCCGCCATTTCAAGGCAGGCTGGTGTTCTTCCTTCGAAGACGTAAGCCTCATTGCGAATAATCTGAGTAGAGTTCCGCAATTCTTCTAAAAAATCTTTAGAAGGAGCTTTTTCTCTCTCAAAAAACTCGATCGCTCGCTCAACCGCAGCTCTGTATCTATCAAAATATTGAGGACCGCTAGTTTTGTGATCGTGGATTGAAAGAAGAGTTCGCATCGATTCAGATCGAACTTGATCTAAGACGGTTTGAACATCCAAAGCAATTCCACGCGGTTCTGGTTCTTCAGATTTGTTGTCAGAATTAATAAGTTCTAACTTGAGTTCATTCTCTAAATAAATTTTCGATTTTCCTTCTAACACATAAAAGTAGGACTGTTCCGCGTAGTGCCAGTTCCGTGTCGCGATTCTTGCTTTGTAGGGGGAGCTTTGAGCGGATGTCGCGTCGACCAGGCTTCCAATATCAAATTTAGGCGGAGGGATAACTTTTCTTGAAGAATTCAATCTACTTCTGATAACTCCGGCTACTAAAAGCAAGCCGACGCTAATTGTGAGCGCGAGGCCCGTTGTTTCGATGAAATTCATTAATTAAATTTAGCCATCTGTTTGCGCGCTTCACAACAGGCAACGCTTATTGGCGCAAAGTGAGGGAGCTAATCGCCTTCGTTCGCGATGCCAAGCTGCGCAGATAGCAGGCAACATTGACTTGGCTAATGAAAATTGGGATTTTTGTCTACGATGCAAATGACTGTTGGCCCATTACAAATCGGCTCTCGATAAGCGTTCTTCGGTTGTTCATTCCGAAAGAACAATCATAATTTGTCACACGACCTAGCATTTGAGTAGTCGCCGAATCATTTCCGGCTGCCAGCCTTTGCCTTGGTTTTTTGTCGGAACTCCGACACTTGTTAAAAAATCACAAATCTTGCGATACGAAAGTCCATCATTCGACATCTTTTGTATCGATTGAATAATACGCTGTTCTCCGAGATGAGGCACTAGCAAACCGGCTGATCGTCTAAAGCCGTATGGAACTTGTGATGGCCGTAAGCCTGGGTTTCCCTGCTTGCGAAGTGGAATATTAAAACCGATTAAGGCGTCTCTGACAGCGGCACGCGAGGAAAGAGTTTCCTCCGCGATTTGGGCTATAGAGCGGCCATTTTTGACGTATTTTTCTTCGAGGAAAGTTTTGGATCTCCAGGGCTCGGTGTGAATAAAATCAATCATCTCAACGAGATGCGGCTTTGATTTTTCTGGCGAGGAAATGGTTCGTTCCGCATCACCAAGGCCCGCCATTTTACTTCACCCATTTTAGTCGAAATCAGCCTATCTTAGCGAAATCACGCGCAAGTAATTTCAATGAGTTACGTCGTTCGGGAAGCGGAAAAAGAGTCGGAAAGGTCCACTCGGGTCCGCCAGTTGGCTATTTTTGGCTGCCGCTGGCTGACCGGTTTTTCCATAATTCCTATAGGCAAAAAGGTTTAGCAACACTTCATCCCAATCAACATCCCAAGGCTGGGTTGCTTTGTTTCGATGCAGGCGTTTACCAAGTATTTTGAAAAAGCAGGGCGGCTCAACGAGCTGTTTTTTCGCTTGAGAAACATAACAGTTCTTGTACGTACTATTTGCTACCAAACGGATCGGCAACGGAACTTCGCGACCGCATAATGGCTGCATTTGTGTGGAGCGAAGAATGTTATAAAAACCAGGCAGCAAGCTTTCTTCTTCGATTGTTAACGGGATTGGTTTGGCTCAGAACAAACCGCGATTTGAGAATTGATCTCGCCCTGGTTTTGAAATGTTCCAATAACGCAAAAGAAATTGAAGAACTTCTTAAACAGATTCCACTTGAAGAAAAGCGGGCGTGGAAAGTTTTCGACGAAGCGAGACTTTTCGTAAAATCTTCGGTTACTTCAAAACTCATTCGAGGATTAAGAACGCAGCTGGAATCTATTGTGTATTCTGATTCCGGAGAAAGAGTTGTAGCGGGCGATAGTTCACTCAATCTCTTCGAAACAGTGCAAAAAGGCGAAATCGCTTTCATCTTCTTAGACACGCGAAGGTTCGGCGAAACCGCAACGAGTGTCGGGCGATTCATCATTCAAGATTTAAAATCGGTCTCGTCTAGAATTGATGACGAATTTGCGGACCTTGCTCAGGAAGATTTCATTTCGTTCTTAGATCGCGCCCGAAGTAGCAAGATCGGAATCGTTTTAGCGCACCAAGAAATTTCGGATCTTGATCGAATATCTCCGCAGTTTTGCGGCCGCCTCATGGGAAACACGGCTACTTTATTCGCGTTCCTGCAGAAGCGACCCGAATCGGCAGAGTTAATATCTGCAACAGCGGGAACACGGAAAGTCTGGAAGACCACAATGAGCACGGATCGCATATTTGGTATCGAGATCGATACGGGAAAGCGCAGTAAAAGAGAGGTTGAAGAATTTAATGTTCATCCAAATGAGGTCAAAGCGCTCAGAGTTGGGGAATGCATTCGAGTGGGGAAGTATCCAAAAGCGGACTCCCGAAAAGTCCGAATCAGAAGGGCATAGGGCTAAAGACATGTCTCAATTTGATAATTTCGATCTAGGAAGAAGTTGATTCTTAATGATAAAAAATGGTCTGCTTAAAATTTTGGAGCGCCTCAATTTGGTCAATCTTTTAGTTCTAGCTTTTACTTCTTTATTTGCTTTAACTTCATCTGCCGATGTCCCCACGGCACTGCAGGAATGCGAAATGTCCCGCTGGTCGATTTGCAGTGATAATCCCCAAGGAAATCGCTTGAAAGGACCTTGCCCCCCTGGGGCAACAACAATAAAGCCATATGAGCCAAATATCGATTGCTCAAAAGATGCTC
>JAYSYF010000068.1:0-2026 GCA_043716655.1 Bdellovibrionales bacterium | reverse complement strand
CGAGCGTCGAGACAAAAGCTTTTGTCGATGCGACGCCAATCTCGGGACCAGAATTCATGTAGATGCGACCGTCAGCTTCGCGATCGATCGAAGAAGCTCGCACGTTACAAATGGAAAGCGTCAGCGCACCCATCTTTTTTGCCATTCGCAAAGCCGCAAGCGTATCAGCCGTTTCCCCAGATTGAGAAATCGTAACGACCAGAGTGTTGGCCGGAATAACTGGACTTCTATAGCGGAATTCGCTGGCTATATCGCACTCGACCGGAACCATCGCGGTCTTTTCAATCAGATATTTTGCTGCAAGAGCGGCGTAATAACTTGTGCCGCAGGCGACGATAAAGATGCGATCTAATTTTTTAAATTGAGTCTCGGTGATACCGACATCTTTCAAGATGACTTGCTTCGTCGCCAAATCGATATGCGGTGCACACGCGTTCGCCACAGCCCGTGGCTGCTCGTGAATTTCTTTGAGCATGAAATGTTTAAAGCCAGCTTTTTCAACTTGATCCGCCGACCAAGTGATCGTCTGAGTTTCTTTGGTCACTGGTTTTCCGGAAGTCGTGAAGACTTTCAGATCGGCACCTTTAACAAACGCGATTTCGTGATCGTCGAGGTAGACGACTTTGTTCGTGTGACTGATGATCGCCTGCACGTCGCTTGCGACAATCACTTCTTTATCGCCAAGACCGATGACAAGTGGCGGACCATTCTTGAACGCAACGAGAACGTCGGGCTGTTTCTCCCACATGGCGACGATGGCATAGGCACCGCGCAGGAGTGGCAGAATTTTTTCGACCGCTTTGAATAGGTCGCCCGTTTCTTTTACTTTTCCAGCGAGCAAGTGTGCGACGAGTTCAGAATCCGTATCACTCGTGAACGTCGCACCTTTCGATGCGAGTTCGCGTTTGATGTCTTGATAATTTTCGATGATTCCGTTGTGAACGAGCGAAATTCCTTCGACCGTGTGTGGATGCGCGTTTCGCTCGCTCGGTACGCCATGAGTCGCCCAACGAGTGTGACCAATCCCAAGGCGTCCGGTGAATTTTTCGTTCACAAGTTTCTTCGCGAGTTCCGAAAGTTTCCCCTGGGCGCGAACAACTTTTATGTGCTGGCTGCCGACCGGTCCGTCGAGAATTGCAACGCCCGCGCTATCGTAGCCGCGATACTCGAGTCGCTTAAGCCCGCCGACGATCACTTCTTTCGGATCTTTTGGCCCGAAGTAACCCACGATTCCGCACATTTATTTTTCCTTTTCGCCGTCGGTGGGCTGGGCTCGAGCGCTAGCCGACACCGTCGGTTTCCAATTTTCTTTTATCACCTGACGACCGCGCGCGACCGCGAGGGCTTTTGCCGGAACGTCTTTTGTAATTGTCGAGCCCGAACCTATGACGGCACCGTCGCCGATTTTAATCGGAGCAACAAATTGCACGTCACTGCCGACGAAAACTCCGTTGCCGATGATCGTCTCGTATTTTTTTCTGTCTGCTGCGTAATTGCACGTGATGGTTCCACAACCAATGTTCACGTCTTCTCCGACGGTTGCATCGCCTAGATAAGTCAGGTGACCGACTTTTGAGCGGGCGCCGAAACTTGTTTTTTTCAGTTCAACGAAGTTTCCGATGTGCGCTTCGCGCCCTACAGAAGTTCCGGGACGAAGTCGCGCGTAAGGTCCAACCTGAACTTTTTCGCTGACGACGGCATTTTCCAAATAGCAGCCAGCTTTGATATGCGTGCTGTCTGCGATCGAAGAAGAAATAATGTGAACACCCGGTTCGAGAACGCAGTAGTTGCCGATCTTCGAAGCGCCGCGGATGTAAACGCCTGGGTAAACGACTGTGCCGCCACCGATAACAACTTCGTCTTCTGCATAGACGGTTGTCGGGTCGATCATGACAACGCCGTTCTCCATCAGCTTTTTTCGATTGCGGGCGAACACAATTCGCGAGGCGCGCGAAAGTTCTTCTTGGGTGTTCACTCCGTAAGCCATTGCCGGACGAGCTTTGATCGCGATCACTTTCAAACCGTC
>JAYSYF010000067.1:0-6343 GCA_043716655.1 Bdellovibrionales bacterium | reverse complement strand
GACGGATTCTCTGGTCCAGAGATTCGCCGGATCCACGAGATTGCGAAAGCTAATGGCGGCGTTGCTAAAATCTGTGGCGCGGGCGGGGGCGGTTGCGTCTTGCTCTGGTCGCACGATCGGAAGGCTAGTGTACTAGCGAAGGCGGCCGAGGACGCCGGATACAAAGTTCTTTCCGCGAAACCATGGGAACCTAAAAGCTGATGCTAGAACGAGGCACCGCTAAAAAAACGACTCGGCGACGAGTGACCAGCGAAAGCAAAGGCCTGACGGTGCACCGTTTTGCTGGAGTGGCACTTGGCGGTGGAAAAACTGAACGCACTGCCGTTGCGGTTCTCGAATATTATCCCGAGAGCAAACGGGTTTTTCTTCGAGCTCTCCGCGACCGCGTCAAAACGGAACCCTCTATTTCTAGTGACGAGACTTTGTTTCATCTCTTGACGGTGGAAGAAGTTGGACTCGAAACGATTGCCTTCGATGCTCCGTTGCAACTTCCCAAGTGCATTCGGTGCGACCTTATTTGTCCAGGTTTCGAAGCGTGCAGACTTCCCGAAATTCGATGGTTGTGGGATGAGCACGAGGCCCGCGGAAAGAAGAAGCGACCGAATAAGGTGTTTACTCCGTACACCGAGCGTTGCGCCGAAGTTGCGATTGCCAATCATCTCGAAGAGCCGTTTCATCCGCCTCATGCCCTCGGAGCAAATGCGGCGCCACTTGCGGCGCGAGCGCACTTTCTCGCTAGGAGAATCACTCGCAAACGTGTTTTGAATCCGGCACGACCAGATTCGACGGACCCGCAACTGATTGAGGTTTATCCAAAGCTTTCAGTGTGGCGAATCGGTCGTGATTTGAAAGTGCCGAAGAGCCATCTACGATTTCACCGACATGCCGTCGATAGCGACGAATCGAGATTGTTCTTTCTAAAGCAGCTGATGGAACGCGAGATCGCATTTATTTATCAACAGGATTTGAAAACGTTGATCGATAGTCCACAAGCCTTTGATGCGTTCATCGCGGCGTTGACTGCGTTCTTGAAGTATCGCGGTCAAACCGTTCCGCGTCCGGATGGTTTTCCTAAAGACGAAATCTGGATTGAGTTTCCCGAAGGACAAATCGATTGGTTCTGAAACTCAGAATTTCACAAGTTCAAGACTTCGATGCCCTAAAATATTACACATAGGGCGAGTTCAATTGAATTGATGGCTCATCCAATCGACGGTCTTTTGGTGCGAGATGAAACGAAGGGCTACTTTCCACCGGAATTTACGAACACCGAGCTGACCGAGCAGCCACCAGAGTTCGCAAATCAGTTGAAATTAAAGTTGAGGCTTTGGAAGGGCATTTCGTTTGGTGGAGTAGAGCGCGCACATCTCGACATTCAGGCTACAAGCGACGCATCACCAGAGTTTGGACTCTTCGTCAGTGAGAAAAACTTGTTTGAACAAGCAGATCGCGAAAGTGATTTTCTGTTCGAACGTTTCGGCTTGCAGAAACGTGCTTCGTTCTTCGGGCTTTTAGGACGCGACTCTAGTCTGGGTCGAATCAGTTCGCGGGCCCAAATGAGTGGCTACCGCTGGCTGTTAATCCAAGGAAATGTCAGAATTAGACAAGATGTCCGCATTATCAGTCGCGCGATCGCGCCTATGTATAACTCCGCTCGTTTTTCTTGTCGCCATCTTTGGCGGCGTTTCGAATGCATCCGCGAAAAGTGTTTCGGTCGCAGCTATCGAAAAAGTTGCGGTGTTTCCGTTACTGTATAAAGGCGAACGCGGCGAGCGCATCGATGATGCGACGGCGAAGAGTCTCGACGAGACATGGTGGCAGGTTCGCGACGAGCTGACCGGCACGGGTCGATTCGTCGTCGCAAGCCGCGCGTTTCTGCAAAAAACCGATGCGTTTCAACCTCGCGGACTACTTACAACAGGCGATGCCGTCATCCTTGGGCGTTATGTCGAAGCGGATGCTTTGATGACGATGAGTTTGAAGGATCGCACGCTAACGCTCGCAGTTTGGCAATCGAGTGATGGCACACTCGCGTGGAGTCAGTCGGTTGAGTTACACCCCTCGGTACTTTTGCGCGAACAGATCGCCGAGGTCGCTCGCGCATTGGTTCGAGAGTTTGTCGCGAGCATTCCGTACCAGGCCACGACACTTCAGGATTCGTTCTCGAAACAGGCTGTGTCTCTGGAAGGCGGCAAGCGACGCGTTCGAATCGCGACTGCAGGGGCTCCGCTTGAAGTGGGCGACAGCGTGCAGTGGGTAACCGTTACGCGTGCGACCTTGGAACCTTTGTTTCAGGGCGGTTCTAAGGTCGAGATCGTCGCTGAGGGCGTGGTTCACCAAGTCGAGTCTCGGTTGGTTGTGGTCGACCTAGCTAGGGTCCATGAGAACGGGCAGATTCGAGCAGGCAGCCTCGTCAATTTGCCAAAAGAACAGGCTCGGCTCGTCAAAATCGCAACACCGAGGGATTCAGCGACTTCTGCCGCCGTCGTCTCGCTCCTAGCGTCAGAATCGGCGATCGAGCCCGAAGCAAATCAAGTTGAACGTAAACAAGACGAAAGCGGGCCCTTCGCCACTACGCTTTCAATACTCGGAAGTCTTGCCGTTATTCTCCTTCTCGCGTTTTAATAGGGCATGGCCGATTGGGAATACCGTTCCGAAACCGAAGGTGATGTCGTTTATTTTCGCTATGCGGGCGAAAACCTCGAGCGCGCGTTTTCCGAAGTTTACGTTTGGGATCTGGATAAGACGTATCTAGATACCAGCTGGGCCTCACTTTCTGAACTTTGGCGCACGGCTTTGGAAAAAGCTTTCCAGAAAAAAAACGTTCCCGGAACCGCGACACTTGTTCGAGCCTTGCGATCTGGGTGGGAAGATAAACGCGGACAATTGGCTTTTCCGATTTATTTCATCACCGCGAGCCCGCCGCAAATGGAAGAGAAAATTAATCAGAAGCTCAATCTCGACGACATCAACGCTCTCGGTGCTTTTTATAAAGACAACTTAAAGAATTGGAAACCGTCGCGGTGGTGGCGCCTCACCAAACAGGTTGGGTTCAAAGTTCAAGCGTTGTTACAGCTTCGTGCGCGGCTCAAAGAAGACGTGCGCCAGATTTTATGGGGCGATGATTCAGAGAGTGATGCGATCATCTATTCGCTGTATTCGGACATTTGCGCGAGGCGATGGAGTGAAAAAGAGCTTATCGAGATTCTGTCTCGCCTGCATGTGATCGGCGAACAAACCGAAACCATTCTCGACCTTCAGGATCAAATTCCCGAGCACGATCCGGTCGAAAAGATTTATATCAATCTCGCAACAGATACAGATCCTGAATATTACTTAAAATTCGGACGCCGTTGCGTGCCCACTTCAAGTTCGTTACAAGCGGCGCTCGATCTTTTTCAGGATGGGCGACTCAGTGTCGCGCGTGTGCTTGAAGTGGCGCGTGATATGAAAGAAAATTACGGCATTTCTCGCGAGTTCATGGAAGCCGGGTTCGACAATCTTGTTCGGCGACAGATTTTAGGTCGTCCCGCGGTTGATGAAATACTGCCAGAGCTAGCCGGACACGGCTTCGTCTCTAGCGATTTCAGAACCTCTGTAGAACCGCGACCCGTTGAAGAAGAGCGAGACGGTCGCGTGTACCGTCTCGAAGGAGTCCACGAGCTTTGGATGCCCGAGGGCATCGATTATCTTCATGAATCTCGATAAGAGATTTGAACTGTCTCAATTGCGAACGTCGGAGTTCTAGCACACGGCACATATTGAGATTTGTCCCAAGACACTTGCAGACCAGAGTCGAATTTGCCGATGAAACTAGGTGCGTTTCGCTGTACGTCTGTTGTCCTATTTCGCATCTGCCCTTTTTGCGTTCATCGCCCTTTTCGGCGTCGATTCTAATGTCGCGTTCGCCGCCGATGTGCCGCAATCGTTCACCCTCGATGGACGGCTCTACAGCGATTCTACAGGTGTAACGCCTCTGCAAGACGCTTCGGTTGCATTCACGGTACAGATTCTCGATGAAGACAAAGTTTGCGTTCTTTACGAAGAGTCGCAGGTCGTCAACACGCTTTCGACCAAAGGTTATTTCTCGATGCAGGTGGGAACTATCACCGGCAGCACCTCGCGAACCGCGGGTGACTCGGCGAACTCGATGGCGAACGTGTTTCAAAACATCGGTACGATCAACGGAAAATTGCTTTCAAACGGTTCACCTTGCACCGCCGGAGCTGCGGCTGCGAAGCGCCGTTACGTTCGTATCAAAATTCTACCTCCGTCGATGGGTGGCGCGGCTCGAACGCTTTCGCCGGATTTAACAATCGATTCCGTTCCAAACGCGATCGTTGCGGAACGCGCAGAGAGTCTGCAGGGATTGCGCGGGACCGACGTCTTGAAGGTCAATACAGCGAGTGGAAGTGCATTGTCACAAACGAATCTCGAAAGCTTGTTCACTTCAGCGACGCGTTTCAATTCTTTGACGTCGGTCGTTGATGGAACCAGCACAAACTACATGCGCTCGAATTCGGCAAGCGGCGCACAGTTGCCCGTTATGGCGGGTGCACCGACAGCTCCCGCGCCAGGTTCGGTTTGGTACGACTCCTCGGATAACAAATTAAAATTCCAGACCTCAGTGGGACCTTCGATCGTCGGCACTGGCGCAGGTACTGTTACCAGCGTCGGATTCACCGCGCCCTCGGAACTCTCGGTTGCAGGTGCGCCAGTGACGACGGCGGGTACCATCGCGGTCACGTGGGCAACACAGACGGCTAACAAAGTTTTCGCGGCTCCGGACGGAGTGACGGGTACGCCGACGTTCCGTGTTCTTGTCGCTAACGATGTTCCGAACATTCCTTGGACTAAAATTACGTCGATGCTTCCGACGACACTGTTGGGCTACGGCATTACGGATGCTGTTCGAAATGTAGGAGGAACTCCAAGTATCGAAAGCGGATTGAATGCGGCGAAAGGTGCTGGGACAACCGCTGGTCGAGTTTGGATTTCGACCGATACAAAAGAAATTTATCGCGACAACGGAACGACTTGGGACTTGATCGGAACTTCTTCTACGGCCGACGCAACGAAGCTTCCGCTCGCGGGTGGTACGATGACTGGGGCGCTGGTTAACAACACAAATTCAGCGCTGGCAGCCCTTGCTGTTACGCAGTCGGGTGCGGGCTACGCTGCGACATTCACCGGCGGCAATGTTGGTATCGGAACTGCCTCTCCATCGACTTTGCTCGACGTGAATGGTGCGGCGACCTTCCGAGCGACAGCGGCTCCGGCTGCGGCACTCGCGCAAGGTAAACTCTACTACGACACTGCTACCAACAAATTCAAAGTTTCGGAAAATAACGGCGCGTTTGTTGATTTGATCGGCGGCGGGGGAACAGTCACTTCCGTTTCGTCAGCGAATTCTTATTTGTCGGTGGCGACGGGAACAACCACTCCGGCTCTAACTTTGAACGTGGGTACCGCCGCCAACACAGTTGCGGCCGGCGACGACTCGCGAATCACAGGCGCATTGCCAGCTGCGACGGTTTTCGCGGGTGACGTGAGTGGCGTTTACAGCGCGACGTCGGTAGATAAGATCAAGGGCACTGGGGTTTCGATCACAGCGATTACGTCGGGTAACTTCTTGAAATACAACGGCACGAACTGGGTGAACTCGAATCTCGCTGCAGGCGATATCACTGGTGCGTTGACCTATACACCAGTGAACAAAGCCGGCGACACGATGACCGGGCTTCTCGCTCTGTCAGCAGATCCGTCAGCGAACTTGGGCGCATCGACTAAACAATATGTCGATGCTGTGGCGACAAGTTCGGATTCAAATTTCATTCGTAAAGATGGAACTTCAGTCTTGTCACTTGATTGGGATGTTGACGGTGGTGGCGCGGGAACACGAAAGATCAGCGGTCTCGCATCACCGACTGTCGGTGATGGTGCCGCGACAAAAGCTTACGCTGACACTCAGTTCATTACAAAGACGTTACCGGCTACTCCTGCCCTTGGACAAAACGGACAGAGCATTCGTTGGAACAACGGCGGAAACGTCTGGGAATACTATTCACCAAGCGCGGGTTCTGGAGATTTCCTAGCTAACGGAACGATACCGATGACCGGCACTTTGAAAATGGGTGGCAACACAGTTTATGGAAACAGCACGGCGAGTGGTAATTTAACACTCGAATCAACTTCGGACGCCACCAAAGGTTATGTCCTTCTCGCACCGAATGGCGGCAACGTGGGTATCGGAACGGCGACTCCAGCCGAAGTTCTTGAAATAAAGACGAGCGGAGCAAACAAAACGCATCTTTTGCTATCCGGAGTACCAACGGACGGCGCA
>JAYSYF010000066.1:0-6388 GCA_043716655.1 Bdellovibrionales bacterium | reverse complement strand
TTGGGTGCCGGCAATTTCATCGTCGGCGGGGATCTCAACATTAGTTATGGTCCTTATTGGGGGCAGCCGCGCACGATCAACAACGGAACTTTCAACGTCTATGGAAATGTCATTGTCAGCAGTCGGGGAGCGGTCGGGACGTCGACGGTCGTAGTTGCCGGCAATGCTTCGGGCCAGACCATCTCTGCTTCGGGAGTGTATCCGCAGCTTCCTAATCTGAACATAAATTCCGGAGCAAATTCGGTCTCGATGGGCGGGACGGTCTATGTCAACAACGCGACGAGTGTAACGACTGGTGCTCCAAATATGGCCGGCGCAAGCTTAAACACGCTCAGTCTCGCGCTCGCAGGCAACACGCTTACGAAAAGTGGAGGCGTGTTGACCGTGAACGGGGTCGTGGCAGGCACCGGAAGCTTGTACGGCGGAACCGTTAATCCTTAAGTATTTCTGTTGGACGCGTTCTGAGTTTTGCGTCAGGCTATCAGCATCATGAATCGTCAATACTCATTAAAAATCACGATTGTCATCGCCGTGGTTTGCTTGTTCGTCGGAGCAGGTGTGGGCGGGTGGATTGGGTTCAGGCGTGGTTCGACGTATGAAGCACCGTCGACGGTTTATGCGGTTCTCGGCGAACACAAAGTCACTGCGGGCGAAGTGCTTCCTTTGATTCAAGACGATCTCGTTCAGCTCGAAAAGAATATTTACGTCTTAAAAAAAACGACGGCGCTTCGAATCTTTGAAAAAACATCGTCTGAAAAGGTCAGCGCACGCCCGGAGGAAAACGAAGATCCTTTCAAGCGTAGTTATACTCCGGCCGAACTAAATAGTTTCGCGGACGAACGAAAAATAAACTTGTCGAAGCTGTCAGAGAGCGCGCGCCGCGATCTCGTTCGAAATTTTCAAATGCAAAAAGCCGCCGAGTCTCGGGCGCGTCAGTCACAAAGAGTCAGCGCTGCTGTTCTCTGGAAAATTCCGATGAAGTTTTTGCCGGCTCCGGTCAAAGTCGGTGCCAGCAAGTTGGAATCGATTTCGCCGAAAGGTGCGGATCAACGGCTCGACGTATTTTTCAATTATCATTGTTCTCTATGCAAAATCGCTCACGAAAATACTCGAGCACTTGTCGAAAAATTTAAAGACGAGCTCGAAGTTCGCTATCACCTCTCGCTTCGCGAGCCCCCAACCTCGATTGCGTTTCAAACGGCACTCGCCGCCATTTGTGCAAACGAGCAAACGAAGTTCCACCCGTTTCATGCGGCCGCGTTTGAAAATCCGCCGCGCGAACCCGGCGACTTACTGTCGCTTGCAACGAAAGCTTCGCTGGATGGAGCTAAGTTCGAACAGTGTTTAAAATCCGCGTCGACGGTTTCAGAATTGCAAGATCATCTTAAGCGAGCCGAAAACTTGGGGCTCGCGCCGGGCGCCTACTTCTTCGTCAATGGCCGTCCGACCCAGGCTAACGAGCCGCTGACATTCTTGGAAGATATCATCAACCAGTAAACCTGGGCCGCGAGTGGCGCTGGCACGCCGGCTCGCTCGAAGTCTAGCGGGAATACTCGCGGGGCTTCTTAGGTTTTTTCATGTGACCGCGCTTGATTTCAACTTCGTAAACATCACCGCGATCGTTCGTCACGTGAACCATTTTCTTTCCAACGAATTTTAACGACTTCACTTTAATGACAGGTGGTGGAGTGTCCTTTTTGAATTCGTACGTTCTGAAAAAGAGTCTCCGCTCCCAATCAAGCTCGGCATTGTCGAGGGCCTTTGCCACGAGATAGGTGTCAATCGAACACTTTTTCGAATTCTCCGAGCAGCTACCTACGTCGGTCCGAGTTGAGAATTCATTCACTTTGTTTTTGATCGGCGCAGGTTCTTTGATGGCCACCGGTGTCGACATCGCAGACTCGGCTGATGTTCCAGCAGGCAGGGGAGTCGCCTTCGGTGGCGGTGCCGCCTCGGGTGCTGGCGAAGGTGTCGGTGTCGTCGCCGTCATCAGCGCGATCGCCGCGAAACCCAATGCAAACGTAAATACCGGTCTGAAGTTTGATCCTAAACGCATGCTCACTCCTTTGTTCAAAAAACGAAATTCTTATTCGAGAACAATCGGAAATTCACCGACGGGAATCGCCGCACCTTGAAATTGCCGAAATCGCAAACGTCCGATCGCTTCAGCGATGCATCGATCAAACGTCGCGTCTTTAAACGGTGACTTGATCACCCGTTGCTCTTCAACTTTTCCAGTGGGCATGATTTTAAAAGACACAAGAGTCTCGCCCTTCGGCAATGCTCCTGCGGAAACTTTCGATTCCGACATTCGATTTACCATTGTGACATAACACTTCTGAAAACTGCCGCCTTGAGAACGCACCTGAGTCCGAATGTCATCGTTCGTAAGTGTTGAGCGCAACAGTCCGTTCGCGCTGAGGCCGGAAACTTTTGACGGCAAAGATTTTGGTCGACCATCGGCAGGAGCCGCTACAGGCGCAGGATTTGCGCTTTCAATGTCGACCGCGGGCGCCGTCGCGAGTTCGGATTCTTTTTCTATTTCGAGTTTCTCTTCGAGATCGGCAGTCGCAGTTCCGTCAACACCCGGTTCATCAAGACCAGGTCCAACTCGAATCAAGGGAACTGTTCTTGGCATCGGCGTTTCGCCGTCGCGAAACGGAACCGAAATACCATTGTGCAAAAGTATGAATGAAAGATTCGAACCGGGATTAAGAACGGTCACTTCGCCGGCAAGCACTGTGGCTTGGATCGCCCCATCGCGTGATGAGTCGACTTCTGCTACGAGCCGCGAATTCTCTAACAGCCGCAAGGTAGGTCCGGGTCGAAACTCGATGACTGCGGCCGAGGCTGCTTGAGTTTGTAAAACGGATTCGGCGCGATAGGCGCCCGGCTTCGCTGCTTCGAAACGGGTACCGCGCGGGGGACGAATCAACACTTGTCCTTCGATGGACTGAATGTCTCCGACCAAAGGTCCGCTGAAAGCGCGGTCCGGATTTAATCCATTGTCTGTATCAAGAAAAAATTCGCGCGCTGTGAGAACCGCGACGATGGCAGCAAGTACCGCGATGATCTGCGGTAACTTACTTCGAAGAGAACTCGGCAGGTCCGTACGTGGCGGAGTTTGCTCTTCAGAAACTTCAGTGACCGACTCGCTCACTTCGCCGGGGCTGTTGGGGGAGTCGTCGGAACCGGAGCCGTCGCCGGAGCCGTTGCTGATGGCATTGTTGCCGCCGGAGCTTCAAGTGGTGCTGACTTTGACGATGGCGCAGACATCGGAACGTCCATGACGGAACCGCCCGAATCGCGTCGGCTGAGGATCGTGAGCAACAAGCAGCAAACTCCGAAAACAATCGCCGCATAACGAGTTAATTTTTGTAGAAGTGTCGCGCCGCCCGTTGCACCGATCACGGTGTTCGATCCGCCGCCGCCGAACATAGCGCTGCCGCCTGTGCTTTTCGGATCCTGCAAAAGCACAAGAGCGATGAGGAGTAAGCAAGCGATGATGTGAATTGTTGCGATGACCGTCAGCATGGGAATCCTTAAGTTAGTTCGACACTAAGGATTCGGTTATAGAGTGTTTTCGGGTGAGTCGTCCAATGCTTTTCGTAACGCGTCAGGCGGCCCTGATCGCGCGGCGCTGCTTATTTAGACGGCGTTTTTCATGCGAGTTTCGCGAGAGATGACTCCGGCAGCAACGTGCGCTGTTAACTGGGCAAATCGAATTTCGAAGTCCGACAGCTTTTTCTTAGTATCGGGGAGGCGAACCGATACGACGCCCCAGACGTCTCCGCCGAATCGCACGGGACAAACGATCATCGCATTAAACGAAATCGACTTCGATTGTGCGGCGATGTCTCGCATCGTATCGTCGTGTTTTAAATTGTCGAGCGCGAGCGTCTTTTCGGATCTCAAAACGAATACTATTTCTGGATACTTCGCGAGATCGAGTTTCAATCCATCGATATCTTTTTTGTCGCTCGAAGCGCGTACGATTCCTTCATTCGAACCTAATCTTGCTTCGACCATCGAAACGCGAACGGCCTCAGTCGCAAGGCTCAACATACCTACCAAGTTATAAAGTGAGGTCACAGACGGAGCCATTTTCAAACTCTCGCGAAGCAAGAGTTCAGTGAGATGCATATAGTGCAGAGCGCGACCACTCTCTGTTAAATCGCCCGCCCGCGCTTCGGTGAGCTGCCGCTTGATCTGCATATGCAGAATGAGTCGACTGACGAGGTCTTCGACTTTCATCGGCTTTACTAAATAATCGCTCGCGCCAGCTTTTAGACACTCTTTCACATTCGCAGTTGAGTTTTGTGACGACATCACAAAGACGTGCGTTCGATCGCTGTTTACTTTGTCGCTGGCGAGAAGGTCATCCGCTTTAAGTTTCGCCAAAAAAGCGGGACCGACGAGATCCGACATCATCATGTCGTAGAGCACAAAATGTGGACGCCATTCGTTAACGATTTCGATCGCTTCTTTACCGCTGACGGCCGTCTGAACTTGGAATCCGCGTTCGATAAGCGCGTCACGCAGTTTGTCCGAGACAAACTGAGTTTCCTCAGCGAGAAGTATACGCGTTTCCGAGGGTTGAGTCGGCGCGGTCAGAAAGCCTCCAAATGGCGAGCGGGTGACGAGCGGGTCTACTCGGTTTTATCGGAAATTAAGTGGCGTAGAGTGAGCTTTGACGCCATGCATAATCAACGGAGAGCGGCCTGATGCGATTTTTGTCTTTCGAAGGTTTGGACGGGTCTGGGAAAAGTACCCTGATCGCCGGCCTGATGGCTGAGCTCGAACGTCGTTCGGTGAAAGTGCGAGTCACACGCGAACCCGGTGGAACTCCGCTCGCCGAAGATATTCGCAGTCTCATACTGAGAACAGGCGATGAAGCGCCGGTTCCAGCGACCGAAGTTCTGCTTTACGAAGCGAGCCGTGCGCAACACGTTTCCAAAGTTATCAAACCGTCGTTGGCTCTCGGCGAATGGGTTTTGTGCGATCGCTATAGCGAATCGACGGTCGCATTCCAATGTTTCGCACGTGGCCTCGATCGCGTTGAAATCGATCGGCTCAATCGTTTTGCCGAACAGGGCTATCGACCCGAACTTGTCGTACTTCTCGATCTTACAGTTGAAGTCAGTCGGCGCCGGCAAAATCGCCGCGCTTCGGAAGCGTCAGGAAAATCACTCGATCGCATGGAGCAAGAGGCTGACGATTTTCATGAGCGAGTCCGCGAAGGATTTTTAGCGCAGGTTCGTGAAGAGCTAGATCGTTGGTTTGTCCTCGATGCGGATCTGCCATCGGACGTGCTGCTCGAAAAAACCGTTTCCGAACTCGTTCGCCGCGGTTGGATAAAATAGTGTCCAAGGATCACTCAGGCGGGCCGCTATGAAATTAGTTGGACACACGGACGTTCGAGCGCGACTTCGCGCGATGAAGGGGCGAGTTCCTCCTTCACTTTTATTCGCTGGTCCTTCGGGCATTGGGAAAAAACTTGTCGCTCTCGAGTTTGCGCGCGATTTGACGGATGAAACTCGCTCGCTCGATCTAACGCAGTCGATGTCGCAGACCGAGTCTTTGTTTTTCGTTTCTCCGGACGGCGCTTCCATTAAGATCGAACAAATTCGCGAAGCCATTCATTTTTTGAGTCTCGCGCGCGATGGAAAACCGCTCGTGATGATTTTTGATGAAGCGCACTTGATCGGACCGCAAGCGGCCAATGCACTTTTGAAATCGGTCGAAGAGCCGCCGCCCGGCGTGCACTTCTTTTTTCTGACTCCAAGTCCGGCGTTGTTGCTTCAGACCATTCGTTCACGTTCGCAGGTCGTACGTTTTGCGCCACTGTCGGACTCGGAGGTTCGTACAGTGGTTGCGGGTGTCGAGCCCGATTTGAAAATCGAAGACTGGGCGATCGAAATGTCGAGCGGTTCTCCTGGCGTCGCAATTGAAACGGCACGCGGTGGTGATGAGGCGGTCGATGTTTTGCCTATGGTTTCACGGCTGATCGAGGCATGCGGACCTTCGGGCGGTGGAGCCGATCGCACGGACGCACTGATTGCTATGCGTGAACGGTTGAAAGATCGCGATCTGCAAATCACCGCACTTCGATTCTGCGTTCGTTTGATGGCAATGGCGTGGCGTGCGAAGTCTGCTAGTGCAAGTGTTCTGCGCTCGTCAGACCTGCGATCTGCCGATACGTCTTCTCTACGATCTTCTGATCTGAAGTCATCTGAGCGAAACTCGTCTGAGAAAGTTTCTTCGATGGGGGCTGGCGCAGTTTTGTGGCTTTCACGGTTGTCGTTCGAGGCATTAGACGAAGCGACCGATCTCGCACTTCAAGCCGAGGCCGATCTCTCGAGAAACGTTGATCGCCAACTCTTGTGGG
>JAYSYF010000065.1:0-6423 GCA_043716655.1 Bdellovibrionales bacterium | reverse complement strand
TTCGTCTTGACCAATCCCCTGCAGATGGCCGTTGCGTACAACGCCATCGGCACTGAAGGAAAAGTCGTAAAACCATTCGTGGTCCAGCGAGTTCTTACGCCAGACAACAAATTGATTCGTGAGTTTACTCCAACTGTGACTCGAGATCTCGGCGACATGAACGGCGAATTCCATATCAAAAAAGAAGTCTTCAAGGCTGTGAAAGAAGGCATGCGTCTGGTTGTTAACGGCGAACGCGGAACCGCGCGGGGCTCGAAACTCAACTACATCGAGATCGCTGGTAAAACCGGAACGTCGCAGGTCATGAACTTCTCGGCCGATCAAATTTATAACTCCTGCGAAGCTCGTCCGAAATATCAACGTCACCACGGTTGGTTTATCGGCTATGCTCCGGCCGACAATCCAGAAATCGCAGTCGGCGTGCTCGCCGAACATTCATGTCACGGCTCCAGTGGAGCTGCGCCTGTCGCAAAAGCGATGATCGCTGCTTATGTCGCAAAATATCATCCAGAGTGGCTTGATCGTGATCTTCGCAAGAAGAAAGACGGGACACCGGTGCAAGCACCGGTGTCGACCGCGCCGGTTATCGAAGCTCCGATTGAGGGAGAGTAAGTGGCAGATTATAATTCAGGCTTTCAAATTCAGGAGCGCGGCTTTCTAAAAAAGCTCGATTGGAATTTTATTATTCCAGTGATCACCCTGCACGTCATCGGCATCATCAACCTCTATTCGGCCACGCACGGTCTCGGCGCCGTTCAAACCGATCGCCTGTTTCTGTCTCAGGTCTTTTGGCTACTCAAGGGTTGGGTGGTCTTTTTCAGCGTCACCCTTATCGATTATCAATTTTTTATTCGCGCCGCTTACGCTCTCTATGTTTTGAATTTGCTCGCGCTGATCGCGGTCAAATTTTTCGGGAAAGTCGCATTGGGCGCACAGCGCTGGCTCGATCTCGGGATTTTCAGCTATCAACCCTCTGAGACGATGAAACTTGCGCTGGTTTTGGTTCTTGCGAAGTTGCTTTCACAAAAGTCGTTCAACCTCGGCATGGGTGTGAAGGATCTCGCGTTTCCGCTTTTGATTTTGGTCGGCATTCCATTCTTGATCACGGCCGAGCAGCCCGATCTCGGAACAGCCATGATGTTGTTGATCATCGGAGTTTCAATTCTTTTCTTCGTCCGCATTCGTCGCGCCATCTTGGTCGGTCTTACGGCCGTTACATTGATGGGCGCAACCGGCGCGTGGTTTTTCGGAATGCGCGATTACCAAAAGCATCGCATCTACACGTTCCTAGATCCTGCACGTGATCCCCGAGGAAAAGGCTATAACAGTATCCAGTCAAAAATCGCCGTGGGTTCAGGACAGGTTTTAGGTAAAGGCTTCCGCAAGGGAACTCAGTCCCAGCTCGAGTTCTTGCCGGAACGTCACACAGATTTTATCTTCTCGGTTCTTAGCGAAGAGTTCGGATTCCTCGGCAGCTTCTTTACTGTCTCGGTTTTCGGTTTGCTCTTCTTGGCGATGATCCGAATCGCAGCACACGCACGAGATAAGGCAGGTGCGTTACTAACCGTCGGAGTCACCGCCACCTTGTTCTGGCACATGTTCGTCAACGTCAGCATGGTCATCGGGCTTTTACCGATCGTCGGTATTCCTCTGCCCTTGCTAAGTTACGGCGGCTCAAACATGCTCACCACGATGGCCGCCCTCGGACTTGTCTCCAGCGTCTCGTACCGCAAGTACCTATTTTAGGTTCTTCCGATCTTAACGAGAGCCCGTGCTCCCCCGCTATGGCAACGTTTCATAGGCGAACTGAATACGTTCGCCTATTCGTTTCAATTTCGAAGCGTAGGGATAACCAACAGTCGTTTCGTTTACCAACTGCGAAAGTTCCGCGCGAATATCTGTGAGCGAGCGTTGCCATTCGGCAAACGCGGCGGCATTGCGCTGGCTCATTTCATCAAAGCGCAGATGGTAATGAACGCTGCATCGACTCGAACTATAGCCGCCGCTTCTGACGCTTACACCCGAAGTCGACACGACCATGCTACTCGAGATTTCGTATTGAGGTGAATAGTCGGAGTAGTCGATCGAATACCTAGAACTGACATGCGCCCACCATGATTTTGGACTGATGCTAATCGCGCCGCCCTCGAAATCGAAAACCATCGACGAGAGATACTCAGGAGAATCGCAAACCTTCCACGCCGTAATACCGGTAATTCGAACTTTTGCAGACGAAGAAGAGATTCTTCGGACCGGTTCATCGGACACCATCGTGGTTGGAGAATCGAGGCTACTAATAGGAAACATCCGTACGAGTTCTTCGATCTGACGATCGAGAGCCGCGTACTCAGACAAATCGAGACGAGTTCCCGACCGCTCGGTCTTGGAAGCCGAACTCGTGAAAGCGGCTCGTGCTACATCGACCTTACCCGAATAATCGCCGCGAAACGAACTTGGAGCCCATGGCGTCGGCTCGGCGACGAGCACGCAACCGGTAAAAATTAACAGAGAAGGTAGAAGCAAAATCAAACCTAAAGCTTTTGTCATGAGACAGCTCCGATGACTCTTGCGAGTCGGAAAGTAGATGCCTCTTTGGAATATCAGCGACGCGCCGGCGGAGTCCATTAGTTCTGGAACAAGGTGTTCCAGAACTGGAAAGCCGTGCCGCAGGACCGCCCAACGCATAGCTTAAGTACCGACAATGAAATTGAAATCCCCTGAGGCGGTCAGTAACGTTACGACAGATGATAACCGAAGAGAGTTTTTTCAAGAGCTGGCGTTACCAAATTCTCGGAGCCTTGCTCTTGATAACAACGATCGTTTCGTTCGCGCTCGTTGAAATCGCAATTCGCTTTCTGATTTTCCCGGATAAAGATCGCTCGCAAGCGGGCTGGGCACGCGCTGCCTACGAGTCAAATCAAAATGCCTATCTCAAAGTGCTGATGCCGCACGATAGGCGCGGCTGCACGCATCGAGACATCGTAACATACCATCCTGACTTCGGTTCGGTGTATAATCGCGTTGGTTCATGCCGGCTACCAGGAGTGAATCGCCAAGGATTCCGAACATACGACTTCCCATTCGAACGTCGCCCCGAACATTTTTCGATTCTCGTACTCGGTGGTTCAGTAGCCGATTCTCTGGCGGCTCGGCACGATGGGATTGCGTCATCAATTCTCGAAGTCGTCGCGAACGAAGGGTGGACCGGTCCGCAGGGAGAAAATATTCGTATTCTTGATGGTGCGATCGGCGGAGCACGGTTGCCAACACAAGAAAGAGTACTGATGCGCTTCGGCCGGTCCGCAGATGCCGTCTTGGCGCTCGACGGAGCAAATGAAGTGGTCTCACTCCGATCAGACCAATCGGTCGATGAACCCGAAGAATTCATGTACCTTATGATTTCCGGTAACTATCCATTTCACGTTCGATTCTTCGCAGACCTGAAAGCCGAAATGCAGAAAGCTTCGAGCAGCAACTGGCTGGACAACAGTGCGCTCTACCAAGGAGTCGCCGCACTGATTGGACAAATCGCAATTGCGGGTCTCGAGAACTACACGGATAGCAAAGATTACGATGCGGCCTTCGGAAACTATTTCCGACTGCCAAAGGACTGGAATGAAGAAAAGATAGTTCAGTACAACGTTCAACGATACATCGCATATATTCAAAATTTTCACGACGTTGCTGCGAGACTCGGAATTCCTTCGGCGCATTTTCTTCAGCCGATTGCAGCAACCGGCAAGCGGCTAACTTCGGACGAAGCGGGTTTTATACCTCTGACTAATTTCGACCTCTACCGACGACTCGAAACTGAAACGCGTCGAGCGACGAAGGGATTGAATTCTTACAGCCTGCTGGATGTATTTAAGGATCATCCCGAAACGATTTACGCCGATCCAGTGCATCCACTTCTTGATACGAAAGATCGCGATGGCGGTTATTACGTTATAGCGAAAGCGATTCTCGAAAAGATCGGCAAACAATGGGGTCTACGGCGCAAGAAACCTTAGAGAAACAAGTCGTGTGAAGTGAGCGTCACACGACGTCCGCTTGCTTTCTCCATCGCGGCGCGAACGCGCGGACGAAGTTCCTCTACCACCGCCGGGTTCTCGGCGAAGTAATGTGGAAAATGGCGATGATCGAAGCCAATGGTGGCCTCGTCAAAACCCATTTCGTGGAACGTTTCGATGAACGTCGGAAATTCGTGAAGACTCTCTTTGATGACCGTAAAGTGTCCGCTGATCCACAACTTCGAACCCATCTCATCGCGGACTCTTCGAAGATTTCGCACGTTTTCCAAGACCTGGTGAAAGAACGGTTTTTGTGGGCGCATCACTGTGTTGTGCGTCGCTTCGGTGACTGCGTTAATTGAGACGATGAGCCCCCTGCAACCGCCAGCGATCTTGCGAACCAGCTCGGGACTCGACAACGCTTTGCCATTGGTCGTTATCATAATCGGCACGTGGTTCTCCATCATGAGATCGATGTGCTTCATCGCGTCCTTCATGACAAAAACCTCGCCGCCATAGGCGTTTACGATCTTCCAAGATCCGAGCGGAAGTCGTTCCTTCAACGTGTCGAACGAAAGCATGTTGCGGTTCGAACGGTCCTGCCAGCACATGACGCAATCGACGTTGCACAATTCGCCGTACTCGATCTGTAAATCGAAATAGAGTTTTGGATCCGCGAGAATTCCATTCGGCCGTGCGATTTCGAACGGCGTATAATATTTCACTTGGTCGCAGCCCTCGTAGCAAGGCAGACGGCTATCGAGCGACTGTTGTCGCATCTCTTTTACTTTTTCCCCGTTCACAATTTCATCGAACGACTGCTCGTTAATATTGCCTATGGCGACTTCAGGGCGGTTGCCCAGCTGGCAACAGGGAAAAACGAATCCGTTGTGACGCACAACCATTCCGTTCCAGAGTTTCGAGCAATGCTTTTGAAGCGCGTCCATCCGCTTATGATTGGCTCAAAATCCTTGAAAATCAAATTGCAAAGTGCGCTACTTGGCGCATGAACGTTCTTTCAACGGACGAGCTGCAAGCCCTGATGGACGCGGCCTCCCAGCGGTCTCCCGAATTCAAGGCTCCGGTGCATCTCAATTACGAATCCGTCATGTACCAAAGCGGCTGGCCGTGGCTCGAACTGGATCTGGGCGTGCCGATCGAGACCATTCGCGCGATTTATCAAGAGGCCACGCGGCTGCTTCCGCAGTTTGTTGCGCATCGCAAGTATGATGAGCAGGCAGGGTACGGCCACTCCGGTTGGAAGTCCCTGTGCGTTCACGGTTTGTCGGCGACGCAAACCGAGAGCTTCGGGTCCTATGGACATACTTCGCACCAGGCGGCGCCGTATCGGTACACCGAGATCGCAGACCAGTGTCCCGAGACCGTTCGGTTCTTAAAGGAAACGATTTCAATCGAAAGATACTATCGCGTTCGCTACATGTTGCTTGAACCAGGTGGCTACATCGCCCCTCACCGTGATCAGAAAGAACCGGGATTCTTCGGAATAAACATCGCGCTGAACCAGCCGAGCGAGTGCCGCTTCGGTATGCCCGAACGAGGAATCTTACCTTTTCGCGAAGGCTCTGCGATTTTGCCCGATCTGAGCAATCTACACTTCGTCTGGAATCAGTCGAATGTTCCGCGTATACACATGATCGTTCAGGGCGAGAACCTTTCGAAAAATGCACGCTACGAAGACATGATTGTTCGGAGCGCACGAAAACAAATCGTAAAAGCCACGGAAGCCAACCTCACATGACAATACCTGAGTCACTTCGGATGTGTTTTGCATTCTGGGATCGCTCCGATAAAATCGCGAACGATTTTGTCTCAAGACGAGTGCGGGATTTAACACTGCGCTATTTGAACTCTTGCTTCCCCGAAACACCGCGTATCGAACATTCTAATATCGATCTGCTTCTGCAAACAGCGGCGCAGTCGGATGCTCGCTGGTGCCTGGTTCAAAGTTACGGCCACATGGTTCTTCGATACGACTTCTACCAAGAACTCGAACGGCACCTCGCAAGTGTCGCGGAACAACCCTTTCTAGTTCTCGGGCATATCCTCGACCGGAAGACTGAGTACTTTGAAATTCACCACCAGTGCTTCGTCGTCGACCTCGATGTCTATCGACGTCTTGACCGTCCTAAATTCGGCGCGCCAAGCGCCGGCGCACAACGGCTCGAAAAGCCAGTTCGCAGTCCTGACAATTTCCACGACGACTATACGCCGCCTTGGTTACGAAAAGCGAAGACACTTGAAGTTACCGACTATAATGCCGTGCAAGACGGCTGGAACTTTATCGACGTTAGCATTCGAAACGGAATCGAGATCCCAAATTTCACTCCGCCTCTGAGGGGATGGAAACAGCATCTCTACCCTGAAGCGTTCACCGCCGACTTCGAACGCGCCT
>JAYSYF010000064.1:0-6423 GCA_043716655.1 Bdellovibrionales bacterium | reverse complement strand
TGAAAAAATAAGTCGCCCGTTGCAAATCAGCGCGCCGTAACTCATCGGTTTTCTTAATCCGCGAGATTTGATTTCGAGCGAAGGAAGTTTTCCTCGCTCACGAGCCTGAGGCCCTTGTATATTTCAATCTTATTCATTCGATCACCGCGACCTTCAATTCGGCCCACACCGATTTCACGTTGGGCTGGAATTAGTTTCTTAATTTTTTCCATTTCACTTGCGACACTGCCCTCATCAAACGGGCCAAAACATTTCCAGCCGCTAAAATCATTTTTTAGATGCACTAAGATTCTGTACTGGGTGGGCGAAATGTTCCCCGGGAAAAACTTCTCCCACATCCGCCGAGCTCCTTCAGCGAGCTTAGCCCATTGTCCCGAACTACCGTTGGTTTGCTCTTTCGATCTGGCAGTGGGAGAAACTCACAAATCTGATGCAGCTTCATCACGATTTTGGCGAAATACTCTCGGAGCCAATCTCGCTTGAGCTACCTAATGCTCCCAACAATCTTTCGCGCTTCTTCCTTATCGAAATGACCAAATTCACTTTCGATCATCGCATATAAGTTCTGTCGATCCGTGACAAACGCGTGCAGCTTTTCAAGCGCCTTCAGTTGGTCCGAACCGCGTGCGAATTCGTCAACAACGGTGCCCATCTGCTCTGAAGTCAGCGCCGGTTTTTTTACCATTCCGTTGTATGAGGCCAGGAAATTTTCAATAACGACGAATTTGTCATCGGCAAACGACGCATCATCGATTTGATCAAGAAAAGTCTTCGTATCGATTGGAATAAATCTTCGCGAAATCAACTGCCCGACATTGTAGATTTCGATTTCTGTTCCGACAGGAAGAAAAATCTGAAGCCGTACATAACAGCCGCCCTCAAGCGCCGCAATTGAGCCGTTCGTCACTTTGATTGAGCATTGATAGCTACCGTAATTTTTAAGATCGAGCGTCGTTCCGTTGGGCCGCGTTTTGAGATCTCCCCAAGACGCAGATTTTTTCCAAACTTTGAAGATGCGAAGAACTCCGGTATTCGCAGGAGTTTCCGCGGAATAAATAATCTCGACATCGTCATCGAAACCAAACGCATCGACTTGAATTTTATCAAAGCCGCTGGTTTGAAAAGCCACGTCTTCCATTCTCGGATTGAATTCGGAAGGAACGGCTGACCAGTTCACCCGATTCGAAGGAGCAGGTTTTCCGTCACCACTTTGGCCCGGACCGCCCGAATCGCTGCCACACGCTGAAAGCGCCACTGTCGTTAACAAAATGACTGCGCTGTTTCGCCATGAATTTCCCATTGATCCGGCCCCCTAGATTGATGGACAACCTAACAACGGTTAGCCGAAGAATTCAATAGCCTAAAGTCCGTATTGCCGATGCCAAGATATACCGAAAAGAGACGATGATCCGCGCTTTGATTTTCATTTTATCACTCCTCATCGTGTTCGACATGGCGCTCGCGGCCGATGTCGACGACTGCGCGAAGCGGTTTGGCACGTTCGGGTTAAAACGAAACTCTCAGATCGTGATATGGGAGCTTATCGCGAGTGGGCGTTTCAAAGCGGCGGAGCGGCTCAAGCAAGAAGTTACCGAGTCGCTAAAAAAGTCCGCGATCGCGAAATTCGAAGTCGATCAAATGCGAGCCGAGATGAGTGACTTAACTTTCTTAGAGTTCGTCGACGGACGAAAAGGCGCCTGGAAAACCTGGAACGACGACTTCGGAAACCCAAAACGCGCTGTCATGCGTGAAGTGACCGTTTACAAATTCGATCAATTGATTGGCGCCAACATCGTGCCCATCACTGTCGCCAGAAAATTCAACGGTCGACCCGGTGTCGTACAATTATTTGTTCGCGATGTCGATGATGTCGCCCTTGTTCCCAATCCAAATTCTTTACGTCTCTTCGATTTTTTGATCGCTCACGAAGACCGGATTGCGGCAAATCATCTGACGCACCAAGGCCGAACGATTGCGATCGACAACGAAAGCGCATTTTTAACTACGGAAGCATCTTCCAGCGCCCCAGATTTCGTCGGTTACATTCAATCGCGTCTCGAAATATTAAAAAACACTGGAAAGTCCGATGTCGAAAAAGCAAAGGTCGCAAACGAAATTTCGGTCACTTTGATCAGCAAAGACGTTGTCGAACGGCTTCGGTCGCTTTCAGATGCGGATTTTAAACGAACTCTTTCAGAGCTGAACCCGGCTGAATTCAAAGCTTTTCTCGATCGAAAAAACCGCGCACTCGCCGCCATCGACGAAGCGGAAAAAGCCGTGGGACCGTCGATCTACCCCACTGGGCGATTTTCTGCTCTCAGCCGAGATTCGAGCACGGAAATGCGCGAACGCCTTCGTCAGTATCTTGCCAATCGACGCCTGCTGCGTGAACAGCGCGAGCCTGCTAAAAAGGCACTCGAAATCCTAGGCAGCGCAGATCTTCACAATCGCCCACTTACCGAAGCCGAATCCGATTTCGTCAAGCAGACCATGCGCGATCTTGAAGGAATGTAACCGCCGCCGAAGCTCCGCTCAAAAAAAATCAGCAGCCATCACAGCTGCTGATTTTCTTTTTCTCGAGAAAGCCGAGAACTAGTCAGCTTTCAAGTAACGTGCGCATACCATTTCGCGCTCGATAACTTCTCCTGAACGTTTTGTGAATGTAGCGCTGCCAACGACCATGTCTCCATCAGCAACCGGTGCCGCGTAGCTGAAATCCAGATCAACAGCGATGGTGCTGAGCTCACCGAGACGTGTTCCTACGAGGTATTCGCCCTTAGTGCGCGATTCAACCATGCGAAGATCAACTGTCGCCAAGTACGAGCCTTCGCTTACGAGCGAGAGCGTGCCTTTGTTCGACGTGAAGAGCGCCACGGTCTTGCGACCTGCGAGGATCGATGGATCCGACACGATCATGGTCGATACCACGCGTGTGCCGATCGATGGTTCGTTGTGGTGATAGATCTTTACGTTCAGATCACCTTGCACTGTTTGGCATTTGAAGCCTTCTGCTTGTGCGAAAGAACCAGAGAAAGCGACGACTGCAATAACTGCTGCTGCGAATACTGATTTCATGGGAGGACTCCGTTTTTGATTCACTCTTTCGAGCGAGTTGTTTGTAAACCGTTTCAATGAACACGGGTCTACGCACCTCGGCGCCATTCGTAAAATGCAAGTCTGAACAGTTATTATGCGTGTTGCGCATGGATTACGGAGCGCGCGATGCAAGTTCGCGTTGAGCGCGGTTACTCTGCCTCATCGATAGTTTTGCCTAAGTGGGCGTCGTAACGACAACGAATGATTGAACCATTCTTGATGCGTTCGAAAGCTCGTATGATGCAACGATTTCTACTTCAGCCATCAAAAAAGTCGGATCAATTTTAGCGGTGGCAATACGTCGCTTGATGTCGCCGCTCGTAACCCCGATTTTGTGAATCACATCGCGACTTTTAAAAACAATCGGGTGCTCGGATTTGCTTCGCAACACATACACCGTGCCACTAGCGGTATCACTTACCTCAGGGATCCCAGTGAACAAAGGGCCAACCAATGTAGGATCAGTAATTCTGCGACCAGCATTGTCCTTGTTCAAAGCTCTTTGCAGTGAACGCAGAAGCAAATCACTCTCGGTTCCATTGTCATAAATCAGACGGAGGCGCCGATCCGGCCGGTCATATTCACTAACGAATTCCTCCCCCATTTCGGCCACATATATTTTTTGGCCACCTAAGATAAAAAACTCTCCAACCTTAATTTGAGCGTACTGACGAAACTCTCTTGTCTGGCGGTATCCAGATTCAATCTCGTCCTGCACCTTTGAGAAGAGAGGTTTGAACTTCGAGAAATCAAGGCACGGAGTGCGTCGAGCAATCTCTTCGGCTGCGTGAACCTCAGCACGAGTTCGAACGTGCTTGAGTTTTGTAATGTCAGATTCCTCAGAAGGGACTGCCCCTAATTCCAAAAGAAGAGCTTCATCATCCAGCTCCGCAGTTGCGTCCACAGATTCGGGGGCGTTTAAAAGACCAAACCGATCTTTGCGGTTTGAATTCTTGCGTTGTATCTCAAAGCCAACTTCTTCGCGTTCTGTAAGACCATAGCGGAATAACACATCGATTGCCCCCTTGCAGAGAGAAATTCTATCGTTCTCTCGTGTCCCGCCCGGTCCAGTTCCGATTTTGCGCACGACGTTCGTCAGTATGGACCCTCTCAAATCGGGTCGTCGCGACCGATAAGAATTAATGCGTTTCCTCCCTCTACTATTGCTGATCGCCTTCTCTGCTGAAGTCACATTTTCGGCTCCGAAAAAAATCGCTGCTCCCGCGAAAAAAACAACGGCGCTTGTGCCGTGTGCGGAAGCGATGAAAGCACTCGTTTTACCGGCGGAAAAGTTCAACGGCGAAAATACAGTGATGCGTGGACAATTTAGCCAGATGCCACAAGCTCCCGTCATACCGAGAGAGTATCTCGGAGATACTCACAGAGTGACCGGAGCACCCGGTGATCCGCTCTTTCCGAACGTCAGTGGTGACGCTGCATCGATTCAATTGCGAACGGGCACCGATGCCCCGCGTGCCGCTAATCTGATCGCGAATTCGGCTCCGGCGCGTCCTCTTGCGAGTTTGTCTTCATCCGAGAAATTGAAACTCGCAGAAAATTATGTACGCGAGCTCTATGCCGACACTCCGCTGGATGCTAAAGTGATTCAAACGATCACGAAAGCAACGGCCGAAGACCCTCGCCTTCTGGCGCCCGCTCTAAAACAATATGAAACTGGCGCACTCTCACTCGAAGCGCCGCGATCAGGTTCTGTAGCGACCACTGGCGGTAACTCGCGAGAAGTTGTCTCGGGCCGCGGAGGAATTTCTCAAGAAGCTGCGCTTGCAGTTCGAACTCAAAATCGCGCAAGAAACGAACTCAGTAGCGAAAGTGAAAACCGTCATTTCTGGTTCACTCCGCAAGGAGAAACCAAAGCTGTGCCCGCCCGAGTCTTGGATCTGCACGTCAATAACAAAGGCGAAGCTCAAATTTACGCCGAGTGGGTCCCACAGCGAAGCGACGGCGGCGAACGCGTGCGCCATGTCGGTATGATTAATCTCAACGAAGTGAAATCGATTCCTCCGCTAAGCGCTCAATTACGTTTAGACGCTGCCGCTGTTTTCTTCGAGTCGCTCACGCCAAACCAAATCAGCACGCAAATGCTTGCTTCGCGTCTCGGAATAAAACCACGCGGACATACCGACTTCTTGCGCGCACCAGGTGTCACTGGCGAAGCAAAATCTATTACCGATAAAATGTCTGTTCAAGGTCACCACGCAGTAAGAGCGTGGGTGGAAAAACAATTTGGAGATATCTCGGACTTGTTAACTCCCGCAGAGAAAGCGAATTCAAATTGGAATGCGATGGACGTCTTCGGACGACTCTCGCCGGAATATGTTCTGAAGCGTTTTCGCGCCAGTGGCGGAGCGAAATACATGTATGTCATTACTGAAGACGGACAGCTGAAGGTTTCTCCCCTTGGCGATGCTTCTACTAACTTGCGACCTCAGTTGCTTCGACTCGGACACGGACGGAAAATTTTCTCGGCAGGTACTTTCACGTTAGACGACAATGGCGCCGTCGACCTTACACTTCGCACAGCTGACTATGTGAGCTTCGACAGCCAAGTTGTTGGTTCCGTGCGTTCGCCAGAGAACGAACACAAACTTGCACGCGCGATTTTCCGTATGCAAGCAGATGCAGACGTTAAAACTGTGAATGCTGCGAGTCCCGATTCCTGGTCCGACATGCGCATGAATTTCCGATCGGGACAATATGAGCACGTAAATCCAATCGATCCGCCGCCTTCGCAAAACACGAGGTCAGGCACGAGCGGCAGTCAGTCTGATCGCAACTCGGAGTGGGGCGATCAAGCTACGGCCGATTATATGGATTCGCTGCTCAAGGCACGCGCGAAACCCGCTGCTATCAAAGATTGGGACCGCGGAAATGCGAAGGCTGTTCCTCCATCATTTGAAGAATGGCAGAAAACCGCGCGCGGTGAATCGTCGAATTTCAATCAGCTCGAAAACAAAATCGATTATGCACATTACATCCTAGGCACGACAGACAAAATGGAAATTCGAGTGATCAAGGCCGCTTACCAAAAGTTGATGGCAGTATTTGCCGTTCGAGAGAGTTCTGAAGGAATGAAAGGCGTTTTGGCTTCGCAACGAATTAACGACGCCTATAAGGTCTTCAAGGATATCGAACTCGAGGCCGCACGCAAACGAATGGCCGAACAAGAAGCGGCAAATCGCTAATGCGCAAGTACCTGTTGTTGGTTTTATTTTTGGTTCCGTTCGTAGTTTATTACCATAACGTCGCGACCGAGATTGCCGAAAGCGAAGCGTTGATACCACCGCCCGGTAAACCAGCACTGTCTGT
>JAYSYF010000063.1:0-6488 GCA_043716655.1 Bdellovibrionales bacterium | reverse complement strand
TGACACCCTCACGGCTTTCGTAACCGTAATCGAGAATATTGCCAGACTTTCCATCCACAGTTTCGCGCGCCTTGATAGCTGTCTCAAGTTCACGAACTCGTGCGAAGTGATTGTTAACGAGTGGACCGAAGCCTTGACCCAGAATTGTCGAGAATTCTTCTTCTGGAGCAAACAAGAAGTTTCCAACCGACTTTGCCGTGATGTTGAATTCGCGCACTTCATTTAACGCGGCTTCATCCTCTGACAACGACTTATAGATGAACTCAAACAGAGAAATCGGATCGCCGTTCTTGTCGAGCATGAAGTCTTTAAGTTTGTCTTTACCCCAACGACCGGTTGCTCCGAGCAGTTCGAGGTATTGCGTATCACGTTTCGCTTTGCCGTCCTTTTCAGTCATGGACATCAAGGAAACGATGTTCGCTGCTTCGTTTACGATTTGAGTCGCAGTGACTTTGAAATCATCCTTGATCGGACACTCGGTAATGTTGATCTTACCTGTGCACGAGAGGGCAGAAGTGTCATAGACCTCAATTTTGCCAAGCTTATACAACTCGACCATCAGAGCGAGACGGTTCGAGAAAATCTCCGCTTCAGGAATCGTCATCAGCCAACGAGCGTACGCGCTGTAAGAATCGTTGAAGTTACGAAGACCGTCGTTGATGAAATCCTTTTCGTTCTCTCGGAACGAAAGGGCGACGAGCTTTCGCTCTTTCCAGTAGCCAGTGTCAGTTAAATCGGCCGGCATAAGGATGCGCACGTTCGGTGCGATCGTGCGCAGGTTCATGCGCAATCGCAACAAGACATCGAGTTCTGCATAGACGTATTCGTCAGCAGTGACCTGGCTGATTGGCTTATACTCTTTCGCACTGTTCAAGTTCGACAAGTCGAGAGTCGAAACCATATAGTCGTTCGCGGCTTTAAGGTTCTGCGGACTATTATTCGCACGCAGCGCCTTCATCCGCTTCCAAACTTCACGCAAATGTCGAAGTTCGAATTCGACAGCGTCGTTCTGACGATCGATTTCGAGTTTTACAGATTGATCAATGCAGCTCGAGAGTTCTTTGTTCCACCGAGTGACCTCAGTTAAGTACTCACGCTGCAGACGCTTGACCACCGCAAGATTCATCTCTACTTTTGCAGCGAGCTCACGACGTTCTTTTTCCTCAACTCCCGATTTCTCGAGATGTTTGTCGTAGAGAGATGACATGATGCCGACGAATTCAAGTTTGCGACGAAGGTTGTCGTTGACGCCTTTTACTTTTTTAACCAATGCCGAACTGTGGAAGCCCATCGCATCTGTGCCGTATGTCTTCGAGCTACCAGTATAGAGACCGAGGGCCATATTCGAAAACTCGATTGCGAGTGTCGCGCCCTTTGAGCCTGGCTTGATACCTTGAGCGAGGAAGTCCTTGTCCTGACGGCATACTTCCAGGAACTTCGACATAGCCGAGCTCTGGCGCATGTTCTTGCGAATTCCTTCGAGCGACTCCTCGAGCTCGATTCGATCTGAATCGAGATATTTTCCGATGACGACTTCGAAAAACTTAGGGACTTCGACAGAGAACGATTTGAATGTTTCGGTTTTCAACGCGAAGAGAAATGCATACAGCGTTTCGATTCGTTTTAAAGGTTCGCCGTCGTTACCGAAGTTGAAAAGAGGCGCGAGTTTACCATCGAAGTACCAGCTGATGATAGTGCCCGCATCGATCTCGTAGCTACCGAAGAAAGTAGCAACGGGAATCTTGAATTTCACTTCGGCCATGTAGTACGCCATCAACATCATGTTCGGATAAACGGATACGTATTTAATGTTTCGGCGAAGGCTCGTAAGCATCCGATTGAGATTTTTATATTCCTGAGTATTGAGAGCATCGTCTGGTGCTTTCAAGTTCCGGTCGATGAACAGTTGAATACGGTCGATTCGACTGAGCATCTGATTCCATTGCGTCGAGATCGGGTATGACTTTTCAACGGCGTTTTGGAAAAGAGTCGCCGACGACCATTCCTTGTTCGAATAAATCGTGTTCATGTAACGATTCGTACGAACGATTTGTCCGGCGATCTGAATCTTTATATATTGCTCGGCGGCCTTCATAACGGCGTTTGCATTGCGATGGCTTCCGCGCCAGATTTCGCTCGCGTCATCGGGTGTCAGGTGGTCGCCGTAAACGCGATCGACGATGAAGAAATACTCATCGCGTGGAATCGAGTCCGACAAAAGCAGATTCTTCCACAGGCCGGGCTCTTGGCATTTCAATGCGTTTGTTATCGTCGCGAATGAGTCATCGAGGCTGTCCAGCGGATCTTCAGTGGATTTTTCCACCTTGGGGCAATCCGGGAAGTTAACAGTAGTTGCTTGCGATTTTTTAATCGAAGCGACCAACGAATCGGACAAAGCACCGTTTTTGCCATTATACAGGAAGCTCTTCGCGGCCAGTGTCAGCATTCGAGTCGCGGCCGCACCAAATGGATTTTCAACTCGACGCGAGTAGTTCCAAGGTGAAAACGCGTTTACGAATTCTTCGTACTGCGCACGAAATGCGGGGTCCGAGATATCCGGATTGAATCTGTTCAAAATGATTTCGAACACTTCAGAATGGCGCGCCAACAAGTCACGTTCACGTGACTTCTCTTTCGAATTCTCGAAGGCGTCCGCATAGTCGCGTGCGCGTGCTAGATACATGAATTCGAACTGTGGATCGGCGATCTGATTTTTAAGATCAAATGCGACTCCGAGTCTTCGATAGTAAAGACGAACGAGTCCGTCTTTTTCAGATGATTTCGCTGCGTCGATTGCGGAATTTAAACTCTTGGCGGAAAGCGCCATGATTTTTGAAGAGTCGCCATCGCCGCGGAAAAACAGCAAGTTTGTGCAACCGCGAAGTGCTCCGTCGCAACCAGATTCGATTGCGATACGAGCTTTTTCGATCCACGGTGCGGCCGCTTCAGGGTTTGTTTCCGCTAGATCCACCAAAGTTCCGACGAACGCGCTGAGTGCCGCCCGCATCGGTTTTGTGTGAATGACTTTCGGTTCGTCGAGGAACACGCGATTGAGTACGAAAGGTTCTAGAACCTTCAGCGTGTCGAGACGTTCTGCTGTGGTCGATGGCTTCATCGACTTTTTGCGAGCGGCAACGATGCGGGTATTGATCGACGCGGTGTCGACTTCGTTAAGCGCCGTGAACTGAACGGACTCGTTGGCTGGGACAACAACGACTTCGTCGCCAACGACGGGGCCTTCGTGCTTTGTCACAGTCACTTCGCGCTCGGTACAAGCGATCGCAACCTGGCTGACCAATGCAGCTAGCAGAAGCAGGCGGGAACGGCTCAAGATTTTCATAGAAACCCGTTTCAATTGCTTCATTATTTCACCAAGTAATCGAGGACTTCCGGAAGGAAGTATCCGTTGAGAACCGCCGCTGTCGAGACGAGCATACTGACGCCTGTGACTGCTTTTTCACAACGCTCGGGGATTACTCCCTCGCCGGTTTTGATCTTCCGCTCATCGACGTACGTGGAAAAGTTGTCGCGAACGCTTTCGAAAAAGCGCAACTGTTTTCCTGCATCGTTCGCGATTCCGCTCATGACGAAGAATCCCGGAAATTTAGCGGGATCAAGCTGCGCGTTGAAATGACTAGCGAGACCGTCGTTGTTTCCGCGGATACAGTTATCGAGAATGCTGTTATTCAGCTTCTCGAGCGTCGCCTTCGCGCTATGAGCAACGAGAACGTCGTCATGTTTGTCGTCGTATTCAATGTGATAAGCCCACGCAAACGCAGTCTCGTCGCTGAGGAACATAATTTTTGTAATTGGAGAAACGAAGTTTCTGCTTGCCGCGCGAACGACAAGTTTCCCGCCAGGAAGCACAAATGCTTCTGGAATTCGCTGCGATTGATCGGTGTTCGGATCATAGAGCGAGGCAACGAAGTGCGTGACGCGCGTTTTATCTTCTCGAGTTTTCATCGAGAGAATAATCGCCTTAAACGAAAGGCGGAAGCTCGTTTGATTTCGGATGTTCTCGATAAAATCCTTCGGCATGCGAGTCGAATCGTTGCCGTACGACTGCTGATCGAGGAAATAGCCCATCGACATGATCGGCATTCCCATCGTTCCAGAATTTCCCGAGAACGAATTGAATTTGAGGTTCTTTTCTACGCCACTCGCCATCGCCTGTGTGAATTCAACAGGGAAAAGCGTCGAGTAAGAGAATAACCCATCTGAGCCCGAGTAACGGTGAATCGGGAACATCCATCCGCCAAGCATCGTGTAAGGAAACGGCGTTGTCAGTGCGTTCATCGCCGAAAGCTTGATCGGCAACACTGACAGCGCGGTGTGAGTTCCCCATACACGTGACCAATCGGAATCTGCATCGCCACCGGTCATTCCAGCAGCAATGTTCGCATTGTCCCAATCCATGCGCGAACGATCTGGTCCTGGAATCGTCAGGAGGTTCGTCATCTCGCGAACGGCCATTCGATTGACCTTGCAGAGCTCTTTCAGCTCGGGCTTGTCAGCGAAGACTGATTTCAAAAGGGCGCTGCCTTCCATCTCATCCGAACAAACTCGCGAGAATTCATAGAGGTCGCGTCGACTGTTCGAAATTTGACGGATCTCGGTCTCGAATTTCTGGCGCATGTGATCGTAGAACGTGCGGATTCGACCAAGTGTGCCTAGCGATCTCCACATCAAGTAGCCTTCAGCTTCTTCAGTGTTTCCACCGCGAGCATCAGTAAAGGCGAAGATTTTTGAAACCATGTTCGCGTTCAGATCGTCGAAATAGTTTTTCACGATCGACGCCGCGTCGTTACCGCGATCAAAACGATTGCAATAAGGATCGGTTCCGAATGAAGCGTCGAAGTCGTTGCACTGAGGGAAATACGACGTCGTGTATCCCGCTTTGTCCGGATCTGACGCCGGAATCACTCCACTTGGTGGAACTTTCGCGAACGAGAATTCCGCGTCCGAGCTTCCTCGACGGAACGTCGCATATTCGCGGTTATAGAGATAACGAAGTGTCAGCAAGTCCTGTGGACCAGGAGTAATCAGGTTTTCATCTTCGACGATTTCGGTAACGGGATGTTTGTATCCCATCACAGAAGTCGAGTTCGTCCATCCGTTTGCGGCCGCTTTTTTCAACGAAGTAACATACTTCGAAGGTACGGTTCCGTCTGGCGGCAAAATGTTTTCTTTGAATTGATGTCCGAGCCCGATCATGTGACCAAACTCGTGCAGCATCAGTTCATGAATTACTTTTCGCAATCCATCTTCATAAGAGACGCCAGATTTTTGGAATCCAGCTAAGATAGATGGCGCGATATCGATGAACCGACGATCGGCATCGAACAGAACTCCGCCGGAAACTCGTTTCAGATCGTCAGAAGACCGAGCGGAAAATTTAGTCATTCGCTCTCGGCTCGACATCGACCCTTCGTCTTTTCCGAAGGCACGGATTCTTGCTTCCTGTGTCGCGCCGCTAGCGAAACCATAAAGATGCCGAGCATCGAGACGAATCGAATCCGATCGCTCGCGGTTCGCCTGCAAATCGCCAGACGTCTGGTCAAAACTCTTTCGCAGATTCTGTTGAATCAACTCAGATTTCTGTTTGAACGCGCTCTCTGCCTGTTCCATCGCCGCTTGGATTTGTGTTGGCGTTGGTTTCTCGCCAGCGCGCAACGTGATTTCTTTTAACGAAGGTTTCGGTGTAAGCCCAGTTACATAGGCTTCGAGTCTTCCGAGCGAACCTGCACTGAGGCCCGGAGGACTCTGCAGTGTTTTTGTCGGATTGAAGTAAGTGTCGAAAAAGGCGGGTGCCTGACTTAACTGGGGTCCCGCACCTTTAGCGTTTGCCGAACTACTTCCGACGGGGCCCATGTGCATTTTCACATAGCGCTCGAGCATTCCGCCGAAGAGAGTGACTTGTCCCCAGATCAATTCGCCATTGAGGACATCGGCTTGCGCCATGCCCACGCCAAGCGGTGAGTATGCAGAGATCTGCGAGTCCTCAACCCAAACCATCATTGGATAACGAAGGTCATATGGATATTTCATCTTGGTCTTGTTCAATCGGAAAGCCGCAGGTTTCCCGATCGCCTTAAAAGCGTCGTTCCACTGAGCAACGACTTTCTCGGCGAGCAGCATGTAGTCATCAGGGAATCCGTAAGTATAGATGTCGTGAGTTTTTGAGAGGTCCCACTTCGCAGCAGCCCAGATCTGCGAAATGCCTTCGGCCTTTTCGCCCATGACGTGCAGTGCGTTTAAGTGTTTCGCGTTGAGCGGGCTGTAAGGAGTCGCTTCAAACTTATCGTTGTGAACAAAGCTCTTAAAGTTGAAACGAATCTTCGCTCCAACGTCTTGAAACCAAGAACCACCTTGAACGGTCGCCGTGAAACCTAAGAAGCCGTTGGCCTTGTCCCACTCGACATCTTGAATACTGTGAATTTGACCAGCGCCGGGACCCGACCATGCTGGGAAAATTCCGATTTCCCAAT
>JAYSYF010000062.1:0-2084 GCA_043716655.1 Bdellovibrionales bacterium | reverse complement strand
ATTGGCCTTTCAACTCTGACTTATCTTTTTCGCGGCCGCATGGTTCATCACGACAGTCTGGGGAGCCTTGCCGTGATTGAGCCCGGGAGTGTTAACTGGATGACCGCCGGAAAGGGAATTTCTCATTCAGAGAGAGCTCATGAAGCTGACAAAGTGAGATCCCACGACCTGCACGGCCTTCAATTTTGGGTGGCACTGCCAGACGGAAAAGAAGAATGTGATCCGAGTTTTCAGCACTATCCTTCGGAGGTGATTCCGAAACACGAGAACGAAGAACGAAGTCTTTCCGTTATTGCGGGGGAAGCATTTGGGTTCAAGTCTCCGGTGGCTACGACCTCAGATTTGATTTTTGCCGAGGTGAAGGCCAAGAAAAATTTGGCTCTTCGCGTACTTGAGTGGGTAAAAATCGATGTTTTCCCACAAGAATTGTTCATAGCTCCGGCAGCATACACGTCAGAATTTTTAGCCTCAGATACTCTTCGTCGCGAAGGCCATAGGCCCGACGCTGGATCACGCGGATCTTGTTGTTAAATCCCTCGACGAAACCAAGTGCCACTTTGTTTTCAGGTTTGCAGTAGGCGGCGATTCCATCCCAATGCTTGTCGATCATCTTGGCGAATTTCTCGTACGGTTCCAGTCGTTGCCATTTGAGCGACTCACGCCAGTTGTCGAAGAACTTTCTGGCCCACGCTTCCGATTCGTAATCCCACAACTGCGAGAATGATTCTTTCAACACATACGCAGTATTCAATCTGCGATTCGCCGCCAGCAGTAGCTTCAGTGATTTACGGCCGTCCGACGAGAGGTTCTCACGGTTCGACAGCAAGACATACTTCTGTCCTTTGATGAACTTCCGCTTACTGCCGGTCACGCGCTCGTACTCGTGTTTGCGCACTTTATCCAGCGCCTCACCGAGGTGACGGATCACGTGGAACTTGTCGAACAAAATAGCCGCCTCTGGAGCGTTTCGGTTCGCGGAGTTTCGGAAAGCCTTCCACATGTCCATGACGGCAAGCCTAATGCCGGCGCTATTCTCCGGACCTAGGTCTTTGTAAAACAAATCCATGCTCGCCTCTGATCGGTCCAATCCACCGAACCAGATGGGGCGATGTTTTTCGAGATCGCTGACGATGATCCGGTACTCATGACCCTTCTTAATCGATATTTCATCGACACCGATGACTCTCGGTTTCGGCGTCGGAGCCTTGGCGAGCTGCTTACGCATGTACTCTTTTTCCAACTCTTTGACCGTGTGCCAATCAAGCATCAGTTCCTTGGCTACATCTTTGATCGTCATGCTTCGGCATTTTTGCCCGACAAAGTCACCAAAGCGCTTGGTGTAGAATGGATTGTCGGCAATCCACTCGAGGCGCTCTTGCTTCACCGAGCCACCTTTGCGGCAACGAAGCCGTCTGATCTCGAATTGCAGATAAACGCGGCGGTCACCGCACGAAAGATCGCGGACCGTCTTGATCTTTCGATCATACCAACCACGATGAAACTTTCCACATTGGGTGCACACACTTTTTTTGAGCGTCGAAACAACGACAGGACGAGCGCATGCTTGTCGCCGAACTTACCTTTTGCTGACTTGCCAGTTTTAAATCCGGGGAACTGATATGCGTCGAGAAGCGACTTCTTGGACGGAGTTTTATTCATCAAAAAATCATGCCCGTTTACGAACGACAGTCAAATCCTCTGAACGTCTTGACTGGAAGGCGTTACATCAAGTCGGAGTGCTCAAATCAACCCACACGTTTCCACGAAGAGCCCTTTTAAAAAACGGGCACTCTCTGAACGGCATTCAATCTTCGCTTCAAGGCGGAAAACTCCGCTGCACCCCTTTTGGCACGGTTATTCCACTCAATGAGATTGTCGCGAAATATGAATCGTAAAAACCATTCCACGAGGCACTTATGAATAAGCTTGGCGCCATTTTTAGCCTGTTGATCATTTCTTCTACATGCTTTGCTCAGCAAAACAATTCGGCTGTTCTAACCGCCATAGCAGCGATTGAAACTAAGCCCTCTAACTCGGATTTTTGTTTTAGCATCGTTGAGACCAACAAGTTAGTTCAAATGGGA
>JAYSYF010000061.1:0-2091 GCA_043716655.1 Bdellovibrionales bacterium | reverse complement strand
CCAGACTCCAGTCTAGTTGTCGTCAGTTCTAGCTCATCATTTTGACCCCGACGGTCTACTGCCGAGATCCTTGTCTTATGAAGACGAAGATAGCGTTCGGTCCTATCGTCCTGTCTCTTCCGATTATTTTTTTCCTTTTCAATGCGCCTGTCCAAGCGTTTGCAAAATCGGTAACGGACCACCGAGTGAAGTCGCTTTCGTGTGTAAGTGTAAGCGCAGACAGCGTGGCCCGCGCGATACGCCCAGAAACGTTTAGCAGCGCAAATCATCTGCCTTATCAAAATTGGAGTTTCCAATGGGGCTTGTACGAACTCGCCGGCTGCTGGTCGCTCAGTCGCTTTCAACGACTCTATTTTTACCTTCGTGAACCGGCGTCGGCCCCTTCGATGACTGATTTTTCGAACCAAGCGCGTTCACAAGATATGTATGACGACGGGTCGGGATGGAAAGCATATCCGCTTAACAAATTTTGGTTTCTGCCAGATCAGACCGATTCGCGATGGACGAGTTGGGAAAAGGGATGGTTTGAAACGGGAGCTTCTCCGCAGTCACTCGAGCGTGGCCTAAAACCCGACGTCGAATATTATCAGGCACTTCGATTTCACCAACTCGAAAACATAAAGTACATCAAGGGACCGTTAGCACGAACGCCCGCAGAGAACGACACCACTTGGTCGGACCTCTCGAGTTTGATCACGAACGGACGGCGTCCACTTATTTTGCTTCGCCCGGCTCGATACAACCAACATGTCGTCGTCGCGAAGCGGATCGAGAAAACCACCACTGGTGCTAATATCTGGGTATACGATTCAAATGCGCCATCTATCGAACGAATGGTCGTTTGGGATCAAGCGAGCGCAATGTTCACAGCGTTCGACATCGTGAACGGGTTGCCAGGTGTCGCTGATCCCAGTGCTCCGCTCGGCGTTTTCATTGTAGATGACGAAGAGAACGAGCGCTTGCTTGAATCGCTTGCGACTCACTATACCGCGGTCTGCGCACGGCCATAATATTCTGTTCACTTTCGAAGTGAACGGTGGCATTCAAGGCGGATGAAAAACACATCGATCGCGCGGCTAGTTCTTCTGGCAACCATTTTCTTTTCGCCCGTTTTGCAGGCGGCTAATGAACCGGTCAAAGCGAAGCCCGCGAAAGCCGAGAAGTTACCAGTCGTTGAAGAAAAATTCTTCGAGCCCCCGGCAAAATCAGAGACGCCAACCGTGGCACCAGCAGCTCAAGTCGAAGTCGCAAATCCTTGGTTGGTGACGGGACATTTTTCGTATATCGATCTCATGTTGCCAGGAAAATTCGGCTTGGCCGTTGGCCGCGGCGATTCTGACAAATCAATGTGGGAAGTTGAGTACACACATGGAAGCCTGACACCGTTTTTTATCAGCGATCTCGGAAAATTCACGGAAGACCGGATTTCACTCGTGCAGAGATCCGGATCCAACAACCTATCCGGCTTCCAATGGTTTTACGGAGTGTTCTATCATCGGTTTAAACTCGAGATCGGCAACGCATTGTTGAACCGACTCACGACTTACTACCCATCGGCCGAAGTTATGTCGATTTCCGGAATCGGCGGCGTGATTGGCATCGGATATCGATGGCTAGCGAGCGAACATTTCTTAATTGGACTCGACTTGGTCACGTACTCACAGCCGTTTTATAATCTGACCAGCGAGCAGAAATTTTTGGAAGTCGTGACGGATCCGAACGATAAGGACAAGGTCGAAGCCGGATTAACTGCGATGAAGTACTTTCCGCGACTTGGCGTCGCGAAAATTGCGATCGGCTATACTTTCTGATCTAAAGCGAGACCGGAGTACCGTCGTCTTTGAAGGTAAGATTCTGAGTCTTGCCCTCTCGCGTGGTACGCGACCAGCGAGAGATTCGCCCGTCTTGACCAAAAGTCATTGTATCCATCATGACTTCAAAATCAGGATCGTATTTTACGATTGTCAGCAGACCTTGCTCGATGGCTCTCGTGTTGCAAACGCCTTGCGAAGCGATCGCTTTGATTTCACTGGCAGCAGCGTTAAGTCCTGCCGATTCATTTCCAACGTTGATCACCGGAAGTTTCACGTA
>JAYSYF010000007.1:0-23465 GCA_043716655.1 Bdellovibrionales bacterium | reverse complement strand
TCTTTCGGTTTCGTTGCTGACACTTGGTTGCAGCACGATCCCGAAGGTCGATTTCACGCCAGCGCAAAACGTCCCGCTGACTGGCGACTCGTGGTCGGTGCTTTTTTCCGGACAAGGACACGTCGGTTTTGGTTCCGACGGGTTACGATTAGTGCCGCGGACACCGAAGTCAGCAGACGAAACGTTTTCCGCTCTCACCATAATGAAAACGGCCACTCCGTTTCGAAATTTTCGCCTTCGCGTTCGGTACGAAGTGCTTCGACAGCTTCGAACAGAAAAACCGAATCCGTGGGAAACCCTCTGGGTCCTTTTTAATTTCCGCACGGAATCCCACCGTGAATGGAAAGGCAAAGAGACGAATTACGTGATTTTGAAACCGAATGGCGTCGAACTTGGCCGTGCATGGGGACGTGCCGATCAAAAGTTTCTAGCAACGCGAAACGAACCTCGACTCGAAATGGGCCCGCTCTACACTTTGCTGATCGAAAGAGAGGGCGGGGGCACACGAGTTACTTATGATCGGAATCCTCCGCTTCATTTTTCTGACAGCGCGTGGCCCGACGTTACCTACGATCATCCAGGCACAATCGGCCTCTATGTCGAAGATGCCGAGGTTTTAGTCCGATCCGTCGAGATCGACCGGTCTTCCGTCGGGGAAAAAGACGGACCATAGTCATCGTCGACTAAATTTTGACGCTCTAATGCGGATAGATCCCGAGGTCCAAGCCAACTGTTTGACTCGGGTTTTTTCTGAAACATCTGCGACACTTAGTGAATGGCAGGAATGCGTTTCGGATCCATCAACACCGGGTTACCGCCCAACATCGTCGATCAGCTGATCGAGGCAGAGCGTATTCCGGTAAAGCAGATGGAGCAGAAGAAAGCCAAATCTGAAGAAAAGCTGAAGCTAGTAACTGAACTCGATACGAAGGTTCAGGCGATCCGCGGTTCCCTAGGGGAACTCGCGAATACCAAAGGCTTCACGGACGTGAAGCTGACGTCGGGCGATCCGAATATTATCGGCGGCACTGTCGATCCCGCGAACTACCAAGCTGGTAACTGGAATATCGAAGTCGTCTCGCTGGCACAAAAAGCGTCGGTTGTTACCAACGGATTCCCGGACAAAGACAAAACTGAAATTGGCGTTGGCTACTTCCGCTTCAAAACTCCGGACGGAAATAAAGACGTTTACATCAACGGCGCGAACAATACGCTCGAAGGTGCAGCGAAAACTATTTCGGCTGCGGGCGTGGGTGTACGCGCAAGTGTGATCAACGATCGCAAAGATGCAGACAATCCATTCAAACTCGTTCTTTCATCGGACGGCGTCGGCGCGGACAAGGGCGTCGAATATCCACGACTCTACTTCCTTGATGGCGATCAGGATTTATATTTCGATGGCGAAAAAGAAGCGAAGAACGGCGTTGTGAAGGTCGACGGATTCGAATTCGAAGTCGGCGACAACACTTTGAAAGACATTATCCCAGGAGTTACCCTCGAGCTGAAACAGGCGGCTCCAGGCCGTTCTGTGAATCTAGGTGTTAAAGAAGATCTCGAAGTCGTCAGCGGAAAGATTAAAACTTTCGTCGATGCTCTGAATGGCGTTCTCACATTTGTTCAAACGCAGAACAAACTGACCAAGGACACTGACACAACCAAAACACTTGGTGGTGATGGACTAATCCGCACAGTGGAAAGCCGACTGCGCCAAATGATTCAGGGAACTCAGGTCGGTGTAAAAGGCGACATAAGAAACCTGAATCAGGTCGGTATCGCATTCAATCGCAACGGTACGCTCGATTTCGATCAAAAGAAGTTCAATTCGGTACTTGCGGCCAAGCCGGATCACGTTCAGCAGTTTTTTGCGGGCGACGGATTCTCGACCGGACTCATCGCGACAGTGCGGCGAGAGGTCACGAATCTCACACAGCCTATGACCGGTCCGATCAACAATCGTCAGCAGGGGTTGAAATCTCAGATCGCGCAAATCGATTCTCGTATCGAGAACAAAGAGCGACAACTCGCGCGTAAAGAAGATCAGTTGCGAGACAAGTTTTCGCGTCTCGAAGAAACGATGTCTCGTATCAAGAGCCAAGGCGCACAAGTTGCCGGGATTGCTGGCGGTGGGATGGGCAACTTAGGCGGCGGTCAATAATGAACGGAATGAAACATGAGCGAGCACGATATACAGACGGAGCTAGAACTTAAATGAAGAGTGCATATCAGAAATATAAGACGACTTCGATTCAAAGTGCGAGCCGCGAGAAGCTCCTGCTGATGATGTACGAAGGTGCAATTAAGTTTACGAAGCTCGCTATACAGGCAGCTGAAGAAAAGAAAATTGCTGACCGAGGTATGAACATCGGTCGCGCTTATGACATCGTCATGGAGCTCAATAATACGCTCGATCACAAAGTCGGCGGCGACATCTCGAAGAACCTTGAACAGCTTTATATGTTCATGACGGATCAATATACCAAAGCAAACATCAATGGCACCGTTGAACCCTTACGTGAGGTCCTCAAATTACTTGAGACGCTTTACGACGGGTGGGCGAAGGCCGTTGAGACATTAAAGAAAAATCAAAGCGAAAAAATCGGTTAATTAGGCTCGAGTCACGGTACCAGGAGGGTCCATGCACAATTCAACAGGTGGTTCAAATCAAAGCACGGCTGCTAAACTTGTCGAGTTGCTCGACGAGAAGAACCAGTATCTCGAGAAATTTTTCGAGCTAAACGAGACAGAGCTTCACTGCTTTGCCGATGGAAACTTCGATAACGTCGAAGTGTTCTATCAGTCTCGAGAAAAAATCTTGGATATCGTGCGCTGTATCGATGGTTTAGTTGATGACGAGGTCAATGCCCTCAGCGATCACGCCGTGACCACACACTTGCGCGCCGAGATTCAAGAGATCATGGATCAGAAAGATCGACTCGCGAAACAAATCCTCGCGCAAGATCTTCGCGTTTTGTCTGCAATCGAAGACGAAAAGTCGAATATCATTCGTGAACTGAAGAACACTAAGCAAACTCGTAAGGTTGTTAGCGCCTACCATTCGGGAAAAACGACTCGCCAGCTCGACGAAGAAGCTTAAACCGTCAAGTGATCGACAGGCCCTTCAATGGGCCACCGTCAAAGTGCCGGCGCAGTCTGACCCGGCATTTGTTTGAAATCTCGCTGCAAAGCGATCCCTTCACGATGAAATATAAAGACTCGACTTCGATCGAGTTTCACTCGAGGTGTCGGGTCTAGCTTTTCGTGGCACCCCGGTTGCAACCCTCCTTTATTGGATCATGGAAGATCCGCGGAAGGAGCGCATGCAGGCGCCAAATCAATTTATCGAGTCACCTGGAATCTCAAGCACCGAATCTTCGAACTATTCGGAAGCCGCAATTAGCGGTTTGTCGAACGCCGGAATGGAAGCCGTCTTGCCTATCGAGCGAGCGGATGAAGCCATTCGCGCGTTTGATAGCGAAACTGTTGCATCATGGACGCAGCACGCAGCCACTCTCGTTCGGTACCGCGAGTATGCGGCCGCACAAAACCTGCTTCGCCATGCGCTTATCAAGGATTCTAGAAATGTCAGCGCAATTTCCCTGATGGCGATCGTTCTAGAGAAGATTGGTCATTCGGAAGAGGCGATCAAGGCACGACGTGCACTTGTGCGCATCGAGCCGTCGGCGGATCACCGTCTTGATCTGGCCGCGCTTTATTACAGTCTCGAAAACGACGAAGCTGCTTTTTTAAACTACGAAGAAGCGCTTGCAACACACGCTGTGCCTGAAGGTCGTTTGTTTGAAGTGTACAAAAACATCGGCAACATCCTCGTTCGCAAAGGCGACTTCGATGCAGCTGAAGACTTCTACAATCGCGCATTCACGATTGAGCCAAAGTCGGACGCACTTCTTGTGAACTTCGGAACACTCGAAATCAACCGCGACGATCTCGAAGCTGCGGCGATGCGATTTAGAACCGCGCTCGATATCAATCCGCTCAGCGATCGCGCCTGGGTTGGACTTGCTCTAGTGCACCGATCAAAGGGCGATTTCGAACTTTCGTGGGCGAACCTCGAGCGTGCGCTCGATTTGAATCAATCGAACCGAACGGCTTTAAAGTTGATCGTCGAGTGGGCTGTCCGCGATGGACGAGTTCAAAACGCCTCGGCCCGCCTCGAGCACTATCTAACTAAAGAAGGCGAAGATGCAGAAATGGCTTTCGCATTTGCGAAGTGTCTGACGCTGCTCGGTCGCTTTGACGAGGCATTGCTCGAATGCGAACGCGTTGTTGCACTTGATCCAGAACTCGATGAGGCCATTCGCCTACGTCGTGTGTTGGCTGAACGAATCGTAGCCGAAATCGGCGCAACAACGTGATTGCTGACGCTGCCGTTGTGCGCGGCCGATCTCCAACAGGCACTGAAACCTCGCGCACCAGCGCCGAGGTCCTTATCGTTGGCAATCTTGCGACAGCTTCGCTGGTAAATCCCGAACGTGAAGCGGATCAATGGGCGGATGCCCAAATGAAACGTGTTCTCGCGGGTCGACCGATGGAAACGATCACCGTCATAGGCGTGGGATCTGGTTTTCACATTCGCTCTCTGCAAAACAAAATCGCAGAAAGCGGCCTGAAGTGTTCAATCGTTGCTATTGATACTTGTGCGGAGTCGATTCAGTTCGCTTCACAACGGACTTCGAACGTCGTCTTTGTTCACGCGAACCTCGAGAATGGCATCGACAGCTTTGTCGGTCGCGAAGAAGTCAGTCCATGGCTGGCGCAGACATTTACGCTGCTGAAGCATAAACCGACTATTGCTCGCGTCGGATTACCGCTTCGAACGCTGGAAACTTGGCTCGTTGGACGTTCGCCAGAGGCGTTCTCTGCACAACTAAAACTGCGTCCACAAATCGCGGCGGCACTAAATCCAAGCCGTGCGAAACGAATTGCGGAAACTCCGCTGGTATCGATTCGTGACTTGTCGAAGATGTGGGACATTTCTTCAGAATTAAAAGTCGACCGTCGTCTCTTTCGTGTTCTCGAGGAGCTCGTAAAATGAAGATCCTTATCGTGAACCTTCTGAGACTAGGGGACATCGTCGCGATGGCGCCAGCTGTGAAGGCGATACGCGGTCGGTTTCCTCACGCCGAGATACATCTCGTTGTAAATTCGAATTTCGAAACTGCGGCGAAACTTGTTCGCGGAGTCGATAAGACCCTTCGATTTGAACGCGACCGAATGCAAAGTGCCTGTGTCGAAGCCGAACGGCCGATGTTTGAAGCTTACGATTGGTTGCAAGGATTCGTCGAAGAGACCTCTGCTGAGGGTTACGATCTGCTTTTCAATTTTTCTCACAATCGCCTTTCAGGGTGGCTGTGCGGACTGATTGAAGCGAAACAGAAAATCGGTTTAGTGCTCGATGGTTCGGGCGCCGTTTCTTTCGGTTCGGCTTGGTTCCGCCACCTCAATCAACAGGTCGATTTTGACGATGAACAGTCGTTCAATCACACCGATATCTTTATCGGTGCTGCGGGCGGGTGGGAACAAGCGAATGAACCGCACTACTTTGACAATCTTCTCAATGAGACCGAAGTCGGTCGCATCGAAGCGAGTGAACTCTTTGAAGATGTGACCACAGGCAAAGTCGTCGCGTTTCAAATCTCGACAAGCGATGTAAAAAAAGAATGGGGCGACTCAAACTATCGCGCACTCGCAGAACTGCTTTTGCGTCGATCAGATGACGTCACGATTTTCGTGATCGGAGCTCCGGATGAACGGGCACGCATCGAGGAATTTTGCCGTTCGGCAGAGGTAAATCCCGAGCGGCTCAGGCCAGCGATTTTGAGTCTCGCAGGTGTTGTCAGTTTCTTAGAAGACGTTGACGTCTTAGTGACGGGCGATACTTCGGTAAAACACTTTGCTTCGGCGGGAACAGCGCGAGTTGTCGAATTGATTTTGGGCAGCGCCGATGCGTATCGCACGGGCAGCTGGAAAGCTGGCGACTTCGTGGTCGCAAGTCGTGAGCTGTGTGCGCCATGCGGGCACTCAGAAAATTGTCATCGCGTGAATCACGCGTGCGCGATTTCGATGTCTCCGGAATCTATTTCGAAAATCGTCTTGCCGATTCTTAAAGACGAATCTCGCCCGCAACATAATGCACGTGTCGCGGGTCTAGTGGACGTTCAAGTGTTTCAAGTCGACCGCAGCGAAGGCCCGGCGATGTTGATACCACTCAATTCATTACAAATGACTGATGCAGCTCTCGCAATGTGTCTCGAGCGATCTGCTCGACGGCTGTCGCTCGAGGTGCGGGACGCACGGTTCGACAAAATGAAATTCGGTACCGAGATTCTGAAAGTGAAAACGTCGCTGATAAATCGATTTAGCGGTTCGAAGGCAATGGAAATCAAGCATGCCCTTTCGGACGGTGAAGTACGACTCAGACACTCGGAAGGCATTGTCCAATCGCTAAAAATTCAGCTCTCACGATTGAAAGAATCGATTCAAGATCCAAAAAGAATGCACGAGATGGTCGCTTCGGCGATCGCAATGCGCGGTCGGCTTCAGAAGAACCCGTGGACCCGTTTTGTTGCAGAGCCTCTTGTACAAGTGATTGAAGATGATCGTTCGGCACCGTTCGTTAAATTCCGAAAGTTATCAGATGCGGTCCTTGATCTGGAACTGCGAATTGAAACGGGATTGAAGCTGGTGCGCGGTCTCGAAACAGAATTTGAAAACGAAACTGAAAATAAGAATTCCATGGGAGATCAAATATGAAAAACAGATCCGAAGTAACACTAGCGGTTCCACTTAATACCGGCGAACACGCCATGCCAGATTCTTTCGTTGTGTCTGAAGAGGCGAAGACTGAAACGGAAAAGCGGATGCTTTTATTTCGTCTTTCAGATGCGGCAATGCGCATTCGCGAAGAAGCTGATTTGATCCGACGTACAGGTTTCACAGATCAAGCGAGTCGCCTCATGCGCATCCTCGGCGAAGCTGTTGAAGAGCAGCACGCGGCGTTGAAATCAGATCGGCAAAGTAAGTGAAGATTCTCGTTCTTCAGCTGGCTCGGCTCGGCGACATCTTTCAGACTTGGCCCACGCTTCACGCGTTGCAACGCCAAAGCGCAGAAGTTCATGTGTTGGTTCGTCCGCGATTTCGCGCGGCAGCTGAAGGGTGCGACGGCATCCGAAAGATTCACGAATTTGCGACTGACGTTATCCTCTCGCCGGTGCTGAACGATGCACGGCTGGGACTTCAGCCATCCCTCGAAGCGCTCGATGCACTGATGCATTCGCTCGATAGTGAAAAGTATGACCGAATTATCAATCTTTCTTTCTCGCCGCTCTCGTCGTGGATAACCTTCGAACTCGAGATGCGGGCTTTTCAGCGCGAAAAACCCCTGGGCACAGCGGGCTACACCCGACACATCGACGGAGCGCTCGCAATTCCGGACGATGCCTCCGCATTTTTCTTTGCACAGGTTGGATACCGCGCTCAAACCGGATCGACCGAACCGATCAATCGACTTTCTATTCCGCGATTGTTCGCAACTATCGCCGGTGTCGATCCGATCGAAGCGGATTGGCATGGACCTTCGAGTCCACGGGCGCTGCGAGCGGAATTGGGAGTTCCTCAAGAATTCATAGCCGTTCACATTGGTGCTAGCGACGAGGCAAAAACGCTGGACGCACATCACTGGGGTGAAGTCGTGGCGCGGCTTGTTCGACGAACTGGAAAGCCTGTGCTGTTACTCGGTGCAACCGGCGAAGTCGAAAAATCGGAACGGATTCTTGCGGCCGTCGAGACAAATGGCGTTTCGCTAAATAACGATGGCGGATGGAACACACGCGTTCTTTCACTTGTTGGAAAAACAGATGTCACTGAGCTCTTTGGGATTATTAAAAAGTCGACCCTGCTTGTTGCGGGCGATAGCGCGCTCGTGCAGATCGCTTCGCTCGTCGGAACAAAAGTTTTGAATTTATCTTCGCGGACGGTTTCGCACTGGGAAACAGGTCCGGCTTCAACAGGCAGCCGCATTATTCTCTACGGCGGTGCGGCTCCTGCAGCAGAAGTCATCGTTCGTGAAGCCGAATCGATGTTGGGTGCGACGACGCACGCATCAGTCGCGGATCGTTTTGTCACGGGTCCCATCGAGGACATCGTCGAACAAACAAACGACGAGCACGCCGATTTCATGTGGCAGCTTATTTCGGCCATCTACATGGGAACGCCGATTCCAAAAAATGTCGAGAAGCGCTTGCAGAACATTCTCGAGCAATGGTGCGAAGTGCAGAGTATCGAAAATCATCAACTCAATTCGCTTCAGCAGAATACTGGCGATGCACGGCAGATCGCATTGATACTCGATCGAGTCGTTGAGATTACAAGACTTCTCGTCGAAGCTGAGCCACGGCTCGGCCCGATTGAGCGATGGTGGAGCACAGAGCGCATTCGTTTGGGGCCGCAACCCCAGGCGGATTTGATTGGGAAATATCAAGAGCTCAATGGTCGCCTTGAAACGGTTTTATCTAGTTTAAGAGAAATCGAGGTACGCAATGACGGACAGCAACTGGACATCTGATCAAATCGCAACTGAGTTCACTGACTGCGAGACGGTTGGTGAAGTTCTCCATCGCTTAGAGACTATCGTCGCTTCGCGAGGTGAAGTTATTTGCGAAATTCGCCTTAACGGACAAGTGATCGATGAAACGGATGAAGCGCGTCTCGCGCAAGATCCCGAAAAAACGAATCCACGAACTGCGATTCAATCGCTTTCGATCAAGAGTGATCGTCCCGAACATTTGATCGGTCAGGCGCTTCGTTCGAGCCTAAGTTTTATTCCGCTGTTAACTCGAGCAAGTGTTGATACCGCAAGTCGGTTTCGTGATGGCGACGTTCACATGGGAAGTGAACAACTTGGCGAAGCGCTCGAAGGTTGCCAATGGTTCGTCGAGACGATTCACCACGCTCGCGGAGCCGCCTCTGGGATTGGCGTCGGAGTTCACCAGGTCGAGCGATGGCAGCAGGCCGAACAGATGCTTTTCAACGTAATTTCAGAATTGACCGCGACCTTCGACCGGAAAGATTACCTGCTGGTCGCGGATCTACTCGAGTACGAGCTTACTACAGCGCTTGAGATGTGGGTTCCCGTCCTAGGGGCCGAGGCCGATCGTCGTCCAGTTTGACGGCGCGCCGCCTTCTATTGAAACTTAAGTGGTGAGCCGAGACACCACAGCCAGTGCGCTTCCTACCATTTTATATGAAGGCGGAGATTCCGACGGAATCGTTCGCGACGGAGCGTTCCGTGCTCGCGTCGGTGTTTCGCAAACCGCAATCACTTCAAATTCACCAGCACCCGAAGATAGCCGTTTCATCGCCGCATTCTTTTCCTCCAGCATTGACGGAATCGAGGAGCGCGTCGCTAATGCGCGCAGCATCGATCCGCTGCTTCCCATTTGGATTATTGCGAACGCGACGGATTCTGCGAACGAAAGTATTGCACCAGATAAATTGATGAACCTGGTGAACAGCGGGCGCATTCGAAAGTGGATCAAGCGTGAGGCGACGACAATTGAGCGTGCGATTCGTCAAAGTCTGGAAGAGCGCGAGGCGAGACAGACTTACATTAAAAGTCGACGAGAACTCGGAACGCGAAATCGCCAGCTGCATGATCTTCAAGAAAATCTCGAGAAAATCGTAACGGAACGTACATCTTATCTTTCAGATGCCGAACGAGAGTTGCATCGTCGTGCACAGTCGACTCGGGACCTTGTGCGATTCATCAAAGAACTGAGCCAGACGGAATCTATCGAAGAAATTCTCGTCCTCCTCAATCAGGAGATCCGAAGTTTTCACGAAGTCCGATCTCCGATTTTAGCAGCGGTTTCTCCGGAATTTGGGGCACGCTTACATTTCCAACAGGCGCGGTCCACTGGCGGGGGCAAAGCTTCAGCGCGCGCCCTCGAAAAGGGTTGGGGTTCGAAGCCGGTGAAAAAGCTTTGGTCGCATCGTCCTTCGATACGAATCGGAGATGTCGAAGATCAAATGTACCTGGCGGAAGAGTTGGGTCGTCCGATGGCGAAAACAATTTCGATTCCCTTAGGTCGTGACGTGAGGCAGCCCGATGGCGCTTCGGGCGGTACTCGGCAGACGGCTACCCCACTTTTAATTTTTGAACATAGCTTCGATGAAGCGAAAGCGGAGAAATTTAAACGTTTTCTGATTTCTCGGCTCGAGCCACTGTCGACCGCTCTCGATCGCGTTATTATTAATCGCGAGATGCACGCAGCTTCACGCCTTTGGGAAGCGACCTTCGATGGAATCGCCGATCCGATTGCAGTTATCAGCAACAATTACGAAATACTGAGAATGAACGAAGCGTTCGCTCGGTTTCCACTTTCGGACCGCCGAAAGTGTTATGAGGTATTCGCGGACCGCTCGAGTCCGTGCGAGGGTTGCCGACTTAAGGAAGTCGTCGATGACTCGGAACATCTCAACTGGCAAGTCCGCCGCATGAACAACGTTTACGACGTGAATGGTTATCCGATTCGTTTCGCAAAAGAATTCAATAACGAAGACGACGTGACTCGCACCGTAATTCATCACTATGCCGATGTGACAAAATCTTTGGAACTAAAAGGTCACGCTTTCCAGGGAGAAAAGATGGCCGCGATCGGTCTGATGGCCGGCAACATCGCACATGAGTTGAATAATCCACTCGCAGGACTTCGTTCACTTGCACAGGTTCTATCGGTCGAACCGGGTTATCCGAAGTCGGTCACAGACGATCTCAAACAAATCGAAACTGCGGCCGAGCGATCCAGTGCGATCATCCGTGATCTGCTTGAATTCTCGAAAGCCGACGATCGTGTTCGCGAAACGATTTCGCTGAACGACATCGCCGAGCGTTCGCTGAATATGGTGAAGACGGCTTTGCATGAACACAGTGTCGACATTCAATGGGCCGAATCTGACAGCGTCATGGTTGAAGTCGATCCACATCTCTTGCAGCACGTGATTTTCAACGTCGTAAATAATGCGTGTCAGGCGATGCGCGAGCCCGGCGAAATTGTTTTGCGCACAAGACGAGTTCCTGGTGCGAACGGTGCCAACGGTTATAACGAAAGTGCGACAGACATGATTGAAATCGAAGTCTCTGATACCGGACCGGGAATTCCGAAAGAAATTCTCGCGCGGGTCTTCGAACCGTTCTTCACAACGAAAGCAGCAGGGCAGGGCACTGGTCTTGGCCTCAGCATGAGTCGTTGGGTCGTCGAGAATTCAGGCGGCGTCATCGAAGTTCGAAATCGAAGCGATCGTTCGGGAACGATTTTTACTGTTCGCCTTCCATCGGCTGTTCTATGAAAGCGCGGAATCGCCTATGAAAATCTTGGTCATCGACGATGAACCGTTGGTCCGAAGATCGCTGGCCCGAGCGCTGCGCGCGCGTGGTCACGAATCTGCAGAAGCTGTCGACGGTCAAGAAGGTCTAAAACTTTGGCACGAATCGCAGCCTGACGGAGTTTTCGTCGATGTACTAATGCCGGGCCTCAGCGGCCCTGAAGTCGTTCGTATGGCGATTGAACAAAAGATTTCACGCGGACCGGCACCCTTGATTGCGCTGATCTCGGCTTTTTCGGGTGAAGACAGCGAAAAACTGGCGCACGATTGCGGAGCAGACTGTTTTATTGCAAAACCTTTTGAGGATATCTTCACCGTGGTAGACCAATTGGTAGAGATGATTAAGAATCGTCATTCGAGTTAGAGGGGAAGATCTATGGCCGAAAAAACCGCTGTCAAAAAGGTGAAGCCTTATCCTATCGGTGGTCAGATGAAGGACTCGCGCGGTACCTATCAAGGTAACGTCATGCGACTCACTCTGACGGGACTAATGATCGAAGTTTCTGGAAGCTCTGTTCAGCCCGGCGAAAAAGTTGAAGTTGGTTTTGTAACGCCGATTCTGAAGGGCACCATCGCGGTAAAAGGCGTTGTGGTGAAAGTTTATAATCAGCTGACCGGAGTTTCCGGCGGACCTGTCATGACACCAGCTACATCGAGCGCTCCGGGCGCAGCTCCTAACGCAGGAGCTATTCATCTCATCGAAATTCATTACACCTCGGTCCCTCCAGAATCGATGAATCAGATTTCTGTATTCCTCGAGCGCACGGGCCAAGCAAAGCGCGGCTAAAAGAAACAACATGCGAATTATTGCTGGTAAATTTCGCGGTCGCCGTCTCGTTTCATTCAAAGCGGATCACATTCGCCCGACGACCGATCGAGTGAAAGAAAGCGTCTTCAATAAGCTGCAAGCCGAATGGGATGGCGCGAAGGTTCTCGATCTTTTCGCTGGCACCGGCAATCTCGGATTCGAAGCAATCTCGCGCGGAGCTGAATCCGTACTCGCGGTCGAGCTGTCTTCAAAATCAATCGACATCATTCGCCGCAATATCGAAGAGCTCAAAATCGGGAAAGAGCATCGAATCGTGAAGGACGACGTATTGAAGTGGATCGCCAAGTATCGCGGCGAACCGTTCAGTATTGTCGTTGCCGATCCGCCGTTTACCGAGAGCCTTGCGCACTCCACCTTGGAACTGCTTTCAAAATCGGAAGCCGTTGGCCCTGTCACAACGGTCGTTGTCGAGGCCTCCTCGCACGAAAGAGTCGACGAAACCTACGAAAACCTTGTTTGTTGGGATCGTCGCGATTACGGCGATAAGCAGATAAGCTTCTGGTCGCGACCAGCGGCAGAAGTAACAGACGAAGGAACTTAGATGAAACCCGCGCGCCGAATTGCCGTTTATCCAGGAAGTTTCGACCCGATCACTCTAGGTCATCGGGACATCCTGCTGCGTATGGCTCCTTCGTTTGACCGCGTCGTTCTGTTGATCTCTTGGAATCGCCACAAGAGTGGACTGTTCACTCCAGATGAACGTGCCGCCCTCGCCCGCGAAGCTTTGAAAGACATTCCAGGTGTCGAGGTCGATATCCATGTGGGTTTGACGGTGGATTACTGTAAGAAAATCGGCGCGGGAGTCATTCTACGCGGTTTACGCGCCGTTACGGACTTCGAATACGAGCTGGTCATGGCAAATATGAACAAAAAGCTCGCCCCTGAAATTGAGACGATGATTGTCTTTGCGAGCCCTGAGTTTTATTACGTATCCAGCAATACGGTTAAAGAAGTGGCGCACCACGGGGGCAAGGTTTCGGACCTCGTTCCCGTCGGCGTTGAAAAAGCGCTGATCGCCAAGTCCAAAAGCCGTACCGCCGACTGAGGTTTCATAAGAAATCTCAAGCATACGCTCAGGAGATTTCTCGAAAATGGCAGACGTAACACTCGCAAAACGCGCTCAGCTTTTAAAACCATCACCGATTCTCGTTCTCGCAGCACGCGCTGGCGAAATGAAAGCTGCCGGCAAAGACGTCATTTCACTTTCGATCGGTGAGCCTGACTGGGGAACTTTCGATAACATCAAAGAAGCGGCCATCGCTTCGATCAAAAAAGGTCAGACAAAGTACACTCCTGCATCTGGAATTCCAGAACTTCGTAAAGCCATCGCTTCGCAAGCTTCGAGAGATATGTCGATGAACTTCGACTTCACCGAGGTCACAGTTTCATCCGGTGCGAAATTCGTTTTGTTTGCGGTGCTTCAAGCGCTTGTGAATCCTGGCGACGAAGTTATTTTGGTCGCTCCATTCTGGGCGAGCTATTCGACGATGGTTGAACTTGCAGATGGAGTTCCTCGCATCGCGATTTGCGACGCAGGCACGGACTTCAAGCTGACTCCCGCGATTCTCGAAAAGGCGATCACGCCGAAAACGAAAGTGTTGTTGTTGAACTCGCCATCGAACCCAACTGGTTTGATCTACACAGCTGCAGAATTGAAAACGCTCGCTGAAGTTTTGCGAAAGTATCCGCAAGTCGCAGTCATCAGCGACGACATCTACAATCGCCTTTGCTTCAGCCACAAACTTGCACCGCACTTACTACACGTCGCTCCCGATCTTCGTCCGCGCGTTATCATCTTGAACGGCGCTTCGAAAACTTACGCGATGACTGGCTGGAGAATCGGTTGGGCTGTCGGTCCAAAACACATCATCACCGCTGTTTCGAATTACCAGTCGCAGTCTGTGTCGTGCGCTTCGGCCGCTGGCCAATACGGCGCACTCGAAGGCGTTTTGAACGGTGAGGCGGACGTCGAAAAAACGGTCGCGATTTTAAAAGACAAACGCGACTACTTGCTTGAGCAACTCTCGAAAATCAAAGGTATGGACACGGTTGTTCCCGAGGGCGCGTTCTATTTCTGGGTCGGCATTAAGCCGTTCTTAGGGAAGAAGTACAAAGGTAAAGTCGTTCATGGAAGCGCGGACTTCTGCGAATTGCTTCTCGAGGACAAACTGGTCGCTGCTGTTCCCGGAGTCGAATTCGGTCTCGAAGGATATCTGCGCCTCAGTTACGCGCTCGATAAAGAAAAAGGCAAAGAAGCGATCGAACGCATGGGCGCACTCGTCGCACAATTTACCTAGACCTCGGTCTAGACCGATCGCTTTTGATGCGTTTTGCCATGATTGGCACCCACTTCAGGTCTTACGTCCGTCGACGAAAAGGCAGGTCCGCTTCACACTATAAGAGTGAGAAGGGGGCTATATGTCCTTTGCAGTATTTCTTCAGATATTCGCCAATGTCGTTTTCACTGCAGCACTTTTTGTCGTTTTTGCGAGACTTCGCAGACCGGCAAAAGATGATCCGCGTTTATCGAAAGGCCTGCAATTGCTCTCGAGCAAAATTGCGGTTCTCGAAGACCTCAGCGATCGAACTGAAACACAAGTGCAGCAAATGCTACTCCTGCTCGATCAAAAGTCGCGCGAGCTGCAGTCGAAAATCGGTCTCGCTGAACAGCAAGTCGGACTCGTTCGTCAGTCGATGCAGCAAAGTCTCGAAGTCGCTCAGATTTTCCAAGACAAAATTCCTCACACAGAAATTATCGAACGCCAAAATTCAGTGAAGTACATTCGCGCCGCACGCCTAGCGCACGCAGGAATGTCAGTCGCTGATATCGCTCTTGAAGTCGATCTTCCAATCGGAGAAATCGAATTCATTTCGAAAGTGAATCAAGAGAGTCTTTCGTTCCGCGAAGAAGACCTGCCAGCGTGGGCGCGAGAGCCCGAGCAAAAGGCTGTGACTGCTCCGCGGAACTTGTCCGCAAATGTCGCACACCAAAACATGGCCGCTTCGATGGAACCTGTCATCAACGAACAAATGCCGGTTGCGCCGACCGCCGATGAAAACTTGGTCGGGCAACTCAACAAGTTGCAGTTCGAAATGAAAAACCTCGATCTTGAGCTCCAGCATCGCGCGAACCGAAATGTTCTGCCCGAGACGACTCAAGCTTTCAGTCAGCCGCGTGTCGAATCGACAAGTCTCGAGCGCCTTGGTCAGGAGTTCCGTCGAGCCGTCGAGCAGGCCGAGAAGGCAGAACAAGACGGACATACTGGGAGTTTTGCAGAATCATTTGCGCAAGCGTTCGCCGGAAATTTTGCACCGAACGAATTACCAGCGCTCGCAGAGCAATTGGCGGCAAAACCCGCACCCGCGGCACCGATGACGGCGGGCACGTCGGCCGAACCGACGCGCTTCACTCCGCCACCTGCTGTAGCGGCGCACACTCCGGCGCATTTCGCTATGAACGTTCCGTCTGCGAAACCGGCAACGTCGGTGCAAGCAACTGCGCCGGCAGCAACGGCACCTGCGACCGGTACCATCGCGCGAAACGTTTCGATTCCAGAACTTGAAGCGGCCCGTGCGGCTGCGGCAGCTTTGCGAATAACCGAGTCCCCAGCGGCTACGAAAACCACTTCGAACAAAGAGATCAAATCGGTTCGCCGAGTTGAGTTTCCGAGAATCTAATGGATGCATTGTCGCGAGATTGGCGCCGGGGCGATACCGTGATTGCAAACGTTGCCGAAATTCTCGATCAAACGGAAATGATTCTTCGCTTCGGCGGAGGCGCGGACGAACCGGCCTCACAGATCATGCGAGTCGCGAATCAAACGGGTCGGCTCGTAGCGGTTGGTGACCGGTTGCAGATGCGAGTCATGGAAGTGCAGCCCCTGCGTTTTCAATACATCGACCACAATGAACAACGTCGACGCGGTCGCATCGACGTCTCGATCTAAATCATCCTGTGCAGAGCGACACCGGCGCCGGTGGCGCATGGCAACGCAACTTCCTTCTTGTTCGTCTCATCTCGGCGACGAATGACGCGCATCGCTTCCGCAGCGGAAGTAAATGGAACACGTGTTCCAATCACTTTCGTTGACGAAAGTGAAAGTGAGGACGCTAGCGCCGCGCGCGACAGGGGCTGAGAATTCGCGAGTTCGCGCGGAGCTCTGAAAAAGAAAGCTACTCGCATCGGAAGTGCTGAAGAGAATTACTTTGCGTGGCAGTGCCGAAGAAGAATTACTCCGCGCCGACAGCGCGGAAAAATATTACTTCGCGCTCTCGCGAACGAAGCGAGTCAGGTAGTAACGAACTAGGTAGTCCGTTTTGATTGCCTGCTCTTGGTAGGTCCAATTGAGATCGCCGAAAGCTCCCCAACGTGCGATCAAGAGATCTTCTTCACCGACGTGGCTCGCAACGGCTCCGCCACCCGGCGCCATCGCAGCACCCTGTTGTTGGAATCCTGCACCGACATAATGGAATCGAACGGAGACAGCGCCCGGCTCTTTCAACGAGAAAATGAGCTTGAAACCATTTCTGAAGAGCATGAAGTCCGCGTGAGTGTTTGCGATACCATAAATTTTCACGCGTCCAAGCGATGAACCCTTCAACTGATTGAAGGCCGATGCTGCATCGACAAAGATCACTTTGAGTTCATTCATGAAGGCGACTGATTCGCTGACCAGAATTTGAGCAGGATCAAACGCAGGACCGAACTCGATAACGCCTGATTCTTCCATGCGTTGTTCAGCTCGTACGAGTTCTTTGATCCAGCCAAGACGATCGGCACGTAGGCTGGAAGCCGCTGTTGAAGCACCTGCCGAGCCCGATGAAGCCGAAGCTCCAGCCCCACGATTTCCTAAGATTTCCATTCCGTCCATGGATGAACCCCCCGAGGCAGAGCCCCTTCCTTTAACTCTCGACGTCCCTGTAAGGTTCTGTCAAGGGGGGCTTTTCCAACCCGGCTTCGCGAGCATTAGTTAAGGTTTAAGGCGTTCTCGTTCTCCGACACAGGAGGTGCCTGCTCGAAACCGTCGAATTCGCCTCGATCGCTAGAATTCGCCATCTTTGACCCTGGGATAAAGTGCATCTGATCGGCGACGATTGAGATGTGCTGTGTAACAGCCCCGGCTTCTTCTTTCGTGTAAGGAGCAAGATGCCCTTCGATATAGAGAGGCGCGCCCTTTTCGCAATACGCAGAACAGGTTTCGGCGTTCTTCCCCCAAAGCATAACCTTGTGCCACTGCGTTTCGCGCCGGGTGTTGCCGTCGGGATCTTTCACACGTTTGTGAGTCGCGAGGCTCAAGCGAACAAACGGTTTTCCGTTCTTTGCGAATTTCAGTTCGGGATGGCTCCCGATGACTCCCATGATAACGACACGATTGATCGAACCCATCTCATTCACTCCTTTAAAAAAATCCGCAGAATACGGATTCAAAGGGGTAAGTGCGAAAAGCGCGTCACGTGAACGCGCGAATCAAAGCGATATCGAAATAACGGGGAAGGCGCCGTTCGGATTTACGCGTTTGTCTAAACCCATGTGAACTCCGAAAATGAATTGCACGGGCAGGTGATAGAAAAGGGTTGAGTCGAGACGGGCTTCCGCGCCGACGCTTCCGAACATGTTTCCAATCGCAGTCGATTTGTAGCCGTTGTTGAAATCATAGAACGCGCCTTCAATCGTCAACATGTCGGCGAAGATGGCTCCGTGCCACCTGCGGATGAACGCCGGGCTCGAACCAAAGCCGTGATACGAACGCGAAAGCGGCATTCGATATTCAACCGAACCGCGGACGACCTTACGACCGAGGAAAGATCCCGATGGATAACCGCGCATCAAGAAACTTGTGCTCGAGGCACCGAGCGCAACAGTTTCGATCGGCAGACTTACGCTCGATGGTCCGAGTAGCAAACGGTCGAGACCCGGAAGCCAGCTAACGCCGAAGCCAGTGCTGATCGCGTGTCGCTCGGGCAACCATCCCAAAATCCGTGGGTTCGAAACTTTCGAGAAATACTTCGTCACAGAGAAATCGGTTTTGTCATAGACGAGATTCCCGAACTCGGGAACGTAGCGCGCGTGTCCGAGGCGCATGAAGCCACCTTTTTCGGGAGAAATCTCGTAACCTTTTTGGTTGAGATCCTGCCAGAGAACACCAACCCGCGGACCGCCCTTAATTCGAACGTCGGTCCCAGCTGCCGTCGGAATCTCGGTTCGTTCGTGGCGCAAACCCGCTTCGCCCATCCACTCGTTCGTCGCACCCGGAATATAAAATATGCCCGAGAGATCGACTGTTCCCGATCTGCGATCGAGACCAGACGACGAAAGCCGCTGCCAGTAATCGTCGGCCAGTATCGTGTATTTCACGTCGGTGACGTGATTCGAATACGCGGCGAAAAAATTTGGTTTCCCGATTCGCGAGTCGGTCGAAACCGATGCGGCAAGAAAGTGTCGGCCCATCGGATCGCCCGAAGATGTCGACGCCGATACGAACGCGCCGCCAGGAACGAACGCAACATACGGCATCCAGTAGCGTGGAACTAAATACGGCCAGACATTGAAGTCGTGCGCAGTGAGTTCTTCAGGAGTCAGCACGGCTTCTTTCACAACGTGCGGAGGTTCGGTTCTTTCAATCAAAAGCGGTACGGTCAGCAGCTTGCCGTTTTTCACAGTTTGATTCGCGTTGCGATCAACGGCTGGCAAAAGGCGGATATGTGAACCTTCGCCGTCGAGGCGCGAATAAATTAAATTTGAATTTGTCGCATCGAGATCGCCGTTAAAAGCGCGAGTGACCGAGTTTGTTAACGGACGGGTCTTTTCGAGCGAAAAACTTTTCGCCGAACTGTTAGGAACGTCGGCGAGATAAAGATTTGTGATGCCCGTGCGATTCGAGGCGAACAACAGCGAACGATTTCCTTTTCCATCGATGACAAGACGCGGGAACGTAACCGAGCCAGCACTTGAGATCGTACGAACCTCGGGCCGCGCAATCGCAGCGTTCTTGATGTCGATGACTTTCAGAATTTCTTTTCCCTCGCTGTTGCGCTCGACAAAAACCAAAGTGTCCTTGTCGACAAACGTCGGCCACGAAACTCGATTTTCTCCTTCAGAGGCGTAGACGACGGTCACCGCGCCATGTGCCGGTTTCCCGTCAGCGTCGCGCGAGAACGGAGCCATCGCGACTTGTGTTTTCCCGGTGACAAGCTGGACGAACGCGACCGCAGTGCCATCCGCACTGATGTCAGGTTCACGCGCGCGCAGTCCCTTTGAAACTCGCCATTGTTTTTTCCTAGCGCGATCAAAAATCCACAAGTCGCTGCGCTCTTCGTAGCGACCGAAGCTGTCGAGCGCGTCGTACATGATGGTTCCACCATCGGGAAGCCAGGAAATGCGCGAGGCGTTTTTCGGAAATCCGGCGCGCTCGGTTTTTGCGACTTCGTAATTACCTTGTTCGTTCGGATCTGCAAAAACTAAAACCGAATCGTGGTTATGTTCGCGTGCAATGAACGCGAGCGTCCGTTTCGGCTGTACTCCGTCGACGGGTTTCTGAATGGGTGATAACACCGGAGATCGGCTATAGAAGCCGTCCTCACCGAGTTTTACACCTTCGTTACATCCGAGTTCACAGATCGCTTCGATCTGTTCAACCGAACGAGCTTCAACGTCCGTGTAAACTCCTTCGAGATATCCTTGCCAATTTTTACCGGTGATGTCCTCGAGCGGTCCGTCTATGAAAAACGGAAGTCGACGAGCGTATCGATCGTTGAGATCGCCGACGATCGAAAGATTTTCTTTCGCCAGTTTTTCCCAAACAAGTCCGCCCAGCAAATAAGGACGCGCGCCGCCTGGCCAATCCGGAATCGAGGTTTCTCCGATGCGGGAAAGATCTTCGCGGCGAAGCACGCTGTCTTGAACCATCGCTCGGGGAATCGCCATAAAGTCTGGCGAACGAAGTCGACCGCCCGAAGGAGAAAAGCGTGTCTCCATTTCGACCGCGAGTCCTTCAAGATACCAGCGCGGTAGAAGTAAATTTGGACGAACGATCGTTCCAAAAATATTTCGTAAAATATGGAAGACACCGTGTGCGGGTTGAAAATTGAGAACGTGAGTATACTCGTGCGTGACCAGTTCAAGGCTCCAGGGGCCGGTGTCGCCGATCGTTTCACCTGGTGTCGGAGTCGCTGGATAAACGTGAATTTGTGGGTAGGGAAAGCCGGTCGCCATGCCGTTGGCCTGATCGCCGCTGTCATCGATCACGATTAAAGTTTTGTCTGGCCACGTGCGCAGCACAGGAACCAGCGTCGCCCAGGCCGTTTCACCGTGACGGGCGAAATCCTTAGCAAGCTGGTAATGCTTCGAGTCATACACGACTTCGAAGTGCTGCGTTTCTAATTTGTGCCATTCAATTTTCGGATCTGCAGCCTCGCTAGCTAGGGGAAATGCTAAAAACTGTAGGGCGAAAGCCGCGCAAATAAGCGGAAGTTTCGATCGAACAGCTGAAGCGATAAATGTCGATAAGCCAGGCATCCGTAGTCCTTTTCAAAGCGCGGCTCGAATCCTTCACGCAGATGTGAATGATCTCGAGAGTTGCCTCCTTTGACCTTTGACAAAAACCAAAGGCTTTTCAAGAATGTTGTTTCAAGAAGGAGAACTACGCCATGCAACACGAATCTTCGCTCCGCACTTTCAAGAGGTCTTCAGGATTTCTCGCACTCTGTTTGATGCTCATATTCACAGTCGCATCTTGCACGAAGCCAAAAAAAGCAGATGGCGAAGGTGGAGCGGAAAGTTCTGGCGTCACTAGCGAGAACGCGTCTCCAGTACTTGCTGACAAAGATATCGGTCTCGATGCTCAGGGTTCTGACTCTGGCAACATCAGCGGACTCAGCACTGTATTCTTCGACTACGATAAAGCAGCACTGACATCGTCGGCAAAAGCGGCGCTGAAGGCGAACGCTGACTGGATCAAAGCGAATCCGAAATACACGGTTCAGGTTGAAGGCCACACAGACTCGCGTGGATCGACTGAATACAATCTGTCACTTGGTGAACGTCGCGCGAAATCGGTTCGCACTTATCTCGAAGGCCTCGGCGTCGAGGGCAAGCGAATTACGGTTCTTAGCTACGGCGAAGAAAAACCGCTGGCACAAGGCGATAGCGAATCGGCATACTCGAAAAACCGTCGCGCGAACTTTGTTCCGCTTCAGTAAGAGTTCTCGGTCGTGATCCTTCTATTCGTCCGTCGTCTAACTTTGGCCTCGATCTACGCATTACTTTTCACGGGATGCGTTTCGATGATTCCCGTGGACGAGTACGCTATCGCGCGTGCGGCTATGGACGGAGCTAAAGAATCCGAAGCGCCCCGATTTGCTCCGGCGCTCTGGTACAAAGCCGAGCAGGCTTATCGCGAAGGCGAAACGTTCTTCAAAGAACGCGCCTTCGAAGATGCGACGACTCGATTCTCTCAAGCACGTGCACTTGCCGAACAAGCAGAAAACGCCGCTCGCCTCTCAAGATTTGAATCGGGAGATCTCGCACCGTAGGTGCGGAAAATGTTCGGCACCGTAGGTGCGGAAAAGGTAAACGCCATGAAACGTTCAATTCTTACATCTCTGGCCGCGCCGGTTTTGCTCATAGGGCTCACCGGATGTCTCGAAACACGTTCGGGTGTTAAAGAAGTCGAAGAGAAACAAGTGTTACGTAAACAAGTTTCGACACTTCAGCAAAGCACCGCTGACGTCACTTCCCGCTTCAATGAAATCGAAGACGATTTGCGAAAAACGAACGGACGCACTGAAGCGCTCGACGCTCGCATGACTCAGATCAAAGATCGCGCCGAGAAAAACGATTTTGCACTCGAGAGTAAATTAAAAGAACAGGACGCAAAGTTCACAGCGTTCCGCGAAGAACTCACCAAAATGCAAACCGAGATCAATGAAGTAAGAGCCGCGAATCAGGCTCTGCAGGCGGGTTTGCAGGCCGGAGCTTCTGCCGGAGCCGTGTCTTCGGACAAAGCAGCAGAGAAAAATCCGTTTGATCGCGGCGAAGCGAAGTTCGAAGCGAAAGCTTGGCGCGACGCCATCTTCGCTTACGAGGAGTATCGCAAGGCCAATCCCAAGGGAAAGCACTTCACCACGGCGACCTATAAAATCGGTGTCAGCTTTCAAGAGCTTGGAATGAATGACGACGCGAAATTATTTTACGAAGAGACTGTGTCGCGATCTCCGAAATCAAAAGATGCCGATCGCGCGAAAACGCGCTTAAAGGCGATCGCTAAAGCAGGATCGCCTTCAGTAAAGAAGAAATAATGCCAAAAAAACCGGCAGCGGCAGCAGCCCTTTATCGACGCGTTCTTGCGATCGAGACAAGCTGCGATGATACGTCGGTTGCAGTTGTCGAGCCGGATGGACGCGTGCTCGCTTGCCTCATGGCGGGACAAGATCTGCATCACGCACGCTTCGGTGGCATTGTTCCCGAAATTGCTTCGCGAAATCATACTCACCATCTTTTGCCGCTCATCGAAGAGACGCTCGTGCGCGCCGGTATTACGCTCGAGCAAATTGATGGTTTCGCTGTGACATCCCGGCCCGGTTTGATCGGCGCACTTCTGATTGGGATCGTTACGGCAAAAACATTAAGTCTTACGACCGGAAAACCATTTATTGGAATCAATCACCTCGAAGGTCATTTGATCGCACCGTTTCTGCGGGATGAAACTTATTCTCCTCCAGCTGGTTTCGATTTCCCCTATGTTGCGCTCGCGGTCAGCGGCGGTCATACGACGCTTTATCGTGTCGATGGATTCGGAAAGTATAAAGTTCTTGGGCGTACCCTCGACGATGCGGCAGGTGAAGCTTTCGACAAATTCGCAAAACGCGCTGGCCTTGGGTTCCCCGGAGGAGCGCGCGTTGATCGCTTGGCAAAAGTCGGAGACCGCAAAAGATTCGATTTTCCCCGAGCGATGATCAAAGAAGAAAAAGACGACATGAGTTTTTCGGGACTCAAAACATCGGGTGCGCGGCTCATCGAAGAAATGATTCCGCCAGACCGCGAACGACTTGCCGCCGAGGCCAAGGCCTTTCTCGATAGCGGATCTGTCGATGCAAAACCAGGTCTGCTGGCCGACGTCTGCGCGAGTTTTCAAGAAGCCGTTGTCGATGTTTTAACCGCAAGACTGACCCGTGCGGCGATTCGCGAAAACGTTTCTCGAGTTGTGCTGACGGGTGGGGTTGCTGCGAATTCTCGGCT
>JAYSYF010000060.1:0-2098 GCA_043716655.1 Bdellovibrionales bacterium | reverse complement strand
AGACGACGGCGTTATCTAAGCTGCCACCGAGAGCGAGGCCGCGCGACCGCATCGCTTCGACGTCTTTGAGAAACCCGAACGTTCTTGCAGGTGCGATCTCACGATTAAAACTGGTTTCGTTGATATCGAGATCCATTCGGCTGCGACCGATCGAGCGATGAGGAAAATCGATGGTGCACGTCACGCGAAGTCCCGAATAAGGAACGACGTAAGCATGTTTATCGCCCTCGCCAAAAAACACGGGCTCGGTCACATAGAGATAACGCCGCGGTTCTTCTTGTTCTGCGAAACCTGCCGCGAGCAAGGCCTCCATGAAGACTCGTGCAGATCCGTCGCCGATTGGAATTTCCGGTCCATTCAACTCAATAAAAAGATTATCGATTCGGTAAGCGGCGAGCGCAGACAGGCAATGTTCGACGGTCGATACCGAAAATGCTTTTCCACCGAGTGTCGTGGCTAAAGAAGTGGCCTGAACATTTTCGGCACGCATGGGAATCGAAGGCGATCCCGGCAAGTCCGTACGGACAACGTGAATGCCGGAATCTGGCGGAGCCGGACGAAAAGATAGCGATGCCGGCTGGCCTGTATGTAGGCCAATTCCATCGACGGTGACGCGCTTTCGAATCGTACGTTGCAAATACACGTGGCTTAGAACTCCTTAAGGATCAGCTTAGCTTTACTTGCCCTAGGACCTAACGGCAAGCCGCACCCGGAGTTGAGACCTCCGGTGGAGAGGGTCCCGTTTGAGTTGGCGGCGACTGTGTTGTTTAAAGGTCGAGGGGCCGTTGCAAAGAAGCTTCACTCTTTCGATCATAGAGATATGAGCTTCGCTCGACCCTACATCTCGGCTGTGAAAGCCCTAATTCCGCTCGCCCTATGCTCGGCGGTTCTGTTCGGCTGCGCTTCAAATTCTGACACACGACTCTCGACGGTTCCCGAACATGCCGGAAAAAATGCCAGAGCTCATCCCGCCGCCTACGGAATTATCGACACTTTCAACATCAGCAAACCGCAGCAGGTACGCCCAGCCAACGATTTCAGGTTTTATTTTAAAGACTGCGAAGCGACGCAAAATGACCAGGCGTTTTTCTCGAAAACTGCTTACTCGTGCGCCGGAGTCCGGTAAGCACTAGTCCAATGGAACAAGTCGCAGAAAAAGTTGCAGCGAAATCCGCCGGCATCACAGGCCCCAAGGGTCACTGGTTTTACGGAAGTTTGCGCGAGCGAAATGCCGATGCTGTCGCGTTTTTTTCTAAGACTTTCCAGGAACACGGGGATTTTTATACCCTGCGACTCCTTCACATTCCTCTCTTCATCACCTCGCGCGCCTCCCTTGCAAAAGAAATCCTGCACGATCGGCCCGACGAATTCATTCGGAAACGCGTCTTCGATAAATTGAGCACGTTGCTTGGAAAGGGGTTACTAACATCCGAAGGTGCTCCGTGGAGAAAACGCAGAAAACTTATTCAGCCTGCTTTTCATCAACAGAGTCTGGTTGCTCTCTTCGATGCGATGGTCGATGGAACCGAGTCAATGCTTCGGCAGTGGGCAGATTCGGCAGCGAAAGCCGCTGGCGATCGAGACGTTTCTGACGACCTTATGAAAGTGACGCTGAAAATAGTGTCCGACGCTTTGTTCGGCTTCGACACCGCAAAGTACGCGCAGCCCGTTAGCGAAGCCGTGTCTTTCGTTCTTCCGCGTCTTTTCTATCGACTGCAGGCTATTCCCGGCGCCAATTTAATTCCGACGAAGATGAATCGCGAGTACGACCGACAGATCAACTCACTCAACACGATCATTTTTGAAATCATCGAGAAACGCCGAAACGCACCTCAGTCGACAAAAGATTTGCTCGGTATGCTTATGGCAGCCGTTCACGAAGACGAACCGGGTGCTGTGAAAACTGCGCCGAAGACGGGCCTGTCGAATGAAGATCTTCGCGACGAAGTCATGACAATGTTCCTCGCCGGCCACGAGACAACGGCCAATGGACTCGCGTGGACTCTCCACTTGCTCGCAGATCATCCCGAAGTGGAAATGAAACTACGCGAAGAAGTCGACCGCGTTCTGGGTCGTGGCGCTGAGCGAATTAAACTCG
>JAYSYF010000059.1:0-6584 GCA_043716655.1 Bdellovibrionales bacterium | reverse complement strand
TGGTTCTCACTCGCGACGAACTTCGATTCAAGAAGACCGTCGATCAAGAGTGGTCGAAGCTGGCGTACGAAGGTTTGTGGTGGGACCCCTTCAAAACGGACCTCGAAGCATTCATCAATAAAACGCAAGAACGCGTCACTGGTGACGTTCGTATGTCGCTGTACAAAGGCGTTCCGACCGTTACCGGTCGAGAGAGCAAGTGGGCGCTTTACTCGGAAGATCTCGCATCTTTCGATACGACAACATTCGACCAACGCGAAAGCACTGGTTCGGTGAAAATGTTCGGTCTTCAAGCTCGAATGTTCCTCGCACTCAACGAGAAACTGTCGGCCCAAGGGCCGAACGAGAAGATCGGCGAGAAAACGAGCTCGAAGCCGTGAGCACGGACGGGACCAAAGGAGCTAGCGGATACGAAGGAAAACTCTGGGGAGGCCGTTTTGAAAGCGGCCCGTCTAAAGACGTTATTACCTTCACCACTTCCATTGGTATCGACTGGCGCCTCTGGGAAGCTGACATCGACGGATCAATTGCGCACGCGAGCATGCTCGGTGCGCAAGGCATTATCTCCAGTAGCGATACGAATGAGATTATCGATGGGTTGAAGACTGTTCGCCTGAAGATCCAAACGGCGTTGAACATGGGCGAAAACCCATTTCCAAATGGCGTCGAAGACATTCACAGTTTCATCGAGCTCAAGCTCAAAGAAGTCATCGGCGCGACGGCCGGTCGCCTGCACACAGCTCGCAGTCGTAACGACCAAGTCGCAACGGCATTTCGTCTGACGCTTGCTCGCGAGGGTGAACAGCTGATTACCGAGCTTTTGGATTTACAAAAAATGCTTCTCGAGCGAGCGAAGCCTGAAACAGAAACTTTATTACCGGGCTTGACTCACTTTCAGCATGCTCAACCGGTTAGTCTTGCTCATCACCTGCTCGCTTACTTCTGGATGTTTGATCGTGATCGCGAGCGTATCTCGGAGTGGCGAAAAAGATGCCTCGTGTTGCCACTGGGATCTGCAGCCCTAGCGGGCACGTCGTTTCCGCTCGATCGACAGCGTGTTGCTAAAGATCTTGGATTTGTACGTCCGTGTGAAAATTCACTCGACGGCGTTTCGGATCGCGACTTTGCGTTCGAACTCGTAAGCAATTTAAGTCTCGTCGCACTTCACTTGTCCCGCATCTCAGAAGAACTCGTTATTTGGTCGGCACCTGAACACGGTTTTGTTGAACTCAGTGACACTGTCACGACAGGCTCGAGTATCATGCCGCAGAAGAAGAATCCCGACGTCGCCGAACTCATTCGCGGTCGAACCGGCCGGGCCATTGGCGCCTTGGTACAACTTGCGACAACGCTTAAGGGACTTCCGCTCGCATACAACCGCGACCTTCAAGAAGACAAAGAACCGGTGTTTTACTCGCTCGATTCGGTTCGTGGCTCATTGCGATTGATGAAGCACATGCTTCTCGACGCGAAATTCAATCGCGACCGTATGCGTGCGTCCTTGTCCGGAGATTTTTCGAACGCGACGGATCTCGCAGACGATCTTGCACGCAAAGGCGTTCCGTTTCGTGAAGCGCACGAGGTGGTCGGACATGTCGTGCGGCGCTGCATAGAATCAAAGCTGAAACTCGAAGACATGGGTGTCGATGACCTCAAAACAATCGATCCGCGTTTTGATGCCGAGTCTCGCCGCGTCTTAAGTCATCGGTACGTGATGAACGCACGCGTTTCCGAGGGGGGCACCGCACCGAAGGCGGTTCTCGAGCAAATCGTAAAAGCGGAAGCGGCACTCATTCGACCGTAGGTTGATTTCCGGCAAGCCATCACGTGTAATTGCGTGATGTTTACGTTCAACAATCAGCCTATCCTGGATCAAACACCGCTCTTTCGGGATGAAGATTATAAACTCATTGACCGCGAGATTGTCTTTGGGCTGGCGAAGTCCAAAAACATTTTCTTAAGCCCAGGCTACGAACTGACTCGCGGCGATGCCGAGCTTGAGTTGTACAATCACTCTTACAAAGACGTAGGCCAAGCCGAGAATGAAATCACCGACGAAGAACGTGCTGATTACTCGAAACTATCTTTCGACGAGCGCCACCGTTATTTAAAATTTGCCAAAGGCGCCTACCATCCGTGGTCTGTATGTCTGCCGATGACGACAGATTCAGCTTGGGGCGAAAAGATGGTCGCCGACGGAAAACGGCCGACGGATGAAGCGAAGCAGCTGTTCCCGAAAACTCTCGAGAAGCTTTACGGGCTGAAAATTTTCGAATCCATTGGCCGCATCTGTATTTTTGGAATCGATCCGAACCAACATGTAACTTGCCATCGCGATATGAATCCCGACAAATGGCCACTCAACGACGAACTGTTGATGATTAGTCCGCGTGGAAATAAGAAGTTCTTTGTCTATGATCCCGTGAAAAAAGAAAAACATTTCGTTGGCGATTCGACGAAGGCTTTCGTGTTTCATGACTTGAATTATCACGGGTGCGAGCCGGTGCCGTACTTCACCTACACGATCCGAATCGACGGAATTTATACGGAAATGTTTCGCTCGAGCCTTTCGTGCAATCGCGCAGGCGTGCATCCAGAAAAATACTTGAAATGGAAAGCGAGCCAGAAATGAAACAGAACAAACGCGTGTTAATTCTCGGATCAACGGGCGGCATCGGTGCAGCATGCGGCGAGGCCTTCAGTAAAGCGCAATATGAATTGATCGGCGTCGCGCGAAACGAAAAACCATCTTCCGTGAAAATGAAAATGATCTTTGGCGATCTCTGCGACGAAATGTTTCGTTCGTCACTGGTCGAGATCAAACCTCAGATCGTTATCGCGGCGTACGGCCAGTACCCGGGTCGCTCAATGACGGCCACAGGGACCATTAACGAGTTTGCGCTATCTTGCATCGATCTTTATGAAAAGTTTGAGGCGACCGGCACGCTCGAGGATTTTATCGTCATTAGTTCCGTCATGGCGCAAATCACTAGCCTTCCGCATGCTTACACAAACGAAGCGCATCACCAATATGGAGTAGCAAAAAGAATTCTGTCGGATTTTTTCCGACAGACGATGCTACGCATGAAGTCTCGATCTAAAATATTTTTGGTCGAACCGGGATTTATCAGAAGTGGGTTCGCCCGTATCGACAAACGTTTAGTCGAACGAGCACCCGAAGATATTTTAACCAAGGCCAACCTCGAGATCATCGAGCCCCGCTCAGTCGCTGAATTGATTTACAGCAACACGATAGACTCAAATCGAAATTCGAAAGCCGTGACGATTTACAACAAACACCGGACTGACGAATCAATTTGTTAAGGTTTTGAGTCCGATTGGGCTTTGGCGCGGCGGTACTTCCAGACCGTCACATCGGCAAACATATAGGCCGCAAAGAAAACAGGAACGCCAACAGCTTTGTAAGTCGCCCACCATGACGTCGGCCAGTAGAAGGCCGCGTAGACTCCGACACCTCCAGCAAAAATCAGTGCGATGCCCATTCTTAAGTTCAAACCGGCTAACAACCGGGCACCCATCTCGTTCAAATCTGGCCGTTGTTTTTTCATGAGACCGACGAGAAACGGTTTTCCTGAAAGCGACGAGCCTATCAGCACGGCGGAAAAGACGAAGACGAGAATGGCGGGCTGAAGTTTAAAAAATGTCGCGTTTGTTTCGTACAAAGAGAGACCGCCAAGGCCCAGCACCAAAGCGTTGACCACTAGAGTGATCGTCTGAGGGCGACCCAATGTTTTCCACTCGAAGCCGAGTTCTGCGAGAGCCAGAGCAAAACACGCAACGAGTCCCGCCTTTGTGCCATAGAACTCTTCCACCAATGCAAATGCAATAACCGGAAGTAGGCTCGCGACGAGTGTGAGCAACGCTTTTTTATTTTGCAAAGTTCGATATCTTCCCGGCGAGGCCGATTCCGCCAGTCGTGATTTTTTCAATGCTGCCGTTCGCATTGAGGAACATCACTGTCGGTGTCCCCTGCAGCTTGACCCGCTTCGCAAGATTTCCCTGTCGATCGAGCGCAACTCGAAAAGGAAGTGGTGTTCGCTCGAGGTATGCGGCAACATCACGTAGAGGCTCGCCCATACTGACCGCCAAGACGCTTTCTTTTGCTAAGCGACCCTCTGCGATCTCTTCTTTTAGGTTCATCAATAACGAATGGCACGGGCCACACCAAGTGGCCCACAGAACAACCGCCTGCTTTCGTCCAGTGCCGCTTCCAATGAGCGGCGTCAGTGCAAGCGAAGCTTCATCAGGCACCCTGCTCGAGGTTCCATCGCCAATAAATTCGACCGCGACGTCCCCGATGAAATGACCCACGAATTCTGAATTCACTCTCGAGGAAATCACGAGGATCGCGACAAGATAAACGAAGTAAACAATCGATACCGCGAATCCGAAGTTCGCGATTCGCCTCATCCAGATGACGCCGCGACCTTTCGGCGCCGTTGCCTCGGGACTCACTTCTTTTGCGCCTTTTTCGAATGCTCGGCCGTCACCACGGTGTGGATGTTTCCACGAACTGTAAAATCCCCAATGACTGTCAGTTCATGCGGATCAAGCAGATCGATCAGGTCTTGAATGATGACGTTGGTAACGTCCTCGTGAAAGACTTTCTTGTTTCGAAACGAGTTAATATAAAGTTTAAGCGATTTCAGTTCGACACAGTATTGATCCGGAACATACCGAATTTTGATCGTCGCAAAATCCGGAAATCCGCTGCGTGGACACAGGCAAGTAAATTCAGGACACGTAAAATCGATCGTATAACGACGGACCAGCGTTCGGTTCGGGAAACGTTCGAGCGCGGCTTCTTCGATCGCGATTTCACCGTAGAGTCTTTCGCTCGTATCGGGCAGAAACGTTTCTTTCGACGTTTTTGCGCCAGCGCCAGCGCCGGCCGCACGAGCGGTCACCTTATGAACTGCGGCCTGTTTATCTTTGCGCGGTTTCATCTTATCCATTGTTTGCCTTCACATTGCCCTCGAAGGCAGGACCGTTCGCTTCGATGTACTGATACAGATACTGGCTCGAGAGATGCGAGAACATCAGCTGCGCGTCTTCGACCGATCCGTAGTTGTACGACTTAAAATATATTGGATGATTTGAGAGCGCTTTCAATTTGCCGCCCGAAAAACCAACGAGACCGATCACCTGTCCACCATTTTCGCGTGCGTACTCGCAAGCCTTCACAACGTTTGGCGAATTACCGCTGCACGAAATCGCGATCAGTACATCGCCAGGTGCCCACAAACTCTTAAGCTGCTCAACGAAAATCGATTCGTAACCATTGTCGTTCGCGTAAGCCGTGAGCAAACTCATGTTATCAGCGAGGCCGATGACACGAAGCCGTTTCTTGTTCGCAACGACGGACCCTTTAGCCAGATCGTTGACCATGTGCCCAGCAGTTCCCGCAGAACCACCGTTGCCACAAATGTAGATCGTTGAACCACGGTGGTAGGCTTGAACCATCGCATCCATCGCCGTTTTAAATTCTGGACCGGCGTACTCTTGAAAGAGCGGCAGCGTTTCGCGCAAGTACTTCTGAGCGAATTGGTCAGCTCCGCCGGCCATTGGATTTTCTGTAGTGGTTTCTGGCATGATATCCCGTTCTTTCGTTAACCGACAAACACGATGCGACTGCCGAAGCTGTCAAACCGCATCGTCACTGGACGAAGCTCTTTCAATTCCTGTTTCACACGATCTTGCTGGTCCGGCGGGCACAGTACCATGAGGAATCCCCCACCGCCAGCCCCTAGGATCTTACCACCGTAAGCTCCTGCTTTCATCGCACGCTCGTACCAGCCATCGATCGAACCCGCCGATATTCCGCTAGCGAGAGTCTTTTTTAACTGCCAACCCTCGTGCAGGAGCTCGCCGGACCGCTTAATCGATTCATTATTTTCCAACGAGACCTTCATTCGCAAGGCAAGGTCTCGCATGAGGCGCAGAGTTTCTCTTTTCTTATCCGTGTTCGACTTTTGTTCTTTGAGGACTTCCGACGCCGAACGCGTGACTCCGGTGTAAAAGACAAGCATGTGACTTTCGAGCGCGCGCTTGGTGTCGGCTGTGCAAATCACCGGTTCTGCCGAAACTTCGCCCGACGGAAGGAACCGAATATATCGGAGCCCGCCAAAAGCGGCGGCGTACTGATCTTGTTTTCCGATGGGTTCCTTGAGGTCTACGATTTCAATCTCACTCGCCTCGCGCGCGAGTTCTTCGCTGCTCTGAAAAGTTCCGAGGTGTCCCTTCAATGCGTGCAGCAGACTCACAGTGAAGCTGGACGAGCTTCCTAGGCCTGAACCTGCCGGGATATCTGCCATCGAAAGAATTTCGAGGCCGTGTCCGCCGTTGCGAGCGCTTGCAAGCTTTCCGTATTTCTCGAGGACGCGGCGAAAGATTTTGTGTTCGATTTTCGCGACGTCATCGACGATTTCAGTTTTCGAATATCCGAGGCGCCAGCTTTCGTCGAAGCGGTCATTGACCGTGATGTGCATGTATTTATCGATGGCGGTCGAAAGGACCGCACCTTCTTCTTCTTGCCAGAAGTCAGGAAGATCCGTTCCTCCGCC
>JAYSYF010000058.1:0-19913 GCA_043716655.1 Bdellovibrionales bacterium | reverse complement strand
CGCATGCAACGAACGTCATGGCGACACCAGTTACGAAAATCGGAGCGAAAATGGCGCGAATTGGAGTTTTCATGCGACTTCCTCTTGCAAGCTATAGGTCAGGCGGCGCAGCCCCTGCTCTCGCAATATCGACGACCTAACCTTGCGCTTCGCGGAGACCCATCCCCAAACCGGCTTCTCCGTTGAAATTAGGGCCCTTTTTCGGCACAAGTTGGGCTATCGCGGGACTCCAAACCTTGCTTGCTCGGCTTCCCGCGGCTTAACTAGCGTTCTCGAACCTCGAAGGAGAACCAGATGGATCAAAAACAATTTGCGATGCGCGAACTGCCTGTTGAAGCACCCTATGGAAAAGGTGATGTTCTCGTCGTGTTCGGAGAACTCTTCGCTCGCGGTTACGCAAACGGAATCGTCGACGAAGCTGAACGCACGGGCCTGACGGTCGTTCGTTCAACGGTTGGCCGCAGAGATTCATCAGGCGAAAATGCAGGCCGACTGCGACCGCTGAACGCAGAAGAAAAAGGCGAGCTCGGCAAAGACGCATTAAAGCCTTTCATCAACATCCCGCTCGAAGCTGGATTCGATCTCGAACCTGCATTTGAAGGTGGACCAACACCTAATTCTTTTTTCGAAGGCGTGAAGCTCAGCGAGTGGGAAAATGCGAAAGCCGATTTCGCAATGATCGAGAAATCGCGCGAACGCGGTCGCAAACGGTTTCGTGACTCGGTACGTGCTTATGTGACCGAGCTAAAAAAGACTCTGCCGAAAAACAAAAACATTATCTTCTGTCACACTATGGCGGGCGGCGTTCCACGTACAAAAATCATTATGCCCGTCATGAACCGCGTTTTTAAAGGCACCGGCGACCGGCACGTAGCGTCTCAGAAACTTTTCGGCAGCGATCTCGGCAAGTTTTCACTGATGAATTTCGAAGACGTGACAAGCGAAACTTACAAGGTACTCATCGAAGAAACGGCGGATCTAGCTCAAGAAATTTCGAGTTCAGGTGGGTCCATCCGATACATCGCATACGGTTACCACGGTACAGAGGTATTGGTTGGCGATGAATTCGAATGGCAGACCTACACACCGTATTTTCAAGGTTGGGCGAAGATGAGTCTCGAGAAAGTCGCGATGAACTTTGCCGGCAAAGGCGTGAAAACCTGTGTCTACAATTGCCCCGAAATTTTGACGAATTCGTCTTCTATTTTCTTGGGTGTGGAACTTTCACTTTACCCGCTGCTGGGTGCGCTCGTGAAAGCTGCGAAGCCAGCGACAGAAAATGGGAAAAAGCGCGTCGATGCGATTTTAAAAGAGTGCATGAGCTTGTTAAAGCCAGAGATCACGATTGATTCCATCATGAAGTACACAAGAGACTACATTAGTAGCCCGCTGATTGTTGAACACTCGAACTTTAACCAGTGGCCGCAGAACAATTCTCAAACGCAAATGGAAAAAATGCTGGGCGCCAGTGAATTCCTTTTTTCTCACCACCTCGATGAAAAGAAGCTCATTACGAGTGTTCTCTCGGAAGAAGTGTTTCGAGCGACTGGGTATGTTATGTTTCACGACAGCTTCGGTTGTCCGAAGTCGGTTCAGTGGTTGGGACACGACATTCTGTCGAAGGCCCTCGCCACAGGCAAAACGCTTTAGAGAAATGACATGAGTTAAATGAGTCTATCGGCTGGGTATCCGCTAACATATCGAGACATGAAATTTGTCGGCTACTCGATGGCCGGAATTTCTACGTCGATCGCGATGCCCGAGGCCGACGTTCTTTTCGATGTGGCGCAAGGACTTCCCTTTCAGACTCCATTCAATACGATTCTGCTTACGCACGCGCACATGGATCATGCTTCAGGACTTCCCTATCTTATTTCCCAGAAATCGATGCAGAGTCGTCCGAAACCGACAATCGTTATGCCAGCCGAGGCCGTGGATCCGCTCAATCGCATCATGAAAATCTGGCACGAGATCGATCAATTCGAATACTCATTCAATTTTAAATCCGTTACGCCAAACGAGATAATTCCTTTGAAGGGCGATTATTTCGCAAAGATGTTTCCGACGTATCATCGGGTGCCTTCGCAGGGCTACACGGTGTTTAAACGCAGACGCAGCCTCAAAGCGCAGTACGCAAAACTTTCTCCGCATGAATTGGGCAGGCTTCGCCGCACCGGCGAAGTGTTAGAGGAAGTCATCGAAGAAAATCTCGTTTCTTTTACAGGTGACACCAAAATCGAGTTTCTCGACAGTGAACAGGCTCGACGCTCGAAAGTACTGTTTATGGAAGTCACTTACTGGGATGAAAAGAAGTCGGTCTCGAACGCCAGAGAATGGGGCCACATTCATTTCGACGAGCTCTTGCCACGTCTTGATTCGATCGAAGCCGAGCGCATCGTACTGATCCACGCCTCTGCGAGGCACACGACAAAGGCGATCCGTGAAATCATCGACGCTCGTGTGCCGGAACACCTCAAGCCAAAGCTGATTTTGTTCCCTCGACCAGTCTAGGTCCCGCGGTAGCAAGACCTTTTCGTGACACATTCGCGGCTTTTTTCTAAGGTGAGTCCATGGGAAAAAACTTCGGCCTGATTTCGATACTTTCGGCACTGGCATTGGTCGTCATTTCGAACGGCTGCTCTCAGAAAGACAAAGTCTCTGATTCCGTGAAAGATGAACTCGCGAAACCGAAGGCGCCGACGGACTGGAGCGGAAAAATGCAAGAGCTCTCGCGCTCACTCAATCGTCTGCTGCCACTGGTTGTGTCGGGTCAGAGCTTCAACGATCCGGCAAATGCAAAAGCTATTGAAGATGCCACTGACGACTTGAGGAAGTTAAGTCACCAAGTTCGAAAACTCGAGAAGCCATCGGCCGATCCCGCATATGACTCGATCGCAAAAATGCTTGATGAAGATCTCGCTCGCGCATCGACAGCCCTTCGAAGCGGAAACCGTGATTACGCGCGTCTGACGATTCGCGATTCTATCGGCTATTGCATCCAATGCCACACGCAATCTGCCAACGGCCCTAGCTTTCCAAAATTGGACTTAGGATTTGATCCGTCTAAAATGACCGCGCTTGGTCAAGGAGACTACTTTGCTGCGACAAGACAGTTCGATGCCGCTCTGGCTGCGTATCGCCAAGGTGTGAAGGACTCGGCATATGCTCAGAAAGATATTTTCGGATGGGAGCGCGCCGCCCGTTCGGGATTAGCGATCGCCGTTCGACTCAATGAGAATCCGAAAGAGGCGCGATACATTGCGCGTGCGATTCTTAAAAACAAGTCTGCTCCGGAGTCGTTGACTAAAAGCGCAAAGGCCTGGCTCAAACAAATCGACCGATGGCTCTTCGAGAAAAAAAATCAATTCAAAGGTGAAAATGCGCGGCTCGACCGGGCGGCGGCGTTGATCGCAGACGCAGACAAACGCATTGAAACAGAAGCAGGAAGCCAAGACATAACTTACCTACGCGCCTCTGCCGACCTACATCAGTGGCTTTCGCAGCATCCGCTGAAAACTGGCGAAAATGAAGCGGCACGCGCCAAAGCACTCTTCTTAGCTGGCCGGGCTGCGGAAGAATCGCGGGAATTGAATTTCTGGACACTTCACGAACGTTACTACGAGCTCTGCATCGACACGAAACCTGCATCCGATATCGCAAAAATGTGTTTCAAAAAACTGAATGACAGCGTGCTCATGGGCTACACAGGTTCGAGCGGACTTCACTTGCCTCCGGAAGAATCTGCGCGGCTTGCGCGGCTTAAAGAAAAATCAGGCGGCTAAACGAACATTATGCTTTGGAAGTCCGAAACCGTTCTCTTTGATGGTGATGCTTATTTTGAGTCGCTCTTTGCGGAGTGGGCTCGGGCAACACGTACGATCGACCTTGAAACGTACATCTTCGACAACGACCAGATAGGAAACGAAGTCGTACAAGAATTGCGAAAAGCCGCGGGTCGCGGAGTCCGCGTGAGACTTCTGGTCGACGGCATCGGTGCAAGTGGTTGGTGGCAAACACGAGGCGTTGAACTTCAAAAAACCGATATTGAAGTACGAGTTTATCATCCACTGCTTACAACCCAACTCTGGCGTCGTTTGATGATCGACATGAACTTCATTAGACCGGAGCGAAAACCAAAACGATCGCTCGTGCTGCGACGACTGAATCGCAGGAATCATCGGAAAGTCTCAGTTGTCGATGGTCAGGTCGGTTTCGTCGGTTCGATCAACGTCAGTGATTGTCATTTGAAACGCTTCTGGGGTCCGACCGCGTGGCGCGACACCTGCGTTCGTCTCGAAGGTCCCGGAACTGTTGAACTGCAAAATGCATTTGAACATGCATGGCAGCGATCCGAACTCGTAGCGAGCCCACGAAAATTGAAAATTCGATTTTCGTTTCGAAGGCGTGTTATCCCAACTTCGAAGCCCGTAAATCTCAACTACACTCGAAAGCTTCGAAAACAAACTCGCATTCATTTCATGCAAAGCCTCGAGAGAGCAAAAGAACGGATCTGGATTTCGAACGCTTACTTGGCACCGTCGTCGAATATTATTCGTGGACTTCGCCGAGCCGCGCTTCGAGGCGTCGACGTTCGCGTACTAGTCCCTGCGCATTCGGACGTTTGGTTCATGTCGCTGATCGCTCGTGCCTATCATCGTCCATTGCTAAAAGGCCGCGTACGAATTTTCGAGTATCAGCCTCGAGTTCTTCACGCCAAGAGCCTCGTCGTCGACCAAGAAGCTATTATCGGATCAAGCAATTTAAATCGACGAAGCATCTTGCACGACCTAGAAGTCGATGTTCGCTTGGACAATCCAGATTCAGTGCAAAAGATGAGTGACCGCTATACCTTTGATCTTACACAATCAACGGAAGTGTTTGATCGCGGAACCATTGTTGGATCTCGGGTGGGAACGCTTCTGAACTATTTATTCCGGTACTGGGTTTGAGGACACACCCTAAATGAAAAAGCCCCTTAAAGTTTTGAGTTACAATATTCACAAGGGTTTCGCGCTTTCGCAGCGTTTCGTCCTTCAAGAAATGCGCGATATCATTCGCACGGTAGAACCCGATATTGTCTTTCTTCAAGAAGTTCTTGGCGATCACTCGGGTCATCAGAAAAGTGTCAAAGGCTGGCCGGGACCTCAGCTTGAATATCTTGCTGACACACTTTGGCCGCATTTTGCGTACGGAAAAAATGCGGTCTACACCGAGGGACATCACGGTAACGCCATCTTGTCTAAGCACCCAATCACGAGTTTCGAGAACATCGACATCTCGAACAATCGTTTTGAACGACGTGGAATTCTTCACGCGGTAACCGAGTGGGATGGAAGTCCGCTTCATTTGCTATGCGTACATCTGGATCTTACAGACAGCGGACGCAAAAAACAAAATGACCGAATTGTAGCGAGAATCAAAGAAAGCGTTCCCTTGAACGAGCGACTGATTCTCGCCGGAGACTTCAACGATTGGCGCGGACTCGCAACCGCACATTTCGAAGAAAATTTGAACTTGAAGGAAGTTTTTAAAGCCACGACCGGTAAGCACGCAAAAACTTTCCCGGCACCCTTCCCGTTCCTAACGCTCGACCGAATGTATCTGCGCGGTCTCGAACCGGTCAGCGCGCGCTGCTACGAAGGCGAACCATGGTCGACACTCAGCGATCACTTGGCGATCGAAGCGACGCTTTCTCGAGGTTAGCGAGTCGGAAATCGGCAGATAAATTCTGAACCTTCACCAGGTTTCGACCGCACCGCTATCGAACCGCCATGGCCAAGTACGATGTGCTTCACGATAGCGAGGCCGAGTCCGGTGCCTCCGACCTCACGAGCACGACCTGCGTCGACTCTGTAAAATCGCTCGAAAAGACGCGGCAAATGATCTTCAGTTATTCCAGGACCCGTGTCTTTGACTCGTAGGACCGTCCATCCGAGATTTGCCCCGGTCCCTAGTTCCCAGATAACACGAATCTCGGATCCTTCAGGCGAATATTTCGTCGCATTGTCGACGAGATTCAATATGACTTGCTCGATTCTTCTCGCATCGCCGAGGACACGATCAATCGATGTATCGACGTGAATCGTGTGCCGTTTACTCTTGCGGTCTTCCATCATGCGCAGCGCATGTTCGGAAACCTCGTTTGTACTGAGAATTGTTTTTCGAACTTCGGCACCAGTTTCAAGAACCGATAGATCCAAAAGATCGTTCACAAGAAAGATGAGTCGATCGACATTGCGATTTACCACTTCCAAAAATCCTTGAGCTTCGTCAAGACGGCCGCTCTTTAGATCGTTCCGGACTGTATCGACATAACCTTTGATCGAAGTCAGTGGCGTTTTAAGTTCGTGCGACGCATTCGCTACGAAGTCGATGCGAATTTGTTCGGATGCCTTGAGTTCAGAAATATCGTGGAAAACGGCAACGGCACCATAGACCCGAGACGTCAGATTTGTATCGACCGAACGCAGAGGGGATACCGACACAGTGAATTCTCGTTCGGAATCGTGAATCTCGGTGCGAAGTCGAACGCGGAATGTTCGAGTCGATCCTTCAGTAAGAACTCGATCGAAACCATCTAATAATTCTGGCACGCGAAATCTCTTACGAAGTGGCAATGCTTCTCCACCCGTTGCGCCCGATCCGAATAAAACAGCAAAGCGCGAATTGAAAAACAACGGCTCGGTCTCGACGCCCATCGCAACAATGGCTTCGTTGACCGATCCTAATATCGTCACAAGTTCTTCGCGTTCGCGCAAAAGCTGCGCTTCGCGCGTGCGAATTCTACGCGACATTTTCCCGACAGTTTTTTCTAGGTCTTGCCATTCTCCCGGCTCGTCGAGATACGCTGCCTCGGCGTCTCCCGATTCTTCCGTCTCGGCCGACGGACGTCCGCGCCTTTTTAATACTCGGAGAATACGCCCCATGGGTCTCAATCCCAAGTAAGTTACAAACGTGAGCCATAAAATACCCAGCATTAGGAAAAGTGCGAACAACCACGAAAGTTCTCGATCGAAATTTTCAACAGCTCTGCTAGGAGACGCGGCATCTGCAGCGAGCAGATACTGGATCGCAAAATGGCGAAGTGTGTAGCCGGTCGCAACGAGGCCCACGACAAAACCAAAAAGCTGAAGAAGGAAAGTTCGCGAAGCCGTTCGCCATGGAAAATAGCTGAGGCTAGATTGCCACGAGACGAGGGTACGACGGCTGCGACGAGAGACTTTATCTAATAGGGCCACAAGCCTCTATTTCTGGCTTAACGCGATATCCAACGCCGCGCACCGTCTCGATAACGTCCGCACAACTTCCCAACTTCTTACGAAGACCAAATACATGCGTGTCGACGGTACGCCCGACAACACTGACGCCGTCTCCTTGAACTTGCGAGATCAACGAATCGCGGGTGAGGACTCGACCCTGGCTTTTAGCAAGGGCCATCAACAGCTTGAATTCGCTCGGTGTAAGACTGATCGGATCTTCCCCACACTTCACTTCGTAAGTTTCAGGAAAGAGCGAAAGACCGCCGAGCCGAATCCGCTCGAACGATTCCACTGCAGTCGAGTCGATGACTTTGAGACGCCGAGTAAGAGCCCGCACTCGCGCTGTCAGTACCGAAGGATCAAACGGCTTCGCGAGATAGTCGTCGGCACCCGCATCGAGACCCTCAACGATGTCGCTCGGCTCGCTTTTCGCTGTCAGCATGAGTATCGCAAGCTCTGCGCGTTCATGCCGCCGACGGAGTTCTTTTGCGAAATCGACACCGCTCGCGCCGGGCAACATCCAGTCGAGAACGCAAACATCGAAGGAATGAGCTGCGCCGTGAGTTTTGACCGCGGCAAAGGCGCCGCGCGCTTCTTCTACGGAACTCACGGCGGTAACCGTGTGGCCCGCACGACGAAGATGCATCGCCACTAATTCGCGAACGTCCGCTTCGTCCTCGACAACTAAGATGGTCTGTCCGGCCGCTTCCTTGTTCATGACTTTTTACCTGTTCCGTGTCGAACGTCTTCACCTGTACAAGCGAATATGACGTCCTCCGCAATGTTCGTTGCGTGATCGGCCATTCGTTCAAGATTTCGAGCAACCAAAATCATATCTAGTGCAGGACCGATTTGATCTGGACTCGTTCGCATGAACGCTACCATTTTCGAGAAGACGTCGTTCTTACACTGATCAACTTCATCGTCGCTTTCTAAAACTTGCTGAGCGAGCTGAATATCGTCTTTCATAAAGGCATCGAGTGAATCTCGAACCATTTTTTTAACGAGTCCCGCCATTACTGGGAGGTTCAACTTCAAATCGACGCCACCGTCTTCGATGAAGTGATCGACGTTGTAACCGATGTTCATTGCCTGGTCCCCCATGCGTTCGAGATCGGTATTGATTTTTATGATAGCCAAAATCAATCGCAAGTCAGCTGCCACAGGAGAAAGCCGCGCGAGAATCTCGAGGCAGATGCCATCGATCATCATGTTCTCTTCATTAATCTTGCGTTCAATCGACTTGAGCTGTGTAAAGCCAGACTGATCGCGCGAGCCGAGCAACGTGGTCGACTTTTCGATGGCCTGCTCGACAAGTCCGCCCATAGCAAGAATTCGATTTTTTAATTCTCTGAGTTCAGTTTCAAATTGCCGTTGCATCTTTAGATCCCCATTCGATCAACCGAACCGGCCGGTGATATATTGTTCGGTTCGCGTATCTTTCGGCTTGGTGAAAATTCCTTTTGTTGGACCGACTTCGACGAGTTCTCCCATGAGGAAAAACGCCGTCTGATTCGAAATCCGCGCCGCTTGCTGCATATTATGTGTGACGATTAACACCGTCACGTCGTTACGAAGTTTCATGACCAGTTCTTCGATTCGAGCGGTCGAAATCGGATCAAGGGCTGATGTCGGCTCATCCATTAACAAGATCTGCGGCTTAACCGCGAGAGCCCGAGCGATACACAGCCGCTGTTGTTGTCCGCCAGAAAGCGATGTCCCCGGTTTCTTGAGCTTATCTTTAACTTCTTGCCAAAGCGCCGCTTGAATCAACGAAGTCTCGACGACTTCTTCAAGCACCGTACGTCGAACAACGCCTGCGAGTTTGAGCCCGGCAGCGACGTTATCAAAAATCGAAAGCCCGGGAAACGGGTTGGGTTTCTGAAAAACCATTCCGACACGGCGGCGAATCGAAACTGGATCGACTCCGAGAGCATAAATGTTGTCGCGATTGCCAGCCCCCGGGATAGTCACTTCTCCGCTGACGCTCGCACCATCTGTCTCTTCGTGCAGGCGATTCAGACAGCGAATGAATGTAGATTTCCCGCATCCCGACGGACCGATAAGCGCGAACACATCGTGTTCCGCAACAGTCAGCGAAATTTCTTTAACGACGTGATGGTCGCCAAACCACGCGCTTAAAGCTTTTGTTTCTAGTGCGGCGCCGCGCCCGCTACTCAATTCGTTCAATGGGTTCTCCGCAAAATGAGTCGAGTCACAAGATTTAAGCAGAACACGACAAAGACGAGTACCAGGGCTCCCGTCCATGCGAGCTGCCTCCATGTATCATCGTGACTTGTCGCATAGGTATAAATTTGTACAGGCAAGCTGGCAGTAGGCGAAGAAAGCCCGCGATACCCGAACGAGTTTGAGAAGGCAGTGAACAAAAGCGGCGCGGTTTCACCCGATACGCGAGCCAGCGCCAACAGAATACCGGTCGTGATACCGGCACGAACTCCTGGGACAATCAGCCTGATAAGCACCTTCCAACGAGGAAGTCCCAACGCGAGCCCAGCTTCGTGAACGCTGCTGGGAACGAGTTTTAGAATTTCTTCGGTTGAGCGCGCAACGATCGGAACCATAACGATCGAGAGAGCGAAGCCACCCGCCCAAGCCGAGTAACCCTTCATCGGAACGACCACCAACGCATAAGCGAAGAGACCGATGACAATCGAAGGTACGCTCGTCAGCAAATCGATCGAGACTCGCAGCATTCGCGCTGTCGGAGATTTTTTTAGTTCCGCTAGTGCCATCCCGCACGCCAGTCCAAGCGGCACACCGAAAGCCGTCGATAAACCCATAAGCACAAGACTTCCGGAAATGGCGTTCGCCATTCCGCCGCCGACTTCTCCGACCGGTTTAGGTGCTTCAGTGAAAAATTCCCAACTCAAACCACCCCACCCGCGCATGAGCAGATATGTGAAAATGAAAAATAGAGGAGCAATGGCCGCAAATGCCAAAAGACAAAGCAGCGCGAGCCAGAGGTAGTTAAATATTTTTCGCCGACCGTCTCGTGCAGAAAGTTGAATCATGCGCGACTTCCCCGGTTCAAATAACGAATCAGCGAGCGAGCGAACATATTCACAATCAACGAAACGACGAAGAGTGAAAGTCCGACGAACGCGAGACTGCTTAAATGCATGCCGTCGGCTTCGTTGTATTCATTTGCGATAACCGACGCCATGGTTTGCGCTGGCTGAAAGAACGATTCCGGAATTACGTTTCGGTTCCCGATGACCATCGTCACTGCCATCGTTTCTCCGATCGCTCGTCCCAAACCCAAGATGACAGCGCCAATCAAACCACCGCGCGCAGTTTTAATCAGCGCAAGTCGAATCATTTCCCAGCGAGTCGCACCAAGCCCTAACGCGGCTTCGCGAACGCTGTCGGGAACCGTCAACAACACTTCGCGCGAAAGTGCTGTGATCGTGGGAGTAATCATAATCGAAAGAACCAGCCCCGACGTCAGAAGTCCCAAGCCAAGAGGCGGGCCATCAAAGAGACCTTGGGAAAACGCCATCATTTGCGCGGACAAGGAGACGAGAGTCACTTGCGTAAGGCCAAACGCATCCGCGATTAACAAAAATGGATACGCAATCGCGGTGAGCATATGCCCAAGTCCGACAGCGAAATAAGTTTCAGGTCCCAACCAGCGCGCTAAGAATGGATGAATGGTGTCGCGCATAATCGGAGCCAAGACGAAAACACCCCAAAGTCCGTAAACAACAGAGGGTATCGCAGCCAAAAGCTCGACAAGAAATGCAACACCACCTGCGACTCGGCGGGGTGCAATTTCACGTAAGAACAGAGCGGTTCCGATTGAAACCGGCGCCGCAATACAAACGGCGATCGCACTCGATGCAAGCGTTCCGACAATGAATGGGGCTGCGCCGAAAATTTCCATCGGCGGATTCCAATCGTCGCCGAGCCAAAACCGAAAGCCCATCGCCTTGACCGCGTCCCACGCGAGGTTGCCAATAAAAATCAACATCCCGACGAACAACGCGATCGTTGCCCACGAAACAAGGCGCAGACCCCAGAAGAAAACTTGATCGCCCACGTTTCGACCGCGAAGCGAACCCGTTTTGACGGTCACGCGAACACGCTGCGTGCTATCAGCAGTTAGTTTGGGTCCAGATTCGAGTATTGAGTTTGCCACTGGCTTTGGTTTACCAAACGCATTGAAAAGGTCTCTGTCAGGATTGTGTTAGGGCGCTTTTTTCGCTGTGAACTAGGGAACTCCGACCGCTCTTAAGCCTTGCACAAGGCCAACGGTCAATACATAGGCAACCACGTTGAACAAAACCAGCTGAGTAACCGCGAATTTCATCGAATTAGATTCTTTGATCGCAATGGCGAAGGTCGCAAGACACTGAAGCGCGATCATGAAAAAGAGCATTAGCCCCAGCACCGAAGAAATCGTGAAAAGCGGTCCACCATCGGGCGCTTTCGCTTCGCGCATTTGGCTAAGTAAGCCTTTTCGCATCGAATCTTGTTCTTCAATCGAATCGCCCTCGGTCACATGAAAAATGACGGCCATCGTGCTGACGAAAACTTCGCGAGCTGCAAACGCGGAAATAAGTCCGAGGCCGGTTCGCCAATCCCCACCCATCGGTTCGAATACCGGCGATAAAACACGTCCCATTGTTCCAGCGTAACTTTGTTCAAGTCTCGCCGTTGGATCATTAAGATCATAGTGCGGAAATGTTGTTCCGAGCCAAATCACGACCGATAAAACGAGAATCACGGGGCCCGTTCGTTTCACGTAGGACTTGGTTCTGAGAAACGCTTGTTTCAAAACAAGGCTGACACTCGGGCGTCGATACAACGGAAGCTCAAGCAGGAGAAAAGACTTTTCTTTGCCAAACGTACCGCGTTTTTCCGCGAGTTTTCCGAGGATAGTCGCAGCGATGACACCAGCAGTGATACTTCCGACGTAAAGTGCAGCGAGAGCAAGTCCAGCTAAGATAGACTGGTTGCCAAATACAAAACCCAAAAGAAGAGCATATACAGGAAGTCGTGCCGAACAGCTCATCAGCGGCAGCACGAAAAGCGTCAACATTCGTTCACGCCGAGAATTAACGGTCCGCGCGGCCATCATGGCTGGAACAGCGCAGGCAAAACCCGAAAGCAGTGGCACAAAGGAACGACCGCCGAGGCCGATCGCCTTCAACGGACGATCAACGATCGTCGCCGCGCGAGCGAGATATCCGCTGTCTTCCAAAAACACCAATCCGCAAAATAAAATAAAAATCTGCGGAACAAATACGAGCACAGCACCTGCGCCCGCGATTAACCCATCTGAAACGAGTCGTGCTATCAGATTTGCCGGATTCACCCAAGGTTGGTGCATCAGCAAATCTGCCAGACCAGAAAAAGTTTGGTCGACTAAATTCATCACCGGCTGCGCCAACCAATAAATGAGCGTAAAGAGCGTCGTCATGATCGTAAAAAATAAAAGTGGCCCAAGAATCGGATGCAGCGCCGTCTTATCAATTTGCCGAGTTGCAGCGCGGGGTCCCTGAAGTTTTGCTTCATTCGCTTTCCGCTTCGGCGAATCGACGACGAGGTCCTTGATTCGTTTTGCTTCTTTCAAATCGATGATGCTCGTCGAAGTCGCAGTGCGCAGGCCCTGCACACGCGGCGAAATCGCTTTTTCTTTTTCAATCGCATGCCGCAGATCCTCGATCGTCGAGTCACTTGTTGTGGCGATGACCGTAAGCCCAAGTTCGCGCGACAAGGCTGCAAGATCAAGCCGCTCGCCTTCGCTCTCAAGCAAATCAAGCATCGTGACTGCGACGACGACCGACGCTGGTCCGGGTCCATCAGGTTTAAACAAGGCTTTCAATTGCAGCGCGATTGCGAGCTGACGCGAAAGCTGGGTGGCGTCGACAACGGCGACCACTGCATGTGGCTCTTTTGTTTTTAACGCGCTCACCGTAATCTCTTCGTCCGGCGAGCGCGGATAAAGCGAATAAACTCCGGGTGTATCGAACAATTGAACGTCGCCCCAGGTGCCGACTAACAGGTCGACGGTCGAACCGGGATAGTTCACGGTCTTTGCGCGAAGTCCCGTGAGTCGATTGAAAAGCGTCGTCTTGCCCGAGTTCGGACTTCCGACAAGCAAGACGTTAAGCGCGGTATTCATGTCGCACCGGCTTCTTTGACGTGGATCAACGCAGCCTCGCCCAGACGAAGTGCAATCACAGTTTCGCGCACGCTAATGTAAACCGGCTCACCCAACGGTGCGACGCCGAAAAAGAAGATCATTTCTCCGCTCGAAAGTCCGAGATCGCCCAGACGCCCTAAGACCGAAGCATCGCCGCTCGTTTCGACGCTCGTGACAACAAGTCGCGATTCCTCATCGCGATTGCTCGTCTTATTTTTGGAGTGGTATTGAACCCATTCGGCCAAGTTGCGTGTCATCTCTGCTAGCTAACTTAGCTGCAAACGACTCTCAAGTGGAGTAGATCAAGCCTTCCCGACCAAGAGAAACTTAATTGAGAATCAATTGAGAAGACGGTTGGGGTGTGGTCTCGTATAATTTGATAAATGACTCGAAAACTGAGAGGGCGACCTTGAAAACCAAAGTGTGCTTTCTCAGTGCCGTTTTCACAATGACAGCTTTTGTGACCGTCAGTGTTCATGCCGCCGAACTGACAGCTGCAATCAAATCGATGACCGCAGACGGACCGGCACTTCCCCACTGCGTGAATGATCCCGCCGAACTCGAAGCGATCGACATTCATCGGAAGCAAAACTCTAAAAACGAATTTAAGTACACGAAGATTCGCGAAGTACTGGCCAGCGATTCCGACGAAGTGCTGGTTGCGCGTTTAGCTTATGCCGAAACTTTGGCAGCAAACTGCCCTGAACATCAAAGAGTGGTGCTGTATCCAATCGTCAGTGTGATTCAAAATCGAATCGCAAAACGAAAAGGAGATGTCAAAAGCGTCGTTTTTCAACGCGATCAATTCGCATCGTCGCTGAACGGTTATGAAGGTTCGAAGTGGCGCGAATTTCTTTGTCCGACCGAACTCGCGCTTTGGCAGAAAGCACATCGAGCTGCCCGTGCTCACTTACCGAATGGCGGCTCGATGATCACAAACATCGCGCCCGACGCCTTCAATTATTACCTCTATCAGCACTCCTCGAAGTTTTCTCCGCCTGACTGGGCAAAGAAAGAATCGCTTACCTTCTCAAATTCGAAGCAAGTTGAAGGATGTCTGAAAATCTTTAAAGGGACTTTTAAGTAGCTGCAATTTCGAGTGCCGCGAGATATCGGCGAACGGTTTCTTTCATGCCGAGTTCGAGCGCATCACATACGAGCGCGTGCCCGATCGAAACTTCGTCAATCCAAGGGATCGCTTTCACCAGTACTTTCAGATTTTCTGTCGTCAGATCGTGCCCAGCATTTACGCCTAAACCGTTATCGCGTGCAAATTGCGCGGCCTGTTGGTAACGCGCAATGACTTCTGAACCATCTGGTTTATCGAAGTGAGTCGCAAATTTCTCGGTGTAAAGCTCGATGCGATGAACACCGATTTCTTTCAGCGTTCGAGCGTCGCCGTTCGAGAAGTCATAGGGATCCACAAAAACCGAGATGCGAATGCCGGCGCTATTCCGAGTCTTTACTTTTGAAAGTCGGCGGCAGACTTGGTCTAACAAGTCGCGAGCGTCCGACACCTTAAAGCCCGCATTCGAAGTAATCGCTTCAGGCGGATCCGGCACGAGCGTCGCCTGATCGGGCGCGATACTTTCGACAAGTGAAAGCCAAGTTTCATCGGGATAACCTTCGATGTTAAATTCACCGACGACGTGTTCCGCGATTTCTCGCACATCTTGAAACCGAATGTGCCGCTCGTCTGGTCTCGGATGGACCGTAATGCCATGAACGCCCAGCTCTTCGATTGTTTTCGACCAAGCCAAAACATCCGGATTGTTCCCACCACGCGCATTACGCAGTGTCGCGAGCTTATTTACATTCACGGAAAGCTTAGTCATCTGTTCGCGCTCCAAGATTCAAAAAAGCTTTAGCCTATTTGGCTGCGGTTCGCTAGCTTAAGGTCATGGCTCAGAATCTTCAGCCCGTTAAAGGCACCCGCGATCTTTTGTCCGATCTCAGCGATAAATTTCGACATATCGAAACGACGGCTGCAGCGATTTCGGGCCTTTACGGTTTCTCGGAAATCCAAACGCCGATCCTCGAACCCACCGCGCTTTTTCTAAGGGGCCTTGGCGAAACAAGCGATATCGTCACAAAAGAGATGTATCGCTTTACCGATCATGGTGGCGAAGACCTGGTCTTGCGACCTGAAGGTACAGCTGGAGTCGCGCGCGCTTTCATCAGCGAAGGCCTTGCGCAGAACCTTCCGCTCAAACTTTATTATCGCGGCCCCATGTTTAGGCGCGAACGACCTCAGCGTGGTCGTTATCGCCAATTTTTCCAGTTTGGAATCGAACTGCTCGGAGTCGAAAAACCTCAAGCGGATATCGAAGTTTTAGCCTGCGGATATCGGATTCTCAAAAGTTTGGGAGTCTTGGGTACTGTCACTCTTCACCTCAATACGATCGGCGACGCCGAGTCGCGAGCTGCGTATCGCGACAAGCTCGTGACCTACCTCAGCTCTCGTAAGAGCGAACTTTCAAAAGATTCTCTCGATCGTCTCGAGAAAAATCCTTTGAGAATTTTGGATTCGAAGGATGAAGGCGACCGCAAGGTCGTGGCGAATGCTCCGAAGCTTCAAGATTCACTAACCGCAGAAGCAAAAGCGTTCTTCGAAGGAGTTATCGAAGGACTCAAAGCACTCGAGATTCCGTTTGAAATTGACGAACGTCTCGTGCGCGGCCTCGATTACTATTGCCACACCGTTTTTGAATTCACGACAACGGCGCTCGGCGCGCAGAGTGCGGTTCTTGCCGGCGGCCGCTACGACGGATTGATTTCCGACTTGGGGGGACCCAAAACCCCGGGCGTCGGTTGGGCGTTTGGCGTCGACCGCCTGGCCGAACTCCTTCCAGAACAGACTTTTGGGGCAAAGCCCATTTCCCTCATCCCGCTTGGGCCCGAAGCCGAAGTCCGCGCGATTACCATTGCTGAAGAATTGCGCTCGCAGGGCCTCAAAGTTGAACTGGGTTATTCCGGAAATCTCGCTAAACGTATGAAACGCGCCGACAAAATCGGATCGAGCCACGCGGTCATTATGGGGTCGGACGAACTTGCGAAAGGTAGTGTCACCGTAAAGTTCCTAGAATCCGGCACTCAAGAAGAAGTCCCGCTCAAAGCTTTGGCAGATCGACTCAAACGTTAAGCTGAAAAAACCACCGGCCACGGCGGAAAAGTCACAGCGGGTTTTGCAATATTTCGGTGCATTGCAACCAAGCATCGATCCGATAACAAATTTCTTAAAGTTCAGCTAATAAGCAGGCGATGAAACTCCTGTCGCTTGACCTCGCCATGCTCGTCACGGTCTTTTGCATTTTCCCCGTTCATGCAAACGCGGCTGCCACAAGCACGACCTGCTCGCTCGAATTCGAGGCAAAGGGCACCGACATCCAGATCCTCATCGGATATTCTAAGTTGAAGGGCCAGGGAAGGATCACTTGCATCGATGGAGCGAGAAAAGTTGAAGAATTGCCGTTTAAAATTACAATCGGAACGCCCGTCATTTTTCCGCGCGTGTCGTTTGTTCCATCACTGGTCGTTCATGGTCGGGCGAGTGGTATTGCAATTCTTAAAGGTGGACCTCAAGTATTGATTGGAAAGTACCTTACGATCGACATTCGTGGCGCAATCGGCGGAGCCGGTTTTGCTAAAAGTATGTCACTCGAAGGACAAGACAACGATTTATCGTTTGATCTCGAAATGGACGACGTCGATGGGTTCGGTATTGCCGTGGGCGGCACTATCGTTACGCTCGAGTAATGCACCTAGGCTTGAGTTCGGCCGTCCTGCTAGGGTTGGCTTGTGAACATGGCAATTTCACCGACATTTGTAACGGCCGAACAAACCGCAAAGCTCGCACAGCTTCAGCGCTTGGCCGACATCAATCCTGACGAATATTTCGCCTCGATGGCAGAACGCCTGTCTTGGTTCAAAAAATGGGACCAACTGAGGCGCACGTCGTTCGAAAAACCTGTGTTCGTTCGATGGTTTGAAAACGGAAAGCTCAACGTCTCGTTTAACTGTATCGACCGCCACCTGTCGGCCCACGGCGATAAAGCTGCAATCATTTGGGAACCTGACAACATCGAAGAAAAATCTCGCACGATCTCGTACCGAGAACTCGCGCGCGATGTTGGACGATTCGCAAATACATTAAAGTCGCTCGGAGTAAAACGCGGCGATGTCGTTACGATCTACATGCCGATGATTCCCGAGGCGGCCTTCGCTATGCTCGCCTGCACGCGCATTGGTGCCATTCATTCGGTGATCTTTGGTGGATTCAGTCCGAACTCGATCGCCGATCGTCTTCACGATGGTCAAAGCAAGTTCATCGTCACTGCCGACGAAGGTCTACGTGCCGGCAAGACTATTCCACTTAAAAAGAACGTCGATGAAGCGATTGGGTTGCTGACCAAATTCAAAGATCCGGTAAAAGTTGAAACCGTACTCGTTGTTAGACGCACCGGCGCAGAAGTTTCGATGACCGATAGCCGCGATGTTTTTTACGATGACGCCACCATGAATGCCGATTGCCCTCCAGTTGAAATGGATTCCGAAGATCCGCTCTTCTTGCTGTATACCTCCGGATCGACCGGTAAACCTAAAGGGGTACTTCATACAACCGGCGGATATCTAACGTGGGCCGCATATACCCATGACCTCGTTTTTGATCTCAAGCCCATTGATGTCTATTGGTGCACGGCCGACGTCGGTTGGATCACGGGACATAGCTATACACTCTACGGACCTTTAGCCAATGGCGCGACGACGGTGATGTTTGAAGGTGTACCGAATTATCCAGACCCGTCTCGATTCTGGAACGTGGTCGACAAACATAAAGTCACGATTCTCTACACGGCTCCGACGGCCATTCGCGCGTTGATGCGCGAGGGTGATGAGTTTGTTAAAAAATCATCGCGAAAATCGCTGCGTATTTTGGGAAGCGTCGGCGAGCCGATCAATCCTGAAGCTTGGCAGTGGTATTTCAAAGTCGTTGGCGACGAGCGCTGCCCGATCGTGGATACGTGGTGGCAGACGGAAACTGGCGGCATTCTTATTTCTCCGGTTCCGTTTGCGACGGAATTAAAACCTGGATCGGCAACGCGCCCTCTGCCAGGAATAAAAGTTCAACTTGTCGATGAGAAAGGTGCTGTCCGCGAAGGCGCCTCCTCCGGAAATCTTGTTATCACCGACTCGTGGCCAGGACAGATGCGAACGGTGTACGGCGATCATCAACGTTTCGAATCGACTTACTTTTCGACCTATCCCGGCAAGTATTTTACTGGGGACGGCTGTCGCCGGGATGAACAAGGCGATTACTGGCTCACTGGACGTGTCGACGATGTCTTGAACGTTGCGGGTCACCGCTTAGGTACAGCTGAAATAGAAAGTGCGCTCAATGAACATTCCAAAGTCGCGGAAGCTGCGGTCGTCGGATTTCCGCACGACATTAAAGGCACTGGTATCTACTGCTTTGTGACTTTGAAGGTCGGCGAAAACGGAACCGACACATTAAAGAAAGAACTCATCTCGTTGGTCCGCACGAATCTATCTCCGATTGCGACACCCGACGCCATTCAGTGGGCGCCGGCACTTCCGAAAACGCGATCCGGAAAAATCATGCGACGTGTGCTGCGAAAGATTGCAGAGGCATCGGCTTCCGAGCGTTCCACTGCGGCTCGCCCAGACCAAAGCACTGGCGCGCCAACATTAGATTTCGGCGACATCTCGACGCTCGCGGATCCTTCGGTTGTAGCGAGCTTAGTCGAGAACCGCGAGAAGTTAGTTTAGAACTGCGGACCGAGGTTCACAGGCCTAGCCTCGCACCTCGTGCGCGATAGACATCGCATATCATCATGGCTCAAAATGACTGTGATGTCGCAATTCGCTCAAAGCTCAGCAACCGTCGCCGGAACAAAACGCTTTTTTGAAAAGCTAAAAACCTCGGGGCGCGAATCCGTCTTCCCGCTCCCGCCTGCAAAACTCGGCCGCACGGGTCTGATGGTTTCGCGAATTGGATTTGGCGGCTATCGTATTCACGAGCACGACCCCGATCATCGCGAAGCATTGCGCGCGGCCATTCAAAGCGGCGTAAATTTGATCGATACTAGCTACAATTACACCGACGGTTCGAGCGAGCGCCTGATCGGCAACGTGATGCTCGATTTGATCAATGAAGGCACTGTTAAACGCGACGAGCTCGTGATTGTGACAAAAGCCGGTTTCATTCAAGGCGCGGCACTGGGCGAAGCGAAAAAAATGAAGGCGCGCGGAGAACTCTGGAACGACGTCATCGAAATGCCAAACGAAACATGGCATTGTATTGCGCCAGAGTTTCTTGCTCATTCGATTACACAATCGCTGGAACGCCTGAAAGTGGATTCGATCGACGTTCTGCTGATTCACAATCCCGAAGTGTTTTTCAAGGCTTCGCGAAAAAACATCAACGAGCGAAAGCTGTTTCTAAAGCGCATCTTAAACGCGTTTAA
>JAYSYF010000057.1:0-6610 GCA_043716655.1 Bdellovibrionales bacterium | reverse complement strand
AAGACGCGTGCGAGCTTCGTACTCTCGCGCGAATAATGCTGGTAAGAGATCGGCCTTGCCCGACCGCACCGCTCGGCCAAGTTCTTTTGAAATGATCGCAAGGTCGGTCATTGCGGAACGAGTCTTCGTGTCGCCATCGAGCCAATCTTTGATCACCTGCCAGTTGTTGATTCCGCTGTGATGCGAACGACCTGTGTAAACGAGTACGAAACGATCGCGGAATAGTTCAGCATCGATCGCTACGCGCTCGCATTTCGGACCCTCGGCAGGGTAAGTGATAAAACAAAGTTTGCCTTCGAGAGGCGGAAAATAATCCTGCGTCCCTGTAGGCTTTAAAAGCATCCGTGCTTCGAGATGTGAAGCGAGGCGAACGGTATCGCTTTCCCTCATTTCGACTTTGAGCCACTGCTTAAATACTTTCAGAAGCGAAATACAGAGCGAAGAACTTCCGCCCAGGCCGCCTCCGACGGGAGATTCGCTCGCGGTTTCAAGATCGAAACCGTTTCCGCCGATTGAATTTCTCCAATGGGAAATGTGGGCACGCACCAGATCAAAAGAAGGTTCGGTGTCAGCAAGACAGACCGCCAGCGAAACGTATTCTTTATCCTGCTTGAGATCGCGCGTGATCAAACGAACTTTTCCATCCGCGCGCGGTGTGAGTGTCGCTGTCGTAAAAATGTCGACCGCGACGTTCACCGTTAATGGATCGTCTAAAAATAGGTATAGCGGCCAGCAATCCAGCGTGCCACCTGCCAGATCAACTCGAGTTGGTGAACGAAAGCTAATTGGTTCTGTCGTCAATTTCATGGACCACTCTTTTCAATCTGTTGGCTCGAAGCTGGCGGCGCTGTGACAACATCGAGCGTGAGCGCATCCAATAACGCTTTTTCCATTTCGAAAACCCGTGCCGGAGTAATCGAACTTGTGACTCTCACAGTCTCTCCACTCAAGTTGAAGATGTACTCAGCCAGCTTCTTACTTTTATCACCAAAGAACGCTATTCGTAGCGAACCCTTTGGCCCAAGCTTCGGAGCGGGTACCAAACCTGGCAACATCTTAGTCGCCGACAACGCGTTGACCTCAGTCATGAGACGATCGACAAGTTCAGACTTTGCTTCGCGGCCGGCAAAACGAGTATCAACTGGATCGACGATCCACTTTCCGTCTTTCTTAATCAGTATCGGAAGCGAAACCGATCCCGCGGGACGCTCAAGCTCGATGGCTTGTACGTCTGCAATTTTAAATCGAAACGGATATCCGAGATCCCGAAAGTCGTCGATCGACTTCGATAAAAGCTCGATCTGAGCTTTGTAAACTGAGAATACGAGCGGCCGAGCTGAACTGATACCCGCCGCAACGGACTCGGGTTTTTCAAGTGGAGCAATCTTTACGTCGTACTTCTCATCCTTCTCTGACAGAAGTGAAACATTCAGGCCAGGCCGGTCTAGCTTTCGCATTTTCAAAACTTTCGGATCCGTCTTTTCTTCGGCCCATACATCGTTGCCTCGAAGTCCCGCGACCGAATTCACGAACGACTTCACTGCTCCCTGATCAAGAGGCCAAGGATCTTTACCAGCTTCTCTTTGAATCCAAACATCGGCGGACTTGACCAGACCGAGCTTCGGAAAGCCAGGCCGCGAAATTTCGACGACTTTGAATTTCGGCGATTCTTTGCTGGGGAAAAAATGTTTATCGCGCAGATCTCGTGGATCCTTTTGGAAGACCGCGCGCGCCGTCGATGAAAGCAGCACCACGCGGTTCTCGCCATCGATGCGTCCATATACTGAGCCATCGAACGCCGGCACCGAGCCGATAAGAACTGTTCGTTTGCGCGGTCCAGTCGCACCTTCCGAAGGCTTTGCGGTGATTGTCGCCTCTACGACTGGCGTATCGAGACCGTACGTTTTCCAAGCGATGTCGTTCGCTTCAACAACGGTCTCGGCTATTTTTTCATTCGAGACAGTCGAAAGAAAGGTTTCAATAGTTGCAGGATCCCCTAGATCACTAAACGGCTTTTCGAACTTCCACGTGTCACCGGACTTCTTGGCCAAGGTTTCAATCGTCAGAGCTCGAATAGAAATCTCAGTGACGTTTGCATTTGAAAACGGCAAGAGGGCCGCAGCTTCCGCCTTCGTCTTCTCGCGCTCTTCGCCACCCTTGTACTCACCGAAATAAACCCATGCGACAAAGATGGCCACGATGACCACTGCAACGTACGTCCATGGAAATTTTGTTCGAGTCATTCTAGGCTGCCTTTCGACGCCACCAAATGAGGCCACTGGTGAAAAACAGAATTATCGGTACCGGAAGTAAAAAGCCAAACAGCACAATCATCAGCTGTTTATCTTGAAGCTCGAGTGTCGTTCCCTTCGGAACTTTTGGTCGAATTGAAACCAAGTCGACATCTTTCGAAAGACTCGCGACCGAATTCATCGCCAAATCTCGATTCATGCCTGATCGATAGAGTGTATCGCGAAAAAAGTCCGAATCGCCGAACGTGATGACTTCGAATTCCTTCTCACTGCCAGGGAACTTTCCCTTCGAAAAGATTCCGACTGTATGAGGTCCCGGCGTCAGTCTTGCCTTCTCATCGCCGAGTTTATAGGTGGCAGCAGGATGCTCGTCGGTTTTGACGATCTCGTCGATGCTAAATTCTTTTGGAGCATCTGGTGCAGGCTTCAAGCTCGACGCTAGCAAAAATACTGCGAATCCATTCTGAAGCGGTTTCGTTGCGCCATTAACTTTCGAAAACTGGTGAGCCAGTACTCCGACTTGCCCCGCTGACGTTCGGTTATCGAGAAGAAAATTATTTTGATACTCGATACCAAACGCTTTTGTGAGCGATGCGAGGCCGTGTGTCGCATCGGGATCCAACGCGATCAACAGGTGACCGCCACGCTTCGCATACTCGCGCAAAGCTTCGGTTTCGCCTGGTAAATAATTTTGTTTCGGTCCGGCAATGACGACAAGTTCGGCGTCGACAGGAACCTTCGGGTCTTTAGAGAGTTCCAGTTTTTTAATTTCATATGAATTCTCGAGATCATACTTGAATTGCGATATCGATTGCGGACTCGCGTCGGCGAGGTCGACCTCACCGTGTCCAGAAACAAAATAGACCGCTTTCTTTTTGTCCCTCGTAAAACTCAGCAAAGTCCGTGTGATTTCTTCTTCAGTGGGAACCTCGATCTTTTGATGACGTTCCGGTTTGCCGTCGCTTTCCCCTTGTACAACGAAAAACGCGTACGGCCCCGACTCGTATTTGTACTTCATCGCGAGATCGGGGCGCTCGAGTGCGTTGTACATCTTCAGATGCACTTTCGGAGACGCCTCCGCGTAGCGTTCAACAAGCTCAGAAACTTGATTTCGAATGTTGGCGTCATTCTGATTCTGCTGAAGCACATCTTTTCGATAGAGAAGTAAAAAGTCCGTGTCCGTCTTTAGATTCTTCACAGCGTTAACGGATTGTTCCGAAAGCGAATTCATTCCCTCGGATGTCCAGTCCCACTTCCGCTCTTTCGTCACCGCCAGATAATTTACAGCGACGAGGAATACGACCATCGTCAAAATCAACGCGCCCATGTTCATTCCATGTTTCGTCGTGCGAAGCGTGAAAAACTCGAGCATAAATCGCCAATCGTACACAACCGCGAACACGAAGAACGCAATCGATGCACCGAGCGGAGCCCACATCCACGGCACCCAGCCATTCAAGATGAGGCGAATTACGACAACCGAAACGGCAAAGAGCCCGGCAAACAACAAACTGAATCTACCCATTTTGCTCATGGCTTATCTCCAACGATTCGACTCAACCACACGCTGCGTGAGGAAGGTCATCAACACGATTACCGAAACGAAAAACGTAATGGAGGCAATGCTGATCGCTCCGTTAAGGAAGCCGACGAAATGCGTGCCTACATTGAGGTGTCCGAAGATTTTTGTCGCCGTCGGGTTATCCGTCGACTGCGCGAGCGCACCGATAAACCAAAGCATGATGTTAAATATCAGGGCCATGACGACCGCGAGTACGGTGCTCTCTGTCAGGCTCGACGCGAACATTCCAATTGCGACATAACAACCTGTGATCAACATGAGGCCCATGTAGGCAACGAGCAAAGGCCCCCACTGAATCTCGGTGAAAACGCGCAAGCTAGCAGGATACAGAAACGAAATCGCCACAAGGGCCCATGCCGCCACAAGTCCGGCCAAAAGTTTGCCGAGTGTAATTTGTGTTGCTGAAACCGGCGATGTCAAAAGCAGCGCCATTGTCTGATTTTTCTTTTCTTCTGTGAACATGCGCATGCTCATCGAACTGATCGCAAAAATCAGAAATAGGTTTACGAGCGAACCATGAGTTCTGAATACAACGAAGTGAAGGCTCGCGGTTTCGGCTCCGCCTTGCGCGGCACTCATTTTCGAAGCGTGCGCGAATTCTTGAATTCCAAGAAAATAAACGCCAGTCCACACCACCGCACAAAGACCGGCGATGATATAGAACAGCGGACTCGCAAAAAGGTTTCGCAGATCTTTTCCAGCGATAACTAAAATCTTCTTCACGCAGCACCGCCCGGAGTTTGTGTCTCTTCACTCGTTGTTAATTTCAGGAAAATTTCTTCGAGGTCGACGACTTCTCGGCGAATCTCTAAAAGTCCTACGCGAGCTTGCACGGTCGCTTCAGCGATTTGTTCGACCGCGCTGTCGCCACCCACCACTTGCACGCTGTAACCGCTGTCAGCTGCGGCCACCGTCGAAACACCTGGAATGGCTTTCAACACCGATTCAAAAGCAGCACTCGGACGCGCCACCCTAATGCGAACATACGAAGATCCCGCCATTCGATTCGAAAGACCTTCAAGCGAATCTTCAGCAACGATCAAACCGCGATTGATAATGATGATGCGTTCACACATCGTTTGAACTTCAGGCAAGATGTGGGTCGACAAAATAATCGTGTGTTCACCCTTGAGTTCCTGGATCAACGCTCGAACTTCAGCAACCTGACGCGGATCAAGACCCGAGGTCGGTTCGTCTAAAATCAAAACTTCAGGATCGCTGACCAGCGCCTGAGCAATTCCGACTCGTTGTCGAAAACCTTTCGACAAATTCTGAATCAGTCGCTTACGTACCGAACCAAGATCCGTTTTCTCAATCGACTTTTCGACTTGTTTTGAAACTTGGTCGCTTGCAACACCCTTGAGCCGCGCAACGAAGCGCAGATAACTTTCGACCGTCATTTCGCCATAGACAGGCGGATTCTCAGGCAAGTAGCCAATTCGCTTTTTTACTTCGATCGGATTTTCAAAGACGTCGAAACCAGCAACTCGAACCGATCCGCCCGTTGGCGCCATCGATCCTGTGATGATTTTCATCGTCGTGGATTTGCCGGCTCCGTTCGGGCCAAGAAATCCGACGACCTCACCTTTTTTTACGTTGAACCGAATGTCCTTCACCGCATGAGTGGGACCGTAACTTTTTACGAGGCCCGAAACTTCGATCATATTCATTGTGCGTTACTCCCGATGCATCGATCAGATCATAAGCTAAGCCTGAGAACACGGTCATGTGTATAGTTAACGCGGCCGACCCGATCACCCTTGATTGGCCGAACAAAGCGGCACTCCACTATCAAAAGGTCGAAGGACTCTCCACGTAGCTCAATCGCGCGGCGCTTCAAGGTTTGTTCGGCGACATACGTTCCAGCTTTGATAAATTCGGCATCTGTGACATTGCGTCCGCGAGCACGTCGCAATATAGCGTGCGCCCCTGGTCGATCGCGCAAATGCAGCCAGTAATCGAATGGCTGAGCCTTTCGCAAAATGGCGAGGTTTTCGATCGCATTTTTACCCAAGTAAACGATCAAATCGTCGGCCAACTGAAACTTTCGCCCCTTGGCGCTTGCCGCTTTGAACAGATCTTTGGCTTCACCGCCGCTTGCCGTTCGTGTCTCTTCGCGGAGTTCACCTTTTGATCGTTTTTTCTCGAGCAGTGCGATCTCACGCGCGAGTTCAGCGGCCCGTTCACGAGTACCGACAAGTTTTCTTGTCTGACTTTTCGCATTCGTAAAAAGCCGTTCGATGTTCACAGCCATCGACCGCTTCGGATCAACCATCTCGCGCCATTCTTTGGGCCACTCGCGCGGAACTTCAATCGATTGATTTTCTTTGATCCATTCCCCAATAGTGCGCGCCGGAGATTTTTCTTTACTAGTAATTTCGCTTTGAACTTTCTCGAGCGCTTTTCGTTTTTTCTCGAGCGTTTTATCGATTGGAGATTTCACCGAAGCAGCGCCTGACTCCGCGCCCGCCGTCCGCTTCGCCGCTTCGGGCCGAACAAAGTTCAGCCACTCTTGTGCGAGTTCAGAACGAGATCGATCCGGCTGAACGAGTTGATCGAAGGCACGCGACTTCGTAGGTGCCATCGAAACAGACGCCGCCATGGGTTTGAATTCTGTCACCGATTGATCGCCCGAAATCACTTTTACGTTTCGACCGTGAGGATAGACTTTGAGCTCGATTAAAACTTCGCTGCCGTCGGTGTTGGGATCAAAAACGAGATCGAGCGCTCGACCGTCTTCCACTCGCAAGCGTACATCTCGCAAACGCCGGCCGAT
>JAYSYF010000056.1:0-6630 GCA_043716655.1 Bdellovibrionales bacterium | reverse complement strand
TTTTCCCGGGACGAGTCGATCAGCTGATGGAAATCGTTCAGCAGTCTCTTAAGTAAATATTCTTTTAAAACTGATTTCTTAATTCTCGCCAGCGACGAAACTCGCTGGCGTTTTTTATTTGCAGAAACGGATTCAACTCCATCTCTTCGGCGAGCGTCGGAGCCGGTTTCGGCTGCAGAGCTTGCGCGTGGTCGGCGAGTGCTTGTTTGATCTTTTCGCTGTCGATCAGCTTCGGGTCTCGCGATGCGTGCGAGATCCAGAAGAGCGCATTCTTTTCGGTGTACTCATGTCCAAAATAAATCCGCGCCGTTTTCGGAAGCGATTTTATCTTCTGCAGGCTTTCAAAAAGTTTTTCTGGTGTTCCTTCGCTGCATCGTCCACACCCTAGCGCAAAAAGCGTGTCGCCGACGAACACATGGTCGGTTGCATCACCCCCAGATTCGTCGCGAAAGATGAGAGCCATTTGCCCTTCAGTGTGACCGGGAATCGCGAGCGTTCGAAGTTCGATAGTGACTGGTGAAAGCGATTCGTCGTTCGCGAGTCGGCTCCACGAAAGCGTTTCGGCATCACCGAAACTATATCGCTCGTGCGAGCGTCCGGCGCCAGGCACACGGTCTAAATCGCGGCTAGACGACCAAACGGGAATTTCAGGAAACTGCGAGAGCGCGCCGACATGGTCATAGTGGTGGTGTGTTGCGAGAATTGCGACCAGTCGAAGGGATTGTTCGCGAATCGCATCGAAAAAAGGTCTGGCTTCGCCAGTATCAATGGCGACACACGTTCGCGTCGCATCGTCGATCACGAGGTAAGAGAGGTTGTCCGAGAGGCAGGGGACTGTTTGAATTCTCATGCATGACTCCTTTCGGATAAAGAACGTGTCGAAATGGACTAACTGGTCTCTTAGTCTAAGTTTAAACATGCCCGGACTCGACCGTTCAATCGACGTCTGTCAGAATAGTTCTATGACAACCAAGGCCATCTTCCTATGACAACCAAGCCCCTTGTGGTTGAAGTCGTCTTCCTCGGACGTGACCGTGCCAGCGTCACGATTGAGTTTGAAGGAGATCGATCTTCGGCACCAATTCGATCGCTTAAGTTTTCTGGCTCAGGTTGTTCAGATTTTCTTCATTCGCTGAGCGATTTTGAAGCTCGAGTCATGAAGTTGCCGAAAGAAAAGCGACTGCTCAGTGGCAGTGCTGATTTCGACTTGCTCGTGTCAACAGGTTCAGACCACGTTTCAATGTTGATTCGCGAACTCATTTTGCGCGCCCGAGATTCGTTCGAACTTCCCTATAAAGATGTCGAGCTTTGCCATTGCCGGGCGGTACCCACCGAAGTCGTCGATCGCGCCATCGTCTCGGGCTGCCACTCGGTTCAAAGTGTCGCGCGTATGACGTCGGCCGGAACATCGTGCGGGACTTGTAAGCCCGACACTGAATCGCTGATCGCTTATCGCCTAAAACGAATTTAGGGTTGGTCGACGCCAAAACCGCTGCCGCTCCCTACACACTGAATTTTGTTCGCAGCTGGCCGTTCACATCGCGAGCTTCTACGATACGAAAGTACAATCCCTAAAATGGTAAGACTCTCGAATTGTACGAATCGGTAGGAGTGTCCATAACCAGTGAGGAAGTGTCGCTAGATTTTAAATCGAAATTTGAGGGGTTGCTAACATGAAAAAGTTTTTGATTATTTCTTCGCTATTCATTGGCTTCACGGCAAACGCAGCCGAGACGTTTTCCGATGTCTTCAAAGTGAGTTGTGTTGCCCACGTAGATGTTGCTGATGATCCGGCCTTTTCTTTTGAGTTCTCGAAAGATGAAACTGACGATCAGTATGTTCATGTTCGAATTGAAGAACGAGTCACCTCGCGTATTTTTAAGGATACATATTGGACGGTCGTATACGAATCGGCTGAACAGGCAACCTCGAACTCAAAACAGTTTCTGATTGGTATCGACGACGTTGCAATCGTCCTGCAAAAGGCGGCAATGTTTAAATCAGATGGAAAACCCAACGGCGGTGTCGAATTCCGAATCGGTGGTACGACGCAAAAAATGGATATCTACTGCGAGAAGAAATAAAAACTCAGCGACCGCGCGGTTTTTTCGCAATGACGGGTCGAATCGGCGCTTCGGTAAAAACGCCGGTCTCGAGATATCCGTCAAGCATCGGTCCCAAGTATTTACGACAAGATCCGCCGCAGGGTCCGACTCCGGCGGTGGTGCAATCAAATATTTTGCCCATGGTATCTGAACCTTCGACGATCGCTTTTTCGATTTGTCCACGCGTGATCTCGTTGCAAAGACAAACGATCTCGTTCGACTTGTCGGGCGGCTTGCTGCTCATGATTCCATTTTGCTGCGAATCTCGCGAAGGAGCAAAGGCTTAAGCTTTGTTTCAATCGCTAACGGGCTGTCGGTGACGGTAGCTCCCGCTGCATTGCCGTGGCCGCCACCACCGAGATTCTCGGCGGCCTCTAAAACGCTGAACCCACGCTTGGATCGCATCGATACTTTCCATTTTGAATTGCCGGCGTCATCGCGGCTCTCTTCTTCTCGCAAGAGAAGCGCAATCTTAACCGAGTTTACATTTAACGCCATATCGATGACATCACCTGAATCAGACGGGTCGGCACCGTAACGGGTGAACATTTCGCGAGGTAAAACCAAAACCGCGAGAGTTCCTTCCGCTTCGATACGCATTGCCGACAACGACGAAGCTATGAAACCCAGTTTGGTCGGCGTCAGGTTGGCGAACAACGCCTCGTGAATTTTTTCGGGTTCGGTAATCGATGGTAAAAGCCTTGCGGCCATCGTGTGACTTCGCGCGCTTCCACGAATGAATCGAAAGTTCTGTGTGTCAAAAACCAGGCTCGAATAAAGTGGCGTCGCAATCGATGTACCGATCTCCACTTTCATCTCGTCGAGCAAATGCAACAAGACCTCACCGCTCGAAGCGGCATCGGTGTCGATCCAAGCAAGCGCACCTGCGGGCGGGGCGCCTTGATGGTGATCCAGTATCGCGATTGGAACTTTTCGGAGAGCCGCCCACTTTGCCATTTCAGCTATAAGCCGAAAATCATTTGTATCAAAAAGTATGATGAGATCGGGCGGCGCCGGATCGAGATCGGCATCGAAAACCGAAACGGTTAATGTTCTTCCGGTCGAACGGTCGAAAAGAAATCGATACTTATTTCCCGGTGGCTCGAAGTTCATGATCTTCGTAATTTTTCCGAGGCTGAAAAGCGCCGCAGCCATGGCCGCTTGGCATGCGAGCCCGTCGCCGTCGGCCTGCGGATGTGTCGTCAGCCAAATGGTTTTCGAGGACTGAATCTTCGCGATGAGCTCGGGATTGACTAATGGCGTCATCTTTTTCACAGCGGACTCTTTTCCTTCGCGAGGGCTTAGGCCGATCGTCCCTTGACACAGCCGCAAGTTCGACTAGTTTCAGACCTTTTGCGCTTAGCGGCAAAAGGACGACCAAAAGGACTTATCATGGCCAATACAGCCGACGGATCCGGACAAAAAGAGACTCCTCTCAAACTTGATCGACTTCCGATCACGATTAAGGGGAAAGAGAAGCTCGAGAACGAGTTGAAGCGTCTCATTCACACCGAGCGCCAAGCCGTCATTCGTGCGATTGAAGAAGCACGTGCTCACGGTGATATTAGTGAAAACGCGGAATACGACGCAGCTAAAGAGCGCCAATCGTTGATCGAAGGTCGCATCGGCGAAATTCAAGGTCATCTCGCAGGAGCAGAGGTCATAGACCCTTCAACTCTGAAGGGCGACCGAGTTATTTTTGGTGCTCACGTTGAATTGGTTGATACCGAATCAGACGAGAAATTCACTTATCAAATCGTCGGAGTCGACGAAGCGGATGTGAAAGAGGGTCGCATTTCGATCCTTTCACCAATCGCTCGTTCGTTGATCGCAAAACGCGTCGGCGATGTCGTGACTGTTCGCAGTCCGAAAGCCGATAAAGAATATGAAATCACGAATCTTTTCTTCAAGTAGCATCAGGATTTGCGGGTGAGAAAAAAACAGCGAGAAGTCTCGGAGCAAGCCGGATTTCGCCGTTTTGTCATAGCGGTTCTTGTCGCGTTCTTGTTTGGAACTCTGATTCGAGTTTCCCTTTCTCCAACTAAAATCGAAAAATTTGTTCGAAGCAAAATCGAAGAATCGCCGATCCGCGAAAACCTTGTGTTCGCGTCTGCCGAAGTCTCGCTTGCCGATGGCGCGGTTCCCGATCTCGCGGTGATCCTCAACAAAGTGGAATGGCGACTGGGCGGTCGGTGTCCCGACACGGTTCCGATTCGCGCGCGAGTTGTCCGTGTGCCAGTACGATTCATGAGTTTATTCTCGGGCCATGTATCTGCCGGGCGCGTGAAAATCGACGAACTGACCGTCGACCTCGACGAGATCAAACGAAACTGTGAACCTGGTGGAACCAAAACAGCGCACAAAGATCCAGTGAAAGAAACTTCGAAAGAAGTTTCCGAAACCACGGGTTCGGTGTCCTCGGGAGCGGAGCCCGTAGGAGCTCCGGCCGAGGTCTGGTCACAAGATGATCAGCAGCGAATTTCGAAGCTGGTCTCCGGAGTTTCTGTTTCACGAGCAGAAATATTTTTTGAAAATCGAATGAAGAGCGTCATCGTTGAGGATGCGAGTGCCGTTTGGCAAAGCGACACGCTTGCCGTTTCGACATCGCTCAAGTTTCCACCGGCGACGGTCTTTGGCGAGAATCTTCCGACGTTCACTATCAACGGCACCGTAAAACAATTTGAAATGATGGCCCAGATTCGCGCCGACCTCAGTGAAGGCGCGCTCGAAGCGAACGCTGTGTTTAAACCCGTAATTCTGCGGGGTGCTCGAGAGTTGAATGCGGATATCGGTCTCTCATTTTCGGACCTTCCGCTTTCTGTTGTGACTCCGCTTTTAAGTAAATCGCAGATTGTAACCGGCGCCTTTCGCCCGAAATTTATGTGGCTCGATTGCAATGCACAGATTCGCGGAGTCTTCAGCCGACTGTTCGTAGAAAATCCGATCACGTTGTCTGCGTGTGGAATTTCAGGACAAGTCGGTCGACTCTCATTTGCTGAAGCGACGCGGTTGCCGAACGGTCGATGGAAGCCATTCGAGGTTTCAGCTGAGAAGTTGGATGTCGCAAGAGTGCTCGAGACATTCGAGATTCAAGGTCCGAGCGGAGTGTTCGCAAATTTTGGTCAGATCACCGGGCAGCTGAAGTTGGATGGTGCCGATGCTGCCGAACTCTCGGGAAGTTTGAAGGGGGCCGTGATTCGTTTCGCAGGTGGCGAAGGAACCGCGTTGCAACCGCTCGCGATCGATCGAATCGATGCGAAGCTGGCGGACAATCGTTGGAACGTTACTTTCGGCGATTTTAAACCCGATGGCGGGACAGCCGATCTAGGCCTTCGTGCAACGGCCGATCGTCAGGGACGAAGTGTCGATATCGACATCGATCTCAAACAATTGAAATTGAATTCTCGAGTGGAGAAAGTGGTTTTCACAGGACCTGTTTCTGATATTACCGGCACTTCGAACATCACTCTTGATCTCGCTGAAACGGCGCTGAAAAAGCTGCGGGCCTCGTTTTCACTTCAAGACATGCATGGGAGCGAACTCGCTTCGAAAGAAATCAAATTGGAAGCGCAGCTTCTCAAAGGAAAGCCAGTTGGCGATCCAGAAATCGAATTGACGGCGAAATCTGCCGTCGTCGAAGTGTTGAAGTCAGGAAACTTGTTCCGACTACTTCAGCCCGCGATGCTCGGCTGGGATGGCGAAGTTTCTGAAGACGGCAAATTACTTGTCGTGAGCCGAGTCGCTGTGAAGGGTCGATTCCACGACAACGGCTTTCACTGGAACGGCACGAGCGCGAACGTTGGAACAGCGATGACGTTAAATAGTAAAGGTTCTGTCTTTCGCGATCACGCAATCAATGCCGAACTCGAAGCGCGATTCCCGCTCGCCTCGCGCCTGAAGTGGAACGTCGCAGGAACTTGGATGCGTCCGGTGTTTACAAATGCGTCGCCTGAGCTTGGCGCATTATTCGTCAAAGCGGGACTGCCGCGTGAAACGGTGACGGCGCAAGTTCCGCCTCGATTACTTGGAATTCCGAAAGAATAATTAATTGAGTGCGTGAACGCTTTTAGAAACTTCGCAAACCGATTTGCGTAAGCGACCGGCCGTAGTTTGCTCCGGGTTTCCGTTCGAGCAATCCATTACGATCCAGTCAGACTGGGTCGGAGGAACGACTCCACGCTCTAAGAGCGCATCAGACCCGACGAGCGCCTGGCGTTTCATTTCTATAGCCGCAAGTGGATCCGAAGTAGCAACGGGGTGTCTGAACGCACCGAATGCGATCGATACGAAAAGTACAACAGTCATCGACGCGAGAACGCGAGAGAGAAACGCCCGCAGGGGCGCGATGTCGATAAGGTTTGGATACTGACAGTTCATGACAGTTTTTTGACCCAACGGCTGAGCTTGGTCAATAAAAATGGCGGAGTTCGCTTTCGAAAAACTTCCGACGCGCGCATCCAGCACTCCGTCGACGGCTCGCGCTTCCTGCGCTCGGCCGCTTCGCGGCTTCCCGTCTCAGAGGTCG
>JAYSYF010000055.1:0-2130 GCA_043716655.1 Bdellovibrionales bacterium | reverse complement strand
CTCATTGGCGCCCGTCGCCGATGGGGTGACCTCACTCCAATTTACATCCGAAATGTCGGGTTCACGGATTCCAAACGGATGATCAATCCACGTGCTTGAACGAAGCGGATCGGTCCAGACATAGAAGGACATTTTACCTACGCTCGCGTTCGAATCCTGAATACGAGGGAACGCAAACCGAGAAGAAGAATTATGTAATGCAGTCACATCCGGTTCGTGCGTCTTGGCAGAAAACGAGAGCCAGATTCCGGGCCGCGACGCCACGATGTGAGAGACGGTGGAAGCGATACGCGACTGACGTACATGAGCCTGATGCGATACGTCTGGCGAAATATCGGGCGATATTAGAAGCGAGAGTCGGCGCTTCATCTCTGAACGCCATTCGCTTTTCGTGCGAACACTGGGGTCCGCGGTGGCATCGGCGACCGCGCTGTGCGGACCGACAGAATTCAAAATCACAAAGTCTCCCTCGTGGCTTACGCCGTCGGGCCAGACTTCTCCATATCTTCGATCACGCGAGTTGCACGTGCTTCGAGCCCATCAACGAGCTCGCGCGCGTGCCTCTTCAGAAGCAGCAGTTCCTCGGCCATGTTGAGAGCGGCGAGGATTGAAGCGTTTTGGATCGAACCTGTTTTGGTCAAAGGCAACGCTTGGCGAATTTTCTCATCCACCATGCGCACAAGTTCGTTCACTGTTTCTAAGTCGTGTGAAGATTTCAGTCTGAGAGGAACGCCCGCAATTGATACTTCCATAGGCCGAGCGCCGGTCTCAGAACCGGGAGAGCCACTAACCTGAGGACGCGCAAGCGACTCGCGATTCGCATTTAAGCGAACGGTGCGATTCTTAAGCAATGTCTTCTGGGTCGGAGTCAGTCCAGCCATCGGCTTCGATAGTATGCACATCCCGCGAAATTGACGAGTGATATCCGCGTGATCCGCGAGATTGGGACATCGTTCCAATCTCGTTCGGAAGAGCGGATTTTCAGCCTCGGCTTAAGCTCCATCGCCCGAAAATGGCATCGGCCCGAAGCCTTCCTATCCGGAGGAGTCACCTTGGCTCGTGAGTAGGTTCTCACGCGCCGAAACCGCAACTCGGAATGGGTCTTGATCTTGCTCTAAAGCCCCTAAAGGCCCGAAAGCAATCGCATTTAACAAGGAATCACGATGCTGGCGTACGTTTTACTGCTGAACCTGACTCTTAGCGCCGGCGCACTTGCGCAAAGCCCGATCGACACCGGCGCTACATTTCCACTCAACGTCACTGCGGCAAAGGACTTCGACAGCCGAATGACGAAGTTCGAGTTCCTGAAAAAACGGCAGCTTCAAAACCTCGCCGCCGAAATTCACCTGAAGATTGATGCGCGCATCGCGCTGGAGTCAGAGTTTTACTTTCATCGTTCTGACCTTTTCGATCGACGGTCGTACGGAATTCTTTCTTCCGGGGTCGGCGACATCTGGGTGAGTGCGACCGACATGTACGCGCACGGCGCTAACATCGGAGATCGTTTCAAGGTCCGAAACACGAAACTGTTCGAATCGAAGCTGACCATTCTGCAAGAACCGGCCGTAAAAATCGCAAGCCTTCTCGAGCTTGCGTCGCAGCGACTGACCAACCTGATCGAAAGCTTGCAATGTCAGAAGGATTTTCAGGTTGTGACGGCGAGCAAAAAGCTCTTAGAAAGTCGGTCGATTCCGGTCAGCCCGCGGTTTCCCGTCGACGTCGCGGTTTCTTCGCAAGCGCTGGAACTCGCAACTGGCGAACTTTGCCGGGTTTCGGTTTGGGTTTCAAAAACGGACAACTATTTCGATGTGATTTGTTTGAAGCAAGACGGTTCGCCATCGCGGGCAGCTCAGCATGGTGGTTGGAGCAAGGCTCTATGATCCGGCAACTTGCGATAACAATTGTAGCGAGTCTCAAATTCGTTGCTCTTGTGCCATCGAACGCTTGCGCCAAAGGAGACGCCAAGATCTTGCTCGAAGTGTCGGCGTCCGCTGCCGCGATGACCGAATTGAAACCTGTCGAAATTTTGAATCGTCGTCGCACGCAGATGACTCTCGTACTTTACTCCCCGGTCCTTAGCGAAATGATCAATCGTGGCGAAGACGACGCACAGGGTTGGTTTTGCTAAGC
>JAYSYF010000054.1:0-6659 GCA_043716655.1 Bdellovibrionales bacterium | reverse complement strand
ATCAAGCCGCTTTACTTAGCAAAACCTTACTGGCGAAAAAGCTACCACTTCCCGATCGACTTGAAAGTTCGCCGAAAAAGCGGACCCAAGCTACGCTTGCCGGGCTGGCATTGGAATTGGGGCTTCGCGTTCAAATCGAGCGTCGTCTCGATGAAAGATCCGGCGGAGAATCGGAAGCCGATTTCGAGGCTCGAGTTAAAGAACTGCTCGCGGAATGCGACGAATGGGCGTCAAGCGAAACCAAGCCGGCGGTGCGGTTGCTTTGCTCACACCTGGACTGGCTCGAGGCAGCCGTCCTCTTTGTCGCGAGCGACGAAAACGATTTTGAACGCTCCGAACCTTGGCCTCCGCTCGCAATACGTGCGTATAATTATCATGACGGCATATGGAAACGTCGGAAAGCTTAGAGAGCAAAACATGATTCGCAATATATGGGCAGTCGGACGAAATTATAGAGCGCATGCAAAAGAAATGGGCGCGGCGATTCCGACCAAGCCGATGATCTTTTTAAAAGCCGGTTCGAGCGTGACTCTCAAACGGGACGTTCCGCTTTACGAAGCATCAAAAGACATTCATCACGAACTCGAAATCGCGTTGCGATTCGGTTCTACCGCAGATTCTTCCGGAAAACTTCAATTTGATGGAGCTGCCGTCGGCATCGACCTCACAGCCCGCGATATTCAAGCAGAACTCAAAGCCAACTCTCATCCGTGGACGCTCGCAAAGTCGTTCAAATACAGCTGCCCACTATCGGCGATGGTCGCGCTTCCTGCAGCTATTCCACACTTCAAATTCGAACTCACAGTGAACGGCGAAGTTCGGCAAATCGGTGACACGCACGACATGATCTTCGATTTCGAAACCCTCCGGAAATACGTTTGCGAAAACTTCCCGGTTGAACCCGGCGATCTACTTTTGACGGGAACGCCTGCAGGCGTCGGTCAATTAAAACCCGGCGACAAAGCATCCGCTTGGTTTAAGTCGGATGGGGGCCACGAGGTTCGTATGGAGTGGGTTTTCCTATAGCGAAAGTGCCGCTAATCGGCGCTTTTGTATGAAATCATAACAGGCGAATTCACGTTCGTTTTCGAGTAGACTACATCCCTCACTTTTCTCAAGGATGTTTAATGTCATTCGCAAATGCGCTTTCTTGTCGTCTTGGTCTCACTGTCCTCGCGATGGTATCAACGAGTGCCTGTGGATCTAACAGCGGCGACACAAGCTCTGTTACTCAGTCGGTAAGCTTAAGCTACGACATGACTTTCAATGGTTGCCCAACCGGCAAACAAACTTTCTCAGACAAAGCGAGCTACTGCGCAGGACTCAAAGACGATGGGCGAAATAACCATTGTGCGAAGGGGCTCCGCGAAGAAGTTTACGCAGAAAATTGCCAGCCGAAACCGGGAGCTGCACCCACTGGCGAAACGGCCCGCGAGACCAAACCAGCAACTGTCGGTAGTGACGGTAAATCATCTGGGAATTTGAAAATGCCAACAGAACAATTTGGTCCGTTCTCTGGCCCGAAAGTTCTTACTCCTGCAGAACAGGCCGAAACCGATGATCGTTCACGTCCCTCGCTCGTAACACTCCGAGCGCAGCCCGTCGAGCGTCTCAAGGTGTTGCCGACATCGTCGGGCGACAGCATGATTACAACTCTGAACGGAAAATTAGCGATTCAGGCGATGCAACCGGACGTCAGCGAACGTGGATTAACTTTGATCGGCGCCGTCGCGCGAATCGTAGTTCCAGAATTAGGATCGTGCGAGCTCACCGTAAAAAACTTCTCGAGCACAACGACTGTCGGCAGTCAGAAGCAGATCGATTTTACTCTTCTTGGAATTGATCCAATCGAAAGCGCAAATCGTGAAGGCTGCCTGGTTAAGCTTTCAACAATGGCCATGACCGGTTTCACCGTCGAATTCGACAACGTTCGCCTGGGCGGCACCCTCAGCACGGTCACGATTCCAAAGGTCCGTCTGGACGTGAGCGGCGTCCCCGCGAAATAGAAGTTGGCTTGCCAGCCTTAGCCTTGGCGAAGGCTGGCGCGGTGCATCGACCATTTGGTGCCCAATAGATCTCCTGTTCTAGGGACCAGCACTTGGGGTAAAACCCTCACCATGGCAAATGCGACCGGCTCTTCCACGTCAGCGTTAAATTCTAAGGCCCCTGTTCTGGCGGCATCGCGCTTCGCGAAAGACCCCGCTTTTCAAAGCGCGGTGAAAGCAAAAGGCGAAGAAATTTTCGCGAAAGTCGACGAAAGCGGTCCTTCGCTTTTCAGCCGAAACTTTTGGTACGGCGAAATCATGGACTGGTCCATGAAGAACGAAAGCTTCAAGACTCAGATGTTCCGTTTTGTCGACGTTCTCCCCTATTTAAATTCCGGTTCTGAAGTCGCGCGCCACTTGAAAGAATATTTCGCTGAAGGTGGAGAAGAACTCCCAAAAGTTTTTAACGTTGGACTCGGACTCGGATCTTTAGCGCCCGGTCTCATGGCCGGAGCCATCAAGAAAAACGTCACGTCGATGGCGAAGATGTTCATCACAGGCGAGACTCCGCAAGAAGCACTTCCTGTTCTTAAAAAATCTCGAAAACAAAAAATCGGTTTCACCGTCGACATTTTGGGTGAAGCTTCGCTCTCAACTGTCGAATCGCTCGATTATCAAAATAAATATCTCGAACTCGTCACGTGGCTTGCAAAAGACGCGGCGACTTGGGATTCCGTTCCGCAAATCGACGAAGACCACAAAGGTCCGATTCCACGCGTGAACGTATCCGTGAAACTTTCTTCGCTCGATGCCGAGATCGATCTTAAAGCCTGGGACAAATCGAAAGCGCGGATGAAAGATCGCGTTCGACCGATTTTCCGCAAAGCCATGGAGGTCGGAGTTTTCATCAACCTCGACATGGAACAGTACGAGCTGAAAGACTTCACGATTCAGATTTTCCGTGAACTGCTTGAAGAACCCGAATTTGCTGCGTACCCACACTGGGGTTGCGTCATCCAAGCTTATTTACGCGATTCCTCGCAGGACGTTCGCGATCTCATCGAGTTCGCAAAGAAACGACGCGTTCCTTTCACCGTTCGTCTGGTGAAAGGTGCTTACTGGGATTTTGAAACCGTCTTCGCGCAACAAGCGGGCTGGCCTGTTCCGGTTTACACAATCAAAAAAGAATCCGATGTTAACTACGAACTTTGCGCAACATTGTTACTTGAAGCGCACGAGTATGTTCGTCTCGCCATCGGATCACACAACGTTCGTTCGATTGCAGCCGCAGTTACAGCCGCCGAGCGAATCGGCGTCGATCCACGTTCGTTCGAAATTCAAATGCTGTACGGAATGGCCGATGGTTTCAAAAAATCCCTCGTGAAACAAGGCTACCGCGTTCGTGAATACGCTCCGGTGGGCGAGCTGATTCCGGGCATGGCGTATCTCGTGCGTCGACTCCTCGAAAACACTTCGAACGAATCTTTCTTGCGTTCAAAGTTTGTCGACGGAGCAACAGCTGAAAACCTTTTGAAGGATCCAAGCGACGGACTTATCCCTTCGACTTCAAATCCTTACGATCTTGAAAAAACGGTCATTTCACCAAAAACGATCGCTCCGACTGAGAAATTCCGGAATCTTCCGCTCATAGACTTTGCACTTGCGGAAAACCGCACGAAACTTCATAGCGCCTTTGCAAAGCTTGAAAAAACGTTCGGGCAAGAATGGCCATCGGTCATCGGCGGAAAAGATATTCGCACGGGAAGATTGCTTGAAAGCGTCAATCCGTCGAATCCAGCGCAGCTCATAGGTAAAGTGCACCTTTGCGGAGTCAAAGAAACCGAACAGGCGTTGCAAACAGCGCAAACCGCTTTCAAAAAATGGCAGTACACGGATGCGAATGAACGTGCTCGACTCGTCGACAAACTTGCCGACATTCTCGAACGCGATCGTCTCGACTGGACAGCTCTTGAAGTTTTCGAAGCTGGTAAACCGTGGGATGAGGCCGATGGCGATCTCGCCGAAGCCGTCGACTTCTGCCGTTATTATGCGCGCGATATGCGCCGCCAAGCTTCTGGACAACGTGTTGGAGGCGTTCCGGGAGAGACGAGCCTGTACCATCACAAGCCGCGAGGCGTGGTCGCTGTGATTGCTCCTTGGAATTTTCCGCTCGCAATTATCTGCGGAATGGTCGCGGCTGCTGCCGTAACTGGCAACACCGTGGTCATGAAACCTGCAGAACAGACGGCTGTCATCGGTGCTTGGCTGATGAAAGCGATTCGCGAAGCTGGTTTCCCAGATGGCGTTATCAATCTCGTGCAAGGCATGGGCGAAGAAATTGGCGACACGCTGACCGGATCACCGATCACCGCGATGATTGCGTTCACAGGATCGAAAGCTGTGGGACTTCACATTTTGAAGCAGGCCGCTGTCGTTCACCCTGGTCAGCGTCACATGAAGCGTGTGATGGCTGAACTCGGTGGCAAAAATGCGATCATCATTGATAGCGACGCCGATCTCGACGAAGCAATCGGCGGAGTTTTGTACTCGGCCTTTGGTTTCAGCGGACAGAAATGTTCGGCTGCTGGCCGGGTCATTGTACTCGACGAAATTTATGATCGATTCATCGGACGACTTCTTGAGGCGGCGAAGACCGTCAAAGTTCGACACGCACTCGAAGCAGAAGTTTTTGTCGGTCCGGTCATCGATGATGAAGCGCAGACTCGAATTTTCAAAATGATCGAAGAAGCGAAAACGGATCCGAAGGGTCCGGCCAAGCTCGCGTTCCAGGGAAATATCCCTGAGACAGCGGCTGGCGCAAAACCTGGTTATTTTGTACCGCCAACGATCTTCACCGACGTGAAGCCCGATTCAAAATTGGCGCAGAACGAAGTGTTCGGCCCGGTCCTCGCCGTGATTCGCGCAAAGAACATCACGGAAGCCATCGAAATCGCGAACGATGTCGAATACGGCCTCACAGGTGGAATCTACTCGCGTAGCCCCGCGAATATCGAACTCGCTAAAAAGTTTTTGGAAGTCGGAAACCTGTACATCAATCGCGGCTGCACTGGCGCGATGGTCGATCGCCATCCGTTCGGCGGTTTCAAAATGTCAGGTGTCGGTTCGAAAACGGGTGGGCCTGAATATCTCGCGCAGTTCATGGAACCGCGTGTGATTACGGAAAATACCCTCCGCCGCGGCTTCGCGCCAGCGGAAGGCGAATAGAGCTTCGATCTTGCGCTGTCGGCCGAGCCGTTAGCGCTTGGTCTTGCGATCCTTGGTTCCTTCGAGCGGCCACGCGCGCTTGTCGATCATTCGCATAGATTCGCCGCTCATGAAATCGAGCGGTTTCAAGATCGACTCGAGATACGCACGATTCATCTTCAATGGCTGGGCCGCGTTCACTTCCGCAGTTGCGGCCATGCAACGATCGCGCTGTTTCATCGCTCGCATCAGCTGCTGCTGTCCGTCGTTCGTAGCCATGCTAACGCTTCTTGCTTTCAGCTTTTCAAAGAAGCTCGCGCCGTGAAACGTTTTGCTTTCATTTGAGAGTTCGTTCGAGCGTTTTTCGAAACTGCCAACCAAAGCCTTCATCGAGTCGTCGCAAGTTTTCGCTTGAATGGCATCCATTCCATCAAACGCCGCTGCAGCTGCCGCACAAAACTCTGGGTCGTAATCGACAGAGAATGTTGGCTCACCCTTTTCTCTGCTCTGAGTTTGATGGTGCTCGCAGGACTTTTCGCCTGCAGTCATATTGTACTGCATCGTCGTCGCTCGGCCTGTATTCGAAATTTTTGTAAACGTAAGCTGCCGTGCTCCGTTTTTACCTTTTACGAGTTCTAGGTTTGTGATTCCAGTTCCTTGGTCGTTCGCTTCATCCACCGTCACCATGCTGGTCTTATCTCCATCCGTCGCGACGACACCACCATTGAACCCGTGAATTTTGCCGTTCCCGATGTTATATCGACACTTGCCCGTCTTGCAGCCGCCGTTATTGCGAAGCAGATTTGCAATCACGGGGTCGCACTCATAACTAATTTTCTCTTCCGCGCCACCAAGCGTCTTCAATTCTGCTGCCTGTGTCGTCGAAATCGCAGCGGAGATAAAAATCGGCACCAACGAAAGTGCGGCCATACGTAAATTTGAAATTTGCATGAGCTTCTCCAGAAGATTGACGACCGAAAGAATCTTCCGACTTCGGGCGTGTTGTATTAACATTCGCTAATTCTGCCACGACCACCGATCAGAGTCCGTCGAGAAAGAAAGTCTAGGTCCAAAGTCCCGCCCGTCTTTTTTCAAAGCTGGCACGTTCCAACAGACCGCGTGTGGAAGTAAGCGCAGACTCACCCCTATCCAAGCCACCACATCCTTATCGACACATCCCTCACCACTGCTTGGCCAAATCCCTCACCAATCCTTCGCCAATCCTCACCGGCGACACACATTCACATCACCCGTGTTGGCCACGGCGATCAGCACACCGACTCGCTTGCCTCACTGAGGTGAATCCTACTCTTCTGCAGCGCGCACGCCAGAGCACACGTTGACTTTCGTACCATCGGTCACGTAAACCCATGTGCCGGTTTCAACCAGCTAGTGCGACAGTTTTAGCTATGAAAACTTTCGAGTCCTAATCTCTTCCTCGGTTAAATAATATTTTTCGTAATACTCTGG
>JAYSYF010000053.1:0-2141 GCA_043716655.1 Bdellovibrionales bacterium | reverse complement strand
TTCGAACCTAGAAAAGAGTTCGTGAGCTTATCGCTATGAAACACGTCAAATCCGCCATTGCGGCGCTAACGGCTTCCCTTTCACTTTCTCTTTTGCGTTTAAGCTCAGCAGTGCTACGACCTGCTCACTTAACAATGAGGTATTCGATGCGCCTAGTGCTCGCGATTTCTTTGGCCATTTCCGCCGTCGTTTTCTCTGTCATTTTACCGGTAGCCGCTCATGCAGAGAAAGCCGCATGGGAAAACCAAACTGCAGCGGGCTACCGGTTGCCGGATCCTCCCGACAAGCAACAGACTGCACTCGAGATCGACGCCTTGTTGAAGCTTCAAGACGAACGCACTGAAACCGAATGCGAACTCGGTCAAAAGCAGCGCACCCCTGGCTTCCAAGTTTTGTTCTCTGGTACTTCAATGCTTTCTGCGAAAGACATCAAGACGCTTGCGCCGCTGATGAAGCGCGTGAGCGCGCTCGGCGAAAAAATCTCGCAAACTTTTAAAAACCGATATCTGCGCGCGCGACCTTATGATGTCGATTCGCGCCTACAACCATGCGTAACGGTTCCTGGCGGGCACAAATCTTATCCAAGTTCACACGCGACAATTTCAACTCTCGATGCGTGCGTGCTTGCGACGATATATACCGACACCATAAAGCAGTTGGGATTTCGTGACCTCGCGACGCAACTCAGCGAACGACGGATGAAAGTCGGCGTTCACTTTCCGAGCGACGTCAAAGCTGGTCAAGATTTAGGAATGTCCATCTGTTACAACTTGGCGACTGATCCCGAGTTTATGACAGAGGTCGAAGAAATTCGGCTCGCACTTTAACGACCTATCGAGTCACCGCAGTCCAAGTTTTCCGCTTTCGGGGCGCAGTTCCGCGCACTCCGACGACTGATACCAATAGATGAGCCGCGATAGCGGTAATCAAGTTGCATGAGCACTCTGCAACAATGATTTAGATGGGGTGCTTCGCGACCCCAGACACCTAAGGAGAGCGCCATGAAGTCACAGGATCAGAAACCACCACAAGGTCTGCAACATGAAGGCAAGATGTCGATGCAAGAGCGCATCGCGCAGTCGCAGGCTTATGGCGAGCAGTATCGAGCGAACCAATCGGGTCCCGATCAACGCGCGGCTGTAAAACCTCTTCATCCAAAAAAATCTGATTCGCAAATTCATGAGCAACGAATGGAAGATTCGAGCAGTCCTGAAGACGATCAAACTATCTAAATAAGAGTTCGCAGAGCGTACTCGAACTCTGTGTGCTTCTTCGTCTTCCTTCGCAGCGAAGGAAGACGTCGCCATCGAAGCAATTAAAAACGCGAACGCGAAAAATTTCACAGTAAAATGCTTATAAACCATCAACTCGTGACTCTGAAACGCATGGGCCACCGCTGCCCGTTCCAGTCAGTAAGCTGGAGGATCGCTCGCAGGGAATGATTCTTCGGATCCTCGATCGACGCTGCCTTCACCAGTTTCGTGTGTACGAGAAACCTGCGCCGTCGTCGCCATCGCACGCGAAATTGCCGGAGCTTTCTGCTGGCCCTTCAATAGTTCGCGAAGAACGAACTGCAAAATTCCACCATTCAAGAAATAGAGCAACGCTTGCGGCGTGTCGATTCGCATGAGCACCGAGAACTCTTTCACACTTCCCTTTTCGTCGGTCGCACGAACGGTGATTGTTCGACCGTTCTTAAATCTCGCATCGACGGCTGCCTTAAGTCCAAGAACTTCGAAAGTTTCACGCCCCGAGAGGCCGAGTGAATTGATATTTTGACCGTCGACAAATTCCAACGGGAGTACACCCATCCCAACTAGATTTGAACGATGAATACGTTCAAAACTTTCCGCGATCACGAATTTGATTCCCTGTAACAACGTGCCTTTCGCCGCCCAATCACGAGAGGAACCTGCGCCGTATTCCTTCCCTGCCAACACGCAAAGGGGAATCCCCGCTTCTTTGTATTTCACAGCAGCATCGAACACGGTCATCGGTTCGTTCGTCGGCAAGTAAGTCGTACATCCGCCCTCGACGCCCGGACTCGCGAGAATATTTCGTATTCGCGAATTCGCAAAAGTTCCACGAACCATCACGGCGTGATTTCCGCGTCTCGATCCATAAGAATTGAAATCCTCTGG
>JAYSYF010000052.1:0-2162 GCA_043716655.1 Bdellovibrionales bacterium | reverse complement strand
CTATGCATTGCCGATGAAGTTGGAGACGATCAAAGACGGTAAATCGAAGACTCGGGAGTTCGAAAAGAAAGATCAATTCGGTTCCGAACTCGTCTACTTTTCTGATTGCGTTCTGAACAACCGCGAACCCGAGCCTTCGGGACTCGAGGGACTCGCTGACGTTCGCATCATTGAAGCGTTGCACAGATCGATCGATGAACGGCGTGCGGTTAGAATGAGCGAAACCCGTGTTCCATTGAAGAGCAAATGGCCGACGATGCGGCAAAAAATCGAACGCCCCGCGCTGAATCGACCGCCAAAAGCGATACATGCGAAGCAGCCAAGCGGCGGCTAGGTCTCCCTCGCGTGCCTTGCCTTTTGTCATAGGCATGTTTAGACGTCTAAGCCTCACATCTTAGGGGGTTTAGATGCTTTACGAACTTACCGCGCCACAATTTTCGAAAACACTTCGCAACATGTTAGCAATTCTCGATAAAGGTGCGCAGTTTGCCGAGACTAAAAAGTTCGACGTCGGAGTATTGCTCCAGTCTCGCCTTGCTCCCGATCAACTCGACTTCATCAAACAAATTCAAATCGCAACCGATACGGCTAAACTTGGCTGCTCACGAATCACGGGCAAAGAAGCGCCAAAACATGAAGATAACGAAAAAACATTGCCCGAATTAAAGGCGCGTATCGAAAGCGTCATCGCTTATCTCGAAACGTACAGCGCGAAAGACTTCGTCGGTGCAGCCGAGCGTCGTGTAACGACTCCACGCTGGGAAGGTAAAACTTTGAGCGGTGCCGAATTCGTTGTCCACCATGCGGTTCCAAACTTTTATTTTCACATAACAACGGCGTATGCGATTCTTCGCCACAACGGCGTCGACATCGGCAAAAAAGATTACCTCGGTCCAATTCCGTACAAAGTCTAAAATGCTTTCCGAGATCCCGGTTCTATTTCAAAGCTCTGAAATTGTTGCGGTTGATAAACCGATCGGGATCTCGATTCATAATACCGAAGATGCTTTCAATCTGATCGATGTTGTCGAGAGCCAACTTGGAATAAGAAAACTTTTTCCAGTGCATCGGCTCGACAAAGAAACCAGCGGTATTCAGATTTTTGCGCTCGACGAATCGGCCGCTCGCAAGTACGCGGAACAATTTCAGTCCCAATCAGTCGGAAAACTTTATGTCGGAATTTTACGCGGAGTGCTCGCTGCTCAGACCGGAGTTTGGTCGCAGCCGCTGTCAGACAAATCGGAAGGACGAGTCAATCCCTCAGGCGTGACGAAGGATCGTGTTCCATGCGAAACGCGATTCCGAGTAAAACAAACATCGAAGTATTTCACTAAGTGCGAATTCGATTTGATTACCGGACGACAACATCAGATTCGTAAACATGCGGCCGTGGCGGGACACGCTTTGGTCGGAGATCCTCGCTATGGAGATCAGAAATACAACAGACGCATTGCCACGATGTATGACGTCAATCGGATGTATCTTCACTGCGCTTGTGTTGAATTGCTCGGACAGAAATTCGTTTCGAACGAGCCCAAGAGTTTCGTTCATCTATTTCCGTCAAATTAACTGATGCGCTAGTTACTGATAATGCGAAACCGGTTCTACTCGAATCTGCACTTCGTTTCGACGTAAAAAGGGAATTGCGAACGGTGGATCAAACTGCGCCCAACGGATATCTGTCGTCGGCCGAATCGTCTTTTGATTCGAAATCCACTCGGTCAATTCTCGAGCCTTGAGGCGCATTTGCTTTTCGTCTGACTTTCCGGCGTACCGGAGTATGGCCCAGCATTGGGTCCCCACGGGGCGAAGTTTCACTCGATCATCGTCTGGATGCGGAGCTGCAGAAAACTTCTCGCTCTTGGGTAGCACAAAGGACATCGTCCACCCTTCAGTCCCTTGTTCTTGAAGAACTGGTGCCGTCATCGCAATTCGGCGGCTCTCGTGTTTGTCCTGATGCTGAAGGACGGGCGCCGACATCGAGAAATTTTCGTGACTGTGATTATGGCCGAAAATATAACCCGCCAGGCGCTTAAAGCCCTCTTCACTCGCTTGGCGAAACGTTCCGTTCACAGTTGTGGTTGCTATGACGAGATCGTCGTATTGACGAATTTGAAATGGACCATCTTCTTTCTTAACTTCATAACCAGCTTCTTCTCCTA
>JAYSYF010000051.1:0-6755 GCA_043716655.1 Bdellovibrionales bacterium | reverse complement strand
GATATCGACGGAGAACGACTCGCCGATAGTTCTCGCCGTTCACGACGAAGCGCTTTTTGATTCAATTTATAGACGATGCCCTGAAGTCCGGCGACGCCGACGAACAAAACTAGAAACAGCGGGTTCGCTAAGCCAATCAATATCGCCATCGCAGTGAGATCGAAAATGATAGCGAAAAACTCGGCAAGTGGTCCCCCGAACAGTCGAAACACGTTTCCGTAATCGCTCGAGAAGCGCGTAACGATACGCCCAACCGGTTGCGTATCGAAGAACGTCATCGCAAGTCGCGACGTGCGAAGTGTGACTTCGTCATAGAGATGCGAAATCGCCTGAGCCGACAATCGCGAAAAATAAACGCGGTAAAGCGAAATCAAAATAAAACCGGCGACCGTAACGAGAGTCAGAAGCTGTATGAATTGCTCGTGGGTGAAACTTGTTAGCCAAGCTGGACGAGACTTCGGATCGGCCCACCAGCTGACGAGGTTTGCGTTTCCAAGCATAAGTACGCGGCCGATAAAACCGCACACCATCAACGCAAGAATTCGTCCTCTGTACGGACGATACGCGAATCCCAACGTCTGAAGAACAGTGCTCGAATACTTCCCTTTGAAAGCTTCTTCGTCGCCGAGAAATTTGCGGGTTTTAAAAGTTGTGCTCTCTGTCTTGACGGCGGTCATACCGGGTCCTCCGACAGATCAGGTTTTGTTTCGGAGGTCTCTACAGCCGTTACTGCCGACTCTGCTTCACTCACCGCCGTTTGTTTCGGTGCCGAAGATTCTTCGGTCCCCATGCTGTGAATGAATTCCCGGAAGTCTTTGTTCCGCGCAACGAGATCAATCATCGTGCCTTGATCGGTGATCCGCCCATCGCGTAAAAATAAAACTCGATCGACTCGATCCAGAACCGACAAGCGATGAGTCACCATAAGTCTTGTGGTGTTCGCCCAGGCTCCGAACAAAAGGGAATCGAAGAGCAGTCGTTCGGTTTCGACATCGACAGCGCTTAATGCATCGTCGAGTAAGATCACCGGTCGTTTCAGATACGCCGCACGCGCAAGACCAATACGTTGGCGCTGTCCACCAGACAGGTTAACGCCGCGTTCGCCGATTTCAGCCGAGAGTCCATCGACCACACCTTCCGCGTGTGGATCAAACTGCGCGGCTCGCAAGGCCTCCAGAACACCGGCGTCACACTCGGTGCCGACGTCATAGCGGAAGACGACGTTCTCTCGCAACGTTGCACTCATGACAAATCCGTCCTGAGGAACGAAACCGAAAAACGGTCGACGCTCTTCACGAGATTTGTTCGTCAAATGCGTGTCGCCGACGGATAACGATTCGGCATGCGCAGCCGTTTCGCCAAGTAGACTCATCAACAATAAAGATTTACCACTGCCGACTTCGCCGACGATGGCTGCGAATTCGCCTGGTTCAAGGCTGAACGTCACGTCCGACAAAATTTCGCGATCTTCGATCTTTAAGTTCAGTCCTTTGACGAACACACCTTGCGGCGATTTTTGTACAGTCCGTTTTCCAAGACCTGCTCCGTGCGCTTCGTTCTGCCGAGCGCTCGCGAGCGCAAAGACTTCTCGCAGCTCATCCATGGAACCGGTATGGCGACCCAAAAAACCTTCGATTCGTTTTATCGAAGTCCATCCGTCAAATGTGAATGTAAAAATCCACGGTACTTGCCGAAAGGGACGCGAAAGAAAAACGCCAAAAATCCAGAGCAAAGCAAAATAGTCGCCCGGTGTTGCTTCACTACCCTTCAAACGAGCGAGCGTCGCGACAGCAGCTAGATTCATGAAGAAGTTAATGGAAGAACCGAAGGCTCCCATCATCTGGCCGTTCGTAACCATTTTCACGCGATTAACAGTTTCTTCGACGCGCTTTCGAAAGATTTTTTTCTCGTAGCTTTCGATCCAACCCAAGATTCGTAAAAGTCGAATATTTTGAATCCACTCGTTCACCAAACCAGTTCGTTCGGCCGCAAGCTTCTTGAACGTTTGGAAAAATCGAGACTGGCGAACAGACAACGCGATGCTGATGGCAAGGACGCCGCACATAACGATGACCGTAACGCCGACGGGAATTCCGCAAATCAGCCGCACCGCAATCGGAGCGCAGATGAATGGAAAGATAACTCCTGCGCCCAAGGGAATTGTTTGATCGACAATCGCGGTCGATCCAGGCACATCGGTTGCGTAAATCGAAACGACTTCGCCGACAGTCTGACCCGCAGTTTGATCGAGTCGAAGCGACATCGTTTTTCGATAGATCACTTCCGAGATAACGGACTGTCGTTTCATGGCTTCGCGAACACCCAGCCAACCGGTCAAACTCGATATCCATTGTGTCAGCAGCATCGTCACAAACGCGCCTAACAGTAGTGTTACGGCGTGATACCGATCAAGGAAATGTTCGATTTGCTCGAAGGTCGAAAGTCCATAGCTGGCTTCATGTGGAATAACAGTGAGGCGATCGACAAAGACCTTCTGCAGAAACGGCGTCGCAAGGCCGACAATCGCAGCGACAAAAGAGAGTACCACCATCATGACTAACCATGGCCAACGGTCTGTGAGCATGAACCGCAAGGTGGAATTTTTTTTCGTCATTTCGTTGCGACTTTCGGTACGAAAGTCAGGCTCGCTGAATTAATGCAGTAACGAAGTCCCGTTGGTTCGGGCCCATCTTCAAAAACATGACCGAGGTGCGCTTTGCAATTTCGGCAAACGACTTCAACGCGAGTTCTGCCGAACGATGTGTCGATGCGATCTTCGATTTTTGAATTTTCCTGCGAGGCGCGTTTTCCCACTGCCATAGCGCTGACAATTTGGTCAGCAGGCTCGCTGAAACTTGGCCATCCGCAATGAGATTCAAATTTTGCTGCCGATTTGAAAAGTTCCTCATCACAAACCACGCACGCGTACACGCCGTTTTCAAAGTGGTCCCAGAATTCTCCCGTAAAAGCGCGCTCGGTTCCCGCTTCTTGCGTGACCCGAAACTGCTCTGGCGTCAGTCTGTTTTTTAGGCTCGATTTTGGCTCGTTCATGGTCGATCATGATGCCGCTTTTTGGCGTCGCTGAAAAGCTCATGAACACTGGGTCAAGACGCGTTAAACTGCTGTTACCACTCAAGATCGCCCTAGCGCCCCACGGCCTGCATTTCCTGGGGCCGCGTCCTTGCAAAACTAGTTGAGATGAACCGCCAAAAGACGATTTTTGCTATCACGGTATTATTTGTGGGAACCGGCCTTGGCTGCTCCCGCGAATCGACCGTTTATCCTGATCCAGCGGCACCGGCCGCGCCGTCCGCGGTGACACCTGTCTCGACGGACGGACGTGCGTTTTTGCCGAAGGATTTTTACAACCAATCGGTGAATCGTGCTTCGGTTGAAATTCAACCTGACGGCGTAACCGCAACATCGAAATCGCTTCGATTTCAAACTTCGAGTGGAACGAATCCAGCCGGAGGTTTCAACGGCGCGGGACTTGGCAATCGCGCGATCGTCGGCATCAACGGCTGGCACTCTCGCCCTGTGGCGCAGGCTGAGCCCGTCACATTCGACGCGAAAAACTTTTCTGGTACTGAAAAAATCGGCGTGAATCTGCAACTCGATCTTAAGTGCGATGGAACTGCATTTCATGTTGTGAATGCAGCCGGTGCAGACATCGCCGTGCAAAGCAATTCATCAGCAGGAGACGGCTACACTCGTTTCACAGCATCGACGCTCGCAGCTGTCTGGTTATCTCCGACGGCATCGATTCTTGACCCTGATACCGCAGCGGTTCTCGTGCCGGCATCGGGAACGCCAGTGACTCTGTCAGCCTTGCTAGCGAAATTTCCTTTAGCGTGTCTTAAGAACGCGGCAACTTCTGCCATCGACCTTGCAGACCGTGTTCCGACAGCAGCCGTTCTTATTAGCCTTGGCGGTGACGGAACGGCGACTGTTAACAGTACTTTTCTGCGACGCCTTACAATCGGTTCAAGCGTTTTTGAAAGTTTCGAATGAGTAACTTCGTCGCTGTAATTGCATTCTTACTTTCAGCTGTCTTAATGACTCCGACAGTCTTTGCTGCGCGCTCGAAAGAGCTTCCAGAGAAGCTGCCAAGCAAACTTCCAGCAAAAGCTGAACGCGCAGAAGTAAAGCGCAGCCGAATTGATTTCACCAAGCAAGACACCGCGGTCATTTCGGCGCCAGTCACTGCTTCCGCTTCTGGCTCGGCTCGTATCACGCAAAAGCAAAGTGCACCAACCGTCGTCAAACCGCGTGTCTTTGTCGCTGCGCCAGTTGGCGATCAGGCAGAACCATTATCTTCATTTGAAAAACCGGCACAAATCGAAGTGACGAGTTCGTCAATCGTGACGAGAGAGATCGTCGGACCGGTCGAATTGGTTGGGCCAAAAGCTGCGCCCGCTATCGTTCTTCCCCAGCCCACAATTGTCGAGATGGATGAGTATCAGCTGTCCGCGAAGATCATTGCGCCCGACATACGACGTTCAAATTTTTCAACGCAAATGCAAAGCACCGTGGAAGTCGTTGAAGAGCAGCCGCTTACTGTGCAGCCAACGGCCGCCGTTACAAAATCATCAATGCCCGCAGGGACAGGATTTTTGCAATCCGTTGCTCCGGAAACGATTTCGTTTTTGCGCGCTGGCTATCTCAACGCCGGCTACAAAAAATTCGACGATCGAATGAACAACAGCGCGACCTCTATCGGCCTTGGAATCGCTCGCGGCTTTGAAACGACATGGGGATCCTTCGAAGCACGCGCCGCTTTCGATGCGTATCATGCGATGGACCAAAGTGTAACGATCGACAACGTTCGAATGTTGTCGGTTCGAACCGAAGTCGCCTACTGGTTGTCACATTCGCGTGTTAAGCCTGGCGTATCGCTTGGACTTGGATGGGCAGACTATTCGATTCGCAGCTATCGTTCGGTTAGCGGCGAAGATGAGAAGACCGCGACAATGCGCACACACGCGAAATCGCGCGCCTTCACTGTCATTCCCGCGACATCTCTTCGGGTCGAACTCGGAGAAGGCTTGATGATAGATACTCAAACGGAATTTTTAGCGCTGCTTGGTGGCGACTCTTCCGATGCCGCTCAGGGACTCGGTGTCACCGTTAGTCTCGGCTGGATTTTCTAAATCAGCGACATCTCGAAACCGACATCTTGCAAAACCTGCGTACGCAAATCTGGCGACGCAACCGTGGCGTCGGGGCGCACCTCAAAGAGTTCGACCGGAGTCGAATAGTGGAATCGCCCCCCGAGCTCGCGCATCGATAAGCCAATAGTATCGGGAACCAGAAGCATCGTATTCATAATACCCAGCTCGCGAATCGGCTCGAACTCGAGACAGACATCAATCAACTCAATAAGTGCGTGTCGTTTTTCGACGGGAGTCATCTCGGCACCGAAACAAACCCACGAAAGATAAGTCGTTGAGATACTCGAGCCTGCCGTCGGCGGTCGCACACCGGTGATTCGCAAACTCTGAAAGATCGCCTTCGTCTTCCAATCGATTTCTTGAATTTTCATGCGCTTCATCCCGTCTGGAGAAACAAGCCGAGCGGCTATCTTCGTCTCCCCTCGACGATTTTTAACGACGACAGCAAGTCCCGCTTCAGGTGTTTCGCACCAACCGTGTCGCATCACCGGCGACCGCTCTCCATAGAAGCGCGAGAATTCCGCTTCGGCTGCGGCTCCGATCAGAATCCGATTTGCGTCTAATTTTCGTCGACCGTTCGACAGCAGAGCCCATCGCCCAATGATCCCGAGCAGCCGAAGGCGCCCGAGCGGCTCGTATACGAATTCCGAGTTACGCCTGGAAACAAGGCTTCGCAAAGCCATCTTGTTATCGCCGACGATCGCAGTCAGAAAACCGCGAACACCTAGCTCCCGAGCCACATCCTTCAACAACTGGCTATAGAGCTGCCGCCAAACGCGAGCGGTGTTTCTACTCAGCAACATTCGAAGGTCTCCGAGATACGCGACTCGCGCGCGCTCGTGATCGAAATATCCGTCGCGTACGCTCATCGAACCGAGTCCCCAAAGGTCTTCGCTTGCTCCGAGAGTCGCCGCTATCACGGTACTCGCATTCCCTCGTGCCTTCAGCAGCGAGAAAAAATCTGGTGTTCGGTCATACAACAGCTCGAGTCCCGAAAGCCGAACCGGTTGTTTCGAAAAAAGATTCTCGATTGCGCTCTGCTTACCCACCGAAATACGAGACAAAAGCAGGCGCGAGCGCTCTGATGGAAATGGCTTCGTCGTGTCGGCTCGCTCGGGTGCGATCTTACGTGCTGTGATTTTTTCGATGGCGCTATCGGTCACTCGGTCGAGTTCGACCTGAAGTCCATCGTTTTGTTGTAAGCCCCAGCATTTTGGCGTGACCACGACCTGAAGTGTACTCTGCTTGGCGTCCAACGGTCAAAAACCTTTGTCCGCAGTCGCATGACGACTTAAGAAACTGTTCATGGCCCACATCGAATCGTCCGGCGTTCCTACTCCCATCACAGCTTCTCAGTGGTTGAACTACCATCACCTCTATTATTTTTGGGTGATATCGACTGAAGGAAGTATCGCGCGTGCTTCTATTAAGCTTCGTCTCGGTCAGCCAACGTTGTCGACACAACTTAAACTTCTTGAAGATTCGGTCGGCAGACCTTTGTTTGAACGTCGCAATCGCCGATTAATTCTTACCGAAGCTGGTAAGGTCGCGTTTCAGTACGCATCCGATATTTTTCGTATGGGT
>JAYSYF010000006.1:0-2550 GCA_043716655.1 Bdellovibrionales bacterium | reverse complement strand
TCGCGATGTGTGTATCGCCGTTGACGATTTCTGGATCGTAGATCACGCGAGTTTCCCATGCTTCGTTCCAGGTTTTTACCGCTGCAGTCGAAATATATTTCGCCGCGATCTGATCGAGACCATCCGTCATTGCACTGCGGATTACGTCAGTGATTGGCGTGTTATAGAAGAAGTCGAGGCCAATGGCCGAAGCGAAGTCGATCGCGAAATTCACTTCTGCTTTTCGAGACACTCCGTCGCCGATTGCAAATGTCTGACGAGTCAGTGGATCGTCGGTACGAAGACCGATTTCAAGTTTGCTCGACTTGAAGTCGACTTTGCCGCCGACATTGGTAATCAGGTCGCCACCAGGGCCGTATCCAACGCCAACACCTACGCCCCAAGTCGCTTCGAAAGAAATCACTTCGCCACCGAGAATAGCTTGTGGAGCTTCGTAGAGACACGCGGGAAGAGCGGCAATCGTCAAAGCGTCCGATTTACCTTCTGAAACTTCTTTGAAGCTCTTCACGCCTGACATCAAAGCCGACGCTTCTTCGCGTGTCTTATTGAGGAAGCCGTATTTATCGAGAGTCGTGATGTCTTTTTGAGAAACCATTCCGTTTGGAGCAGCGGCGCTGGATGCAGCAGCCTTCGCAGATTGAGTTTTGAATCGACCACCGCTTGATACCATATTGAGCGATGTTGGAACTTCGTTACCGATAACGAAATGATCGTGGTTGATCACCTGACGATAGAAGAGCGCGTTTGCTACGTAAGGGAAGTCGATGACTTCACCATTCGGCAGTTTCACCGAACGACCTTTTAAAGAACCGATCTCGACGTCCATCTTAAGGATTCGTCCGGTTTCCTTTTCTTCGCAACCTTGGTTACCCATCGAAAGACCAGCAATGGTCAGTATCACGGCGTTAAGTCCAAGTGAGCGGAACGTTTGCTGCTTCATAACTCTCCTCATGAGGCTTTTTAGAAATCACTAAAAAGACGTACGTCGCGAGACGCATGTCTTGTTTATCGGACCTCTGTCGCGAGACTAAAATCGGATTGATTTCGTTCGAAGCCAGCCCAACGCCTAGGTAATTCGTCACTTGATTCGCAATGAGGCGAGCTAAGTCTTCGACTTTATTGAATGATGATGAATCAACGACAGTTACGAGACCTTCGACTTGTCAGAGTCTTGGTCAGAACATTTGAAGTTCGGATTTAAAATGAGAATTTCTGTGAAAGATTCCGCGCAAATCGCGACATTCGGCTAGGGACTTTGCGTGTCGATTTCGAGAAAAAAGCTCTTCATCGCCCGCGGTTCGCGTGGGAATTCGAAATCGAAATCCGGGCTGGGGGTCCTTGTCACAGTGACGTTCCGGGGGGACCTGCGAGCCAAAAGCCGTACAAATTCCTCGGCGCGCGAATAGATATCGGCTTCAGCGAGAAGCTCATAATTCAATGCAAAGAGAACTCGACCGCGCGGAGCCGTCACATCCACGCACATTTGCAGAAGCATCTCGAACTCTTTTTCGATTTGAAACACGCCACTTGCCGTACGTGCAAACGACGGTGGATCGCAGATGACGAGATCGAACTGAAGTTCTTTCTTCTTTGCCCATTTCAGAAAGTCGCGTGCTTCCATGGCCCGAAACTCGTGCGGCGAGGCTTCGAGTGAAATCCCGTTGGCTTCGAAATTCTCGCGCGACCAATTAAGAAAATTTTTGCTGAGATCAACACTGACGACTTTCGCCGCGCCCGCTTTAGCTGCTGCTACAGAAAATCCGCCTGTGTATGAGAACAAATTGAGGACTCGAAGGTCTTTCGAGTTTGCTGCCACCCAGCGACGATTCGCTCGTTGATCAAGGAACAATCCGCTCGACATACTGGTGTCGCGCCGGAAGGTAAATGTGAGCGATTCCTCTTGGGCCTGCCAGCGTAGGGCGAGATCTGGTCGCGACGGAATATTCTCAGCTTCGGCCGGAGTTTTTCCGCGATTTGGTCTCGTTTGGACGTACCAGTCGTTCCATCCCATGATGCGCGCGAGCTCGGTGACGGCTTCGCGATCGATTTGATCGAACTCTGCGCCATACCAATGTAGTTGAACGATTGAGCCGAGACGATCACACCGCAAGTCCTGTCCTTCGCTGTGGATCAAGCGGACAGTTTCACTCTCAGTAATTCCAACGACCGCGAGCGACCGAGCAAGCCGCTCACGACGTTCGATACTAGCAAGCCAATTGACTATCGTAAGTCCCGATCGGTCATCCAGTTTTGCCAAGTGATCAAACCACCGAGGCCGCGGCGACTCGGCTTCAATCAATTCATTTCGAAACGAAAAACGAACGGATGAGGCGTGAAGGCAAAGCGCGGGAAAAGTTCCGCCGCCGTGTTCGCCGTCACCCAAGATCGGAATCCCCAGCTGCTCGGCATGAAGTCGAATTTGATGCGGTCGACCGGTCAACGGTTTTGCCTGCCAAAGCGAGTAGCCGCCGTCAGATTTCAGAATTTTAAAGTCTGTGACCGCGTTGGACGGCTGGTCTGACGTCGCCGGAATCGAGTAAAAGTTCGACC
>JAYSYF010000050.1:0-20444 GCA_043716655.1 Bdellovibrionales bacterium | reverse complement strand
CTTGTTGCAGCGGTGTTTTCGCAGACGCGAGCCCACCGATCGCTTTTGTAACTTCGGCCGAATAAATCAAAGGCATTTGTGACATGCTTTCGGTTCCGCCCGAAAGAACGACGTCCGCCATGCCCGCTTTAATTTTATCGAATGCTTCGCTTATGCTCTCTAAAGCGGATGCGCAATTGCGATGGACCGTGTGAGCAGAAACGCGTTGTGGAACTCCAGCGTTGAGAGCAATGACTCGGCTAATATTCACAGCGTCCGACGGACTGCCAGTATTTCCGATAATCACTTCATCAATGGTGGAAGTGTCGAGATTTGTTCGCGCGAGCAATTCTTTAAGCGCGATGCGGCCTAGCTCTGCAGGATGTACCGATTTTAATTTCGTATCAGCTTTTGTAAATGGGGTGCGAATTCCGTCAACGATAACGACGTCGCGCGGACCCTTAGGGGCTAAAGCCGAACGAGAACTTCCATTTTGCGACATAAACCGGTCTCCTTACTAAAGAACTACACTAAGCAGTAAACAGTCGAAGATGAACCGACTGGCTACACGATCAACTGATCGAAGGCTTTTATTGTCAAAGGAAAGCGCCGAAAAAGCACCGCATAGTAGCGCGCATCGCGAGTTCAGGACATAGTTCAATTAAGAGTGTCAGGATTCGTGTTTGATTATGAGGCAGATTCACTGTTGAGCGGTTGAAGTTCGTTAGCCGTTGCGCCCAAAGCTTTTCACCAGTTTGACATAGACGCAGCCGCTCCCTACGCTTGAGCTTTACAACGCGTAGCTGCATCGAGGAATTGAATGTCAACTGTGCCTCCAGACAAGCCGAAGTCTAAAGAGAAAACCCAACTCGATCGCGATGCCCTCGAATACCACGCGAAGCCGACGCCAGGAAAAGTCGAAGTCATTTCAAGCAAAGTAGTTTCGAGCGAACGCGCACTTTCTCTCGCCTACTCGCCAGGAGTCGCAGCACCCTGCCTCGAGATCGCAAAAGATCCAGAGAAGGTTTACGACTACACCACTAAAGGAAATCTCGTCGCCGTCATCACTAACGGTACAGCCGTTCTGGGTCTTGGTGACATCGGCCCGCTCGCCAGCAAACCGGTGATGGAAGGTAAAGGCGTCCTTTTCAAAATGTTCGCCGACATCAACGTTTTCGATCTCGAACTTCAGACTAAAACCGTCGATGAATTCTGTGCGGCGGTTAAAGCGCTCGAACCGACTTTTGGCGGAATAAACCTCGAAGATATCAAAGCTCCCGAGTGTTTCGAAATCGAAGAGCGCTTAAAACGCGAAATGAAAATCCCGGTATTTCATGACGATCAACACGGCACTGCGATTATTTCGGGCGCGGCCCTGCTGAACGCGTGCGAAGTCACCGGTCGCAAAATGAGTCAGATCAAACTCGTCATGAACGGAGCAGGTGCCGCTTCGATTTCTTGTGCACGAATCTTTATGGCTCTCGGCGTACTGCCGCAGAACATTCTGATGTGCGATTCAAAAGGTGTCGTCTACAAAGGCCGCACAGACGGCATGAACAAATACAAAGAGCAGTTCGCCGTTGAAACGAAAGCGCGCACGTTGACCGAAGCGCTTGTCGGCGCCGACGTGTTTGTCGGCCTGTCTGTCGCTGGTGCGATGACCGAAGCGATGCTTAAAGTGATGGGCAAAAATCCGATCATTTTCGCGATGGCGAATCCAGACCCAGAGATCGATCCACCGACGGCAAAACGTATTCGTCCCGATTGCATCGTCGCCACCGGCCGTTCGGACTACGCGAACCAAGTAAATAACGTCTTAGGTTTCCCGTTCATCTTCCGCGGAGCCCTCGACGTTCGCGCGACACAGATCAACGAAGAAATGAAACTTGCAGCTGTGCACGCTCTCGCAAAACTTGCGAAGGAAGAAGTTCCAGAAAAAGTTTCGGCGGCCTATGGCGGTCAGAGTTTCAGCTTCGGTCCGGAATACCTCATTCCGAAACCGTTCGATCCCCGCGTTCTCCTGTGGGTGACTCCGGCTGTTGCCAAAGCGGCGATGGATTCTGGCGTTGCGCAGAAACCGATTAAGGATTTCCAAGCTTACCGCGACAAACTCGAAGCGCTGCAAGGAGCCCGCACGGGCTTTGTACGCTCAGTCATGCATCGAGTAAAAGCGCAGGCGAAGGCTTCGAACAAAGAACTTCCGATTGTCGTGTTCCCAGAAGGTGCTTCGACAAAAATTCTGAAAGCACTCCAGACGATCGTGCACGAAGGCATCATCCGTCCCGTTCTGCTTGGCTACAAAGATCAAATCCTCGAGCGAATGGACATCCTTGGCTTCGACGATTTGAAATCGCTGCCAATCGTGCATCCTTCGCAACACGCGAAATATCGAGAGTACGTCGACAAGCTTTATGAAATGCGAAATCGCAAAGGTGTGATGGGTCGCGAAGCTGAGCGCATGATGGCAGATCCGGATTATTTCGCTTCGATGATGGTTCACATGGGCGATGCCCATGCACTCGTGACCGGAGCAACACAAAACTATTCGGATTGCGTGAAACCAATTTTTGAAATCATTGGCGCTGGACAACGAAAGACCGCGAGCGGATTGAATTTCGTTATCTTTAAAAACAAAACGCTTTTCTTCGCCGACACATCGGTAAATATCGATCCAACGGCGGAACAAATCGCAACGATCGCGATTCATGCTGCACGCGTTGCCGAATATTTCCGAATTCAGCCCCGTATCGCTATGTTGTCCTACACGAACTTCCGATCACGCGGCGAGAGCCCAAGCAAGATGCGGCAAGCGGCGGAAATAGTGAAAAAGCGTTATCCGCACCTGATTGTCGACGGCGAGATGCAGGCCGACACCGCGGTGAACCCGGATATCGTCGAACGAATTTTCCCGTTCTGCGAAGTTAAAAACGGCGCCAACATTTTGATCTTCCCTAACCTCGACGCAGGCAACATCAGCTACAAGCTGGTTCAGCAGCTTGGCGGCGGCGAAGTTATCGGGCCTTTCTTAATGGGAATTCGTAAACCTGCGAACGTTTTGCAAAGAACCTGCACAGTGGACGATATCGTTAATACCGTCGCACTCACCGCCCTCGAAGCGCAGGCGTTCATGGAAGCGAGCTCAACATTTCCTGGACCGGGTGAATGAAATTAGTTAAAGACGCCCACATAGGCGAAATATTTGGTGCGCGATCGTGCGATCGCGACGAAAGGTTCAAAATGTCACTGCGAATTGGAATTTCAGCGCTGGTCGGACTTACACTTTTGGGCTGTGCTTCTTCGTCAATTCAACCGCTGACACAGCGAACTTTTGCGGCGAAGCCCGAGAACTGCAAACTGTTCGTCTATAGCGACGCTGCGAAAGTCGAACGCAAGTATTTCGAAATCGCATTGATCACGCACAAGACTCCACAGGACGCATTTTCCGATAAAGGCGCCTCTGCAATTACCTCGGCCATGAGTGCTGAAGCGTGTAAACTCGGCGCGGATGGCATCATCCTTAAAGGCATGACCCAAGGCAGTTGGGGTGATCCCGGTAACGGTTCGGCCGTCGCCTTCCGCTTCGGCGAATAGGACGCCGTTAGACGTCGAAGTGCCCGGCAGCTGTCCTAAGTTGCTGAAAAGTTATACTTTTTCCCTGGACCAACAACGCGCTTGAAACTCGACCAAGACCTGATCACAATATAAGCAAGGGGTCATGCCCCTCTTGGTCGGCGTTTTTCAACACAGGAGATCCGGACATCGCAAAACAAAACGATTCTAATGTCTCTGAACGTGAATCTAGTCGAATGAACAAACCCCTGGCACAGCGCTGGGAATCCGGCAAAACACTTCTTAAACCTAAAGAGCGAATCGTTTGCGTAGGAGTCGGCCTCAAATCTGACGTCTTCACTGAACTCAAGGAAAGTCTTTTTGAACTTGAAGAGCTCGCGACGTCCGCTGGTGGTGACGTCGTTGGCAGCATCACTCAGGTTCTTCAGGCGTACAATCCTGCGACTCTCATCGGTACTGGCAAAGTAGTTGAGATTGGCGAGCTCGTTCGCGATTCAAATGCGAGTGTCGTTGCTGTCGATCACGTTTTGTCTGGAGTACAAATTCGAAACCTCGAGAACGAATGGAAAGTTCGTGTCGTCGATCGCAGCCAAGTGATTCTCGATATTTTCGCCCAACGTGCGCAGACCTATGAAGGAAAGCTTCAAGTCGAACTTGCACAGATGCTCGATCAGTTACCGCGAATGGTCGACGCTTGGCAGGGTTCGCTCTCTCGTCAGGCCGGCGGAATCGGAACCAGAGGTCCCGGCGAATCCGCACTCGAGATGGATCGACGTCGAATCAAAGAACGCGTGAAGGTGATCAAGAAGCAGCTTGAGAACGTTCGCAGTCATCGCGCGCAACATCGCTCATCGCGACGTCGCAATCGCATTCCAAGCTTCGCGCTGATCGGTTACACCAACACTGGAAAATCAACGCTGCTCAATCAGCTGACTCAATCGCAAGTGTTGGCAAAAGATCTTCTCTTCGCGACGCTCGATCCGACGACTCGCAAAGTACATCTCCCCGATGGACCGCACGCTGTCGTGACCGACACCGTTGGATTTATTCGTAGGTTGCCAACGAATTTGATCGAAGCATTTAAAGCGACGCTCGAAGAATCGGCGGACGCAGATATCTTGATTCACGTGGTCGATCTCTCGTCTCCGCAAATGCAAACGCAGATCGAAGTTGTTGAAAAACTGATGGTTGAGTTCGGCTGGCAAAGCAAACCCGTCATTCACGTCTTTAACAAAGTCGATCAGGCCGGCTTCGAAAAACAATTCCAAGTGAAAGCTTTCCCGCGAGTATTCGCTAGCGGTTTGACCGGCGAAGGACTCGATCGCTTGAAACGATTAATGGTCGAACAGATCGAGTCGCTCTCGAATGAAGTCGAACTTTTCATTCCGAAAGCACACGAGCACCGAATCTTCGAACTTGGTCGCGAAGCGGGTATCGTCAAACGCGAACAGGGCACGAGCGGTACCTTGATCGTTGCGCGTATGACCTCGGCAATCATGAATCGCTGGAAAGAATATCTTGTAACCGCCGAAGCGGTTGCCCCTTGAAGCTATCAAGTCCGTCCAAAAGCATCTTGCTCGCCGGACTCGGTTTCTTAGCGCTGACCGCTGATGTGGATGCGTCGATCAAAGAATGTTCGGGAGCCGTTTTCGCGGACAAATGCCAAGATCACTCTTTACGATCGTTAGATCTTAGGAAAAGCACTTCCGAAGCAGACGGCGTTATCTTTAACTATTTTCTCGTTGGCAAACGTGAACACTATGCCGAGATCAAAGCCTTCAACGCTACCGCACCACCGGCTCTTGGAGCACGAGCCATCGAGACCGCTGAAAGCGTTCGCAAGTCCGCCATTTCATATGTCAGCGGAAATCAACCCGAAGCGACCTGGTCTCGAGAAGTCGCAAGCGTCGTCGAACGACTCCGCACCGTTCGATTTCGACTTGTAGACGGCAAAGACAGCGATTGTTCCGCTAAAGGGGATGCTGGCATTCCTAATGCCGCTTACACTGAAGGCGAGCACGCGATCGGAATCTGCCCGGGGCTGGTGAAATCAACAACGCAAGAAGCCGCGGCCACGATTGCGCACGAACTCGGACACACCGTCAGCCCCTGCACGATGTCAAAATCGCTTGTAAAACTTCTCGAGCCGAAACCTGGAACAGGCGCCTGCCTTCTAAAAATCGGCGAAGGTGAAAAACGGTCCGCAGAAGAAATTGACGTCTTCGGTTCTGAGCCCGTGACGATCACAAAAAAAAGCGATTTTGCGGTCGATCAAGATCCAGAATGGACGGACAATCTCATTCGCTGCGAAGCAGCCGAACGACTTCCAGCAAGCAAATTGGATAGTCCCAAATTTTATCAAAGCTTCAACGCGTGCATCGATAAGCGATATCAAACCGATTACGAAGATTGGATCGCATTCAAACTCTTCCATCTCGACAAAATGCCGAAACGATTCGACACGTTGCCCGGGAGCCAGCGCGAAGAGTGGCCGAAAATGGTCGAAGCTCTAAAGCAGGAAGTACCTTTCCGCTGCTTTGTTAAAAATGACGAACATTTCGCGGACAGCTTTGGCGGGATGGTCTATTCGGCGTGGGGGCGTTCAAAAGATATTACGCCTTCGCAATTTGAACTCGGCCTGCACTCACTGACAGGCGTTCAGTGCGTCGAAAAAGTGACGAAGAACATGAAGATGGATCCGCACATTTATCCAAGCGCCTCCGAGCGAATTGCACTGCACCTGAAACCAAACGCTGTCATGAACCTTCTCGGTTGCGATGCGACCGCACCGGCGTCACTCTGCAGCCTTACTGAAGACACTTTTACTCCCGCACCGAAAGCTGATCTTCGTAAGCGCGGGACCAAACGCTAATGGCGTTCGTAATCTTGATCCTCGTAGCGATGCTATTGCCGTTCAATCTCGCCAGCGGCAAAAGCTTCACAGTCTTAAAAACCGCACCCACCCCGGCCCGTATTTCAGAGGCGACTTCCTTCGAACTTTGCTTCGCGGATCGACATGGTCGGTGCTTCAGAACTTCGGAGGCCGGCATGTTTCGTCAATACGGCGGTATGAGCGACTCAGAAGCATTTTTGCCTGAGGCAGAACAGAAACGACTTCACAAAGAAATCACGGCCTTTTTTACGAAAGTCGGTTACGCAAAAGCGAAGAAAGTGAAAAGCTGTTCGAAGCCTTTCGTTCTTCGAGAAACGAAGAAAACTCCATCAGAAAATATTCGTTGCCTCGAACGACTGAAAAAAACTGATACTGCAAAACTCCTAAGTCTTGTCACCCAAGTGTCGCTTGCATCGAAGCCGCTTTGAGCCCAGACTTTTCCCATGAGTTTTTCTTACGCTGCTGCATTTTCTAGAAGCCTAGGTTGGCTGACCGAACCTGAACTAAAAAAACTCTCCGAGACCCACGTCGGCATCATCGGAATGGGCGGCGTCGGTGGGCAGTACGCCGAGATTCTCGCGCGACTCGGCGTCGGCAAGTTTACGCTCTGTGATCCAGATCTCTTCTCGATCGAGAATACCAACCGCCAAAACGAGTGCAAGGTTTCGAACTACGGGCGCAACAAAGCCGAAGTGATCGCAGCGGTTGTCCGCGATATCAATCCACTCGCTGTGGTGACGATCATCCCAGGTGCAATGCATGCGTCGGATGTCCCGAAGTTTTGCGCGTCGGTCGACGTCTATCTCGACGCTCTGGATTTTTTCGAAATCGACCTTCGCATGTCGATATTTCGAAAAATGCGGGAACTCGGAAAACCGGCTGTTACTGTCGCACCGATCGGAATGGGCGCGGCCTGCCTTGTCTTCGATAAAAACTCGATGAGCTTCGACAACTACTTCGGTCTTCATGAAACGAATGATCCCGTCGAGCGTTCACTTCGATTCTTAACGGGACTCGCACCAAGCCTCCAGCACCGACACTACATTCAAGAAAGAGATCGTGTCGATTTCGCTCAGCGGAAGACGCCGTCCCTTCCCATTGGGGTCTATGCGTGCGCCGCAGTGACAGCGACGATGGTTGTGAAACTTATTTTGGGGCGCGGGAAAATTTTAACTGCGCCGTGGTCAGTTCATTACGACGCGTATCGGATGAAAGTTGTGAAAAAATACACTTTCTTCGGTTATCGAAATCCGATTCAGCGTCTCAAACTCTCAATCGCGCGCCGAATGCTCAGCGTAAAAACGGTTAGGACTGGGTCATGATCCCGACAGTGCCACAAATTGAAATGATTATTGAGAAAGCAAATCTCAGCCCGACTCCGGACAATTGCCAGCCATGGGAATTTGAATGGAACGGCGAAACACTTTCGGTCCTGCATTTGCCTGAGCGTTCGAAGCATCCACTTAATCCTGGCCAATTAGCATCCATCCTCACACTCGGCTGTTTGATCGAGTCGATCGAATTAGCGGCGTCAGAACTTGGGCTTAAGTCAGTCTCTGAAATCGGCCCTTTCGATGATGGAGTGCGATCGCGATGGGCTGTCGTTCGCTTCCTCGAAACAAATGTTCAAGCGGATCCATTAGCTAAAGCACTTAGCCAACGAACGACGGATCGGCGCATTTACAAGGGCGGCTCCGAAATTCTCGATTCTTTGGTGCTGCCGTCTAAAAACGCTGGTGCACAAGCAGATAAAATCACGAAATTTTCCGACGATTTAATCGACTATGTCGTCAAGACAGAACTGTTTTTACCAAATCATCCGACCGTGCTTCCCGGAATTATGAAGTGGGTCCGATTTTCACGTAAGGAAGCGCGAGAGTCCGGAGACGGATTAAGCTGGCGCAACATGCTGGCGCGGACTTGGGAAGTGCCGAGCATGTGGATCATGCAAAACTTTCCGTGGACCGCCCCTCTTTTTCGACCTGCGGTGCGCGTGTCGCACGGTTCACGCTCGAAAGAACAACTGCTTTCGAGCGCTGGCGCTATTTGTATTTCGATCAAGCTGGTGGATGAGAAAATTGAACGGTCGGATCTTGTCGATGCCGGACGACTGATGCTGCGTACGTGGCTGAAAGTGAATCAATCCGGATTTGGTGTGCAACCTCTAAGCTTGTCGACGTTGCCTCTGATTTACCGAGTAACAGGAAACGCGGATGACTTTTTTAAACAGCAATCAGATCTGCTAGTTCAAGGTGAAGACATTCTTCGACGTGAATTTTCAATCTCTCGAGATCGATTACCTGTCTGGATGATGCGAACTGGTTTGTCGTCTCCACTCCCCGAGAAAATGCGAACGTTTCGAAAGCCCGCACGATCAAAACTGACTCTCCTAAACAAGTAATCGACTTCGCAGCGATTAAATGTTTTTTCTTAGTGCATCGACGACCGGAAGTCGCGAGGCGCGCCACGCGGGAACAAACGTTCCCAATAAAGTCGTCAGCAAGCCCATGCCAATAGCCAAAACAAATGCCGACCCGACGAGGTCAGTTCTAATTGGAATCGGCACTGAAGCGCCAGGTAAAACAGTCGCAAATCCCCCAACGTTGATAAGCACACTTGCGAGACAAGCCAAGAGCGATCCGAAAACGCCACCAAACACCGAAAGATAGAATCCCTCGATCATAAATTGGAAAACCACCTCGGAACGTTTCTGTCCCAAGGCTCGCATTGTTCCGATTTCCCCAGTGCGTTCGTAAACTGTCATGCCAACCGTATTTAAAATCGCGAGTACGGTCAGAGCACTTAAAATCAACTGAACGATCAAATTCTGAATGTTAAAAAATTCTTCGGTCTGATTGTACAGATGAGCAAGATCTCGCCACGACTTCACAACAAGATCGGGCTGCACTTCATTGACAGCACTCGCAAGTACTGATCGAACAGCGGCGGCTTGATTCATATCGCGAATGCGCAATTCCCATACTTCGACGTTCGTGGTATCGAGCAGAGTCTGCGCTGCTTTTAGTGGAATGAACGCGACGTGGTCATCAACTTCTGAAACGGTCGTTTGAAAAATGCCTTTCACTGTCAAATCGCTCGCGTTTACGACGCCGTCGACCGTCTGGGTAACGACCGAAACCGTATCTCCAAGTTTTGCTTTTACTCTCTTCCGAAGCCCGCTGCCTAACAGTATTCCGTTATCGTCTGTCCTCGCAAGTTGATCACCTTCGATAACATTCAGTCTGCCTCTAATTGTCGTTTCGACGCCTGGATCGTATCCGATAACTTTAGCGCCGAACTGACTTTCGCCGTTGCTAACGAGTCCCTGAAGCGAAAGCCGAGGAGCCGCAGATACCATCTCTGGCATCGCTTTGATTTTTCCCAACATACTTTCCGAAATTTCAAATAACTGATCTTTGATTTTTTCACTTTCGGGCGACCAAAGCTTTTTGTGACCAATCTGAATATGCCCATACTGATTCTCGGCACCATAGGTTCGCAGCTCTTCGAGAACGTAATGCGAGTATCCACGAAATATAATAGTCGATGCAATCGCACCCGAGACGGTCAGAAGGCTTAAGACAACTCGCGCTCGATGCCTGAACAGATTTAGTAACGCTAGCTTGAAGATCACGAATGACTCTGATCTTTAATCACGCGACCGTCTGACATTTCAATGGATCGCACACCTTCAGTGAATAGACTCTCGTCATGGGTGCAAAAAATAATCGAAACGCCGCGCTGTTTGAACTGGCTCTGAATGAGCGCAACGACTTCGCTCGATGTCTGCAAATCGAGATTCGCAGTTGGCTCGTCAGCTAAAATTAGTGTCGGCTTTTTAACTATGGCTCTCGCGATAGCGACACGCTGCCGCTGTCCCCCGCTAAGCTCACCTGGCTTCGCCGAGTGATGCTTCGAAAGCCCGACATTCTTCATGATTTCAGTGACCCGTTCGTGTCGCTCTTCTTTCGAAACGCCCAACATTGTCAGCGGGAATTCGACATTTTCAAATGCGGACAACACAGGAACCAAGTTGAATGTCTGAAAAATAAATCCGATTTTTTCACGGCGAACAATCGAAACCGCGTCGTCAGAGAGAGTCGCGATGTCTCGTCCCTCAAAGATAATCTTTCCATGATCGGGAATATCGAGGCCCCCGATCAAATTTAGAAGCGTTGTTTTTCCCGAACCCGATCTTCCCGAGAGAATTACGAATTCATTTGCGCCGAGATCGAATGAAACTCCATCGACTGCCTTTTGAACGACCGTCCCGCCTAAAAACTGTTTCTTCACGTCTACAAGTTGTAACATTTAGACCTCCCTCACAGCATGTGACTCAACTGCACATAGACTCGATTTAAATCTTTGATAGCGGCGCCTTGGCTTGTCGTCGGCCCGGCTGCACCCTCTAGTGCCAATTCAAATTCGGCGCGCTTCGTGATTGGCGCACGATAGCTGAGTCGACTAAGTAAAGTTTGGTCTGTGTGAAAGTAGATTGCAGAAAGTCGGAACGCGCGGTCTTCCGAAAAAGTATAGTTCATCGATCCAAATGAAGCAGATTCAACTTTGGTTCGAAGCAGTCCCGGAGTCTCTTGATCGAAAACCGAAGCAGAATGTTGCATCACGAGCGAGAAGTGCTCGCCCACAGGTGAATCGACTCCGATTGTGAATGCCGATTCGCCCGATTCAAAAGTGGATAAAGTAAATCCGCTCAAAACGTTTGCTCTTCGATTCGCAATTCTCAACAGTTCCAGGCGAACGACCCAATCCGACGCCGTCGTCATCGAACCGGTGATACCGATTGGAGTCATGTAGCTTTGTTCGTGCAAAAGCTTGATGTTAGCAAACGTCGAATCGCTCGAATTTGCAAAAAATCCTCTGCGATCTTTCAAATGGGCAATAAAAACAGAAGCGTCAAATCCGCTTCCCGCCCAAGTTCCTCTAGCACCGAACTCTTGCGCATTTCTGAATTTTGCGGCGGCCGCATTTTCGATTTCAATCGTCTGTCCTGCCAGCGGTGTAAAGGTGGAACGAGTTCCCCACCGAGACGCCGGCGCCTGGGTATCGAGTTGCGAGTACGGAATGAAAATGAATTGGCCGGATAACTGGTCTCCAGAAAGAATTAGATTCACCATCGGCGAACTTCGAAATATGAGCTCGTTGGTTTCAAAAACGGATGAACGATTGTCGTGCGGATTAAGAAAGTTCGTAAACGAAGCTGCGAAACCTTCTTGCCAAGAGATCTGCTGATATCCGATACGAAGCAGCGCGGGACCGTAAGCAATTTGACCGTACAAGTCCCCAGCCCATACTTCCGAAACTTGGCTTCGAACATCCATACGGTCGGCCGCTTGAATCAGATCCGCGCGAGCGTTGCCTGCATATCCGAAGATCTGCGCCGTGCCGCTAAACACGGGATTCCAAATGGCTTTTTGCTCGAAGAAGACCCAGTGATCCTGGCCCGTTGAATTACCAGAGCGGTTTCCTTCATAGGAGAAAAATCGATGCCATGATTTTAGCGAATAAACGGCCGTCGTTCCAGCGCTGGCACTCTCGATCGAGAATATTAACACGAGGAGTGCGAACAACGTCCTCATTCGGCTTATCGATCCATCTGTTCTTTGTTGAATTCGCTATCTGAAAAGCTGCGCACCTTGTGACCAGAGTAAATTAAGACCGTCTTCCGTGTTTTGACGACGGCATCCTGTATTGTGACCTTTGTCATCCGGTCGAGGCCATCAATTTTTTTGAAGTCAGTGAAGAGCGCCGTCTTCATTAATTTTCCGCTCAGCGCATAAAATTCCGCCTTGACCGGTTTCGCTGATTTTTCCTCAATCCAATACTTTATTCGATCGTACGTTGCTCGTTTGTCATTCGCTTTCAAATCCAATATCACGGCACCATTTGCCGCGTCTTTTCCGACGACGGTCGGTCGATAATCCTGAGCATAGTTCGTTCGTGAAATGTCGCCATTCGCAACGTCTCCGGTCAGTCGTTGCTGCAATCCTATTCGTACGGCTTTCTTTACCTGCGGCGTAAAGAGCCACATGTCGAAGCCTTTCATCAAAAGCTTTCTTCCGTGCGCCCGCGCCGGAGCCACTTGTTCGACGAGCGATGTCTCGACGTCGCGAACCTTCACGCTGTATTCCTGATTGTTTTTTTCCGCCTTGTCTTGAAACTGGGTCTTTACGTTAAATGAAAACGACCCTTGCAGACCGCGACGGGCATCCGCTTTCTTCACAAGCTCAAGTGGCGTTTCAGCAAGTGCGGTTGCAAACGGCATAACTAACAAACCGAGTAAGGCGACACCCACATTGAAACAAACACGAGGTTTGAAATTAGTCATAGCGAGGATCATACCGCTGCAACTGCTCGCAGCCTTCGTCTCGCGAAGCGTTTTGGACCTTTGTCGCGGAAAATAAATACCCCGTTTATGCGGCCTTTTTACGAATTCTGGATACCCCTCGGCGAGCGAGGTTATGGGCTTGATCAGCACTCGGCACGAGGTCGAATTCGGCTCGCATCGCCGAAATAAAATCTAGCCAGGCTTGATCACACTCTAAAATTTCAAGGCCGTACATGTTGCCACGCTGACGACGTTTAACAACGGTAAGGTAAGCGCTGTCGAATTGACCAACGGCCACTCGTAAATCGAATTGTTCAGGTAACTCTTGATTGCAATCCACCTTCAAACCGGCAGCAGAGAAGTCGATCACGTCGATCTCAATGTCGTTTTGAAAAGTCCCACCACTACGCATCTTCGCATCAAACCGAGTCAGGAACCGCTTGAAGGTACGCGAACATTCTAGAATGAAGTCGTCCGCAACAAGCAGCTTCTTGGCGTCGGTACCTCTAGGGTAATACTGCAGAAGCTTCCGTTTCTCATCGTCGTCTAGCTTGCTGAGGGCGCCCGTTTCTCGAATCAGAAAATGTTCAAAAAACTCGACTGTCATCACAGCATTATGTACCGAATAATAACGCTTATTCGGAAACTGATATTGCTCGGGGTTCATCGGCAAATTGCAGCAATACCTGTGAAAGTTCGAGCTGTTCGGCAAGTCAGAATAATTTTTGTAGCTCGACAGCAATTGCTGCTCGACATTTACAAAGTAAGCAGCGACCGGTGCGTTATTCACAAATCCGTATTCGGCAGCTTCGAATCCCTCGAGCTTTGTGAAACTTAAGAGTCCGGCATACAGGTCGTGCCAGCTTGGATTCACGCCAATGACATAAGCATCAATGCGCATCACGTTTCTAAGATAAAGATAAAAGTAACGCAGGAGCGGCCAAAAGACCTCGCTCGGATCCTTGCGATACTTCTTTTGAATCGCCAAAGATGAAACTTCGGCCAAGTGCCGATATTTCTTTTTCAAATCGTCCATTGGAAAAACTTTGTCGAGCGGAAGACCGAGTGTCGTATTTCTGACGATTGAAATAGTCGCGACGACTTTACCGGTCGTCGTATCCTTTGCGATCAACACAGAAGTCGTCGGCAATGCATGGTAAGGCGTAACCCGCATGCCTGACGGGTGCGGATCCATATACTTTTGTTCGACATAAGCTTCGTGTAGAACCCGGAAGGCCTGCTCGAGCTCTTCCTTGGTTTCGGCAAGTTTGAAAATAATGTGCGCAGGCGCGCCTTCGCCAACCATAATCTTCGAGCGGATAAACTTGTGCCGAGTTTTCTCTGGTAACAAGGCGACAATTTTTCTCATTAGTTTCATAGATCCACCCATAGACAACGTGTGTAGAATGGATCGGTATTCTCGCCTATAGCTTGTAGGCCACTGACTAAGGTCTAGCCCGGCTTCGATTCACTTCGGGTTTTTACGAGGTGAGCGTCCAGCTTCACCGGCAGAATGTCCGCTCGGGCCGCGAAACAAGCGATGGAAGCCGTTCAAAAGTTTCATGCTGAAATGGCAAAGATTGTGGCTGACGATAAATCACCGAGAGTCAATCCCCACGCGGTGGTGAACATCATTCCGGGTGCCATGCAGGCGTCGGATGTCCGGCTTATACTCGGCTTTACCCAAGGAGATGCGAACGTTTCGTATTCCGGCGAGCGCGAAGCTAACTGTTCTGAAGTTTTAAACCCAACGACGATCAAATATTTTTTCTTAGCGCATCAACGACCGGCATTCGCGACGCACGCCACGCGGGCACGAGGGTTCCGATGAGAGTCGTCAGCACACCCATCGCAATTGCTAATGCAAACGCAGACGACACAAGGTCCGTGAGAATTGGAATCGGCACCGAGGCCCCAGGGAGTACCATCGCATATCCGGCGAAATTGATCATGACGCTTGCGAGACACGCCAGCAACGAACCAAAAATTCCGCCTAAAATCGAAAGATAAAATCCTTCAAGCATGAACTGAAAAACAACTTCAGAGCGCTTCTGCCCTAACGCCCGCATCGTTCCGATTTCGCCAGTGCGTTCGTAAACAGTCATGCCGACGGTATTGAGGATCGCCAATACAGTCAGCGTGCCAAGGATCAACTGAACGATCAAGTTCTGGATATCGAAAAACTCTTCGGTTTGATTGTACAAATGCGCGAGATCTCGCCAAGTTTTGACCACTAGCTCTGGTTGGGTTCCGCCAATTTCAGCGGCAAGCCCAGCTCCAACGGCCGCCGCTTGGTTCATATCGCGAATCCGCAAAATCCAAACTTCGATCTTCGAAGTATCGAGCAGCGTCTGCGCCCCTTTAATTGAAATGAATGCGACCTGATCATCGACTTCTGAAACCGTCGTCTGAAAAATGCCAGTGACTTCGAGATCTCCGGCATTCATCACGCCGTCGACGGTCTGAGTAACGACTGAAACCGTGTCTCCGAGTTTCGCTTTTAATCTTTTCTGCAGACCGATCCCCAGAAGGATTCCGTTATCTTCTGCAGTAGCGAGGTGACGACCTTCGATAACGAGAAGACTGGTTTCGAACCCCGTCTCGAGCTTCGGATCGTACCCAACGAGTCTAGCGCCAAATTGACTGTCGCCGTTGCTGACAAGACCTTGCAACGAAAGGCGCGGCGCGGCGGAAACCACCTCGGGCATTATCTTAATTTTTTCCAGCATACTTTCTGAAATCTGAAACAATTGGTCTTTGATTCTTTCACTGTCGGGGGACCAAAGCTTCTTGTGACCAATCTGAAGATGCCCAACCTGATTCTCGACGCTATCCGTTCGCACCTGGTTGATTACGTAATGCGAGTAGCCTCGAAAGATGATGGTCGACGCAATCGCACCCGAGACTGTCAGAAGACTTAAGATCACTCTCGCTCGATGCCGAAAGAGATTTAGAAAAGCGAGTTTAAAGATCACGAGTGACTCCGATCTTTCGTCACCCGACCGTCTGATATTTCGATAGACTGTACACCGTCCGTCGGCTTTTTCACGATGGCTCTTGCGATCGCCACGCGTTGTCGTTGTCCACCGCTAAGTTCACCAGGTTTTGCGGAATGGTGTTTTGAGAGTCGGACACTCTTCATGATTTCGGTGACACTGGCGTGCCGCTCCGTTGCTGCAAAACGATTCGAACGGCCTTTTTCACCTGCGGAGTAAAGAGCCACATGTCGAAACCTTTCATCAAAAGCTTTCGTCCCTGCGCACGTACCGGCGCCACTTGTTCGACGAGCGAAGTTTCAGGATCGCGAACTTTCACGCTGTATTCTTGGATGCTTTTTTCGGATTTATCTTGAAATTGCGTCTTCACATGAAATGAAAATGCTCCCTGAAGACCTCGATGTATCTCCGCTTTTGCGACAAGCTCGCTCGGTGTTTCCGCGTGCGAAAAGGCAAGAGGAAGAAACGATAAACTCACAAATGAAACGCACATGACGAGGACACGACGATGCTCGAATTTGGTCACAGGAAGAATCATACCGCCGCAAAGGTCTGCAGCATCGCATTCCGAGTCGTTTTCGACCTTCGTCGGGGGAACGGTAAACCGACACGCGTTTGGTTGAATTTAACCGTGCGCTCCAACGGTACGAGCGCCGATTTACGTGGTTCGGTGAATCGCTGAAACTAAAAAACTTCAAACCAGATATGCTGACTAAATACAGCACTGACCTATTCGCGAGCCGATACTCTCTTCCATCAAACGCAGGCGCAATTCGACCGGTACAAATCATATTGGTCCACAGCGTGGCCTCGACCATCAATGCACCGCTAAAAACCTAAGCTAACTTCTGGCGACTTTTGCCTAGGCTAACTTAAAGCCAGCGCCCTGTAAGGCTGTCGAGAGATTGAGTACTACCATCGTAGGCGCCACAGTTATCGGTTCGCCGCTAAGTAATCGTAGCGCCGCGGTAATACATGCGGCTGCGACGGCATAGGCGCCCGGCGCGACCTGCGGTGCCGGGCACACTTTCCCGTCCGCAAGATCTTTGAAAACCTGTTGCATGACTCGAAGCACATCCGGCTGAAGCGCCGGCGCCAAAGTTCCAAACAACTTTATGTAACGTTCGACGTATGATACATCGGCGACACTTCCAAGCCGGGGCAAATCGAAAATTTCCCGGATCAGTGCATGGTCTCCGGCGATTGCTGGGAAACTGACGACTGCAGCACCGAACCCTACGGAAAAAGAACTGACCAAATGTCTCTTTTGCCTGTGAGCTTCATCGTGAAGCGCGACGATCCCAGGTAAATCCAAAAAGTCGATCGTATCAAAGACAAGGTCGGCTTCACCAACCAATCGGTCCGCATTTTCAACTGTGGCCAGTTCCTGACAAGCTGTGACCCGGGCCTCGGGATTGATTCGAAGTATATTTTCCTTCAGAGCGTCGACCTTAAATTTACCTACTTGATCTGAAAAGAAAGATTGTCGATTTATATTGTGGCGGTCGACTGTGTCACCGTCGACCAAGACGAAGTTTTGAAATCCCACTCGAGCAGCTGCCTCTGCTACTTGGCTGCCGATGCCGCAGCCTGCAATCAGTACTCGTGTGTCGGCAATTTCGCTCTGAAGTTGTTCACTAATGTATCCGGCATTTCGGAGAGTCAGCTCTTGGTACCGTGTCGTCATCTGCCGACTATATCGACGATATACGCATATCTCACGAAAATCTTGGAACTAGCCGATAATCGAGAAGATGCGCAGACTAAAGAAAATTATGATTCGTGCTCTCATCCGCATTCTACCCGGCCCAGTTCGTGATGAAATCGTACGGCGGTCGATCCGACTTCCGAAAGTGTTGCCGGAAAATCTAGTCTTCAAAATCGCTGAAACCACCGACGAACTGGAATCCGCATTCCGCCTGGTCTACGAAAATTACTTGCCGTTAGGTTACTGTCAGGAAAACAGCCACAGTCTTCGTGCCACCGTATTCCACGCACTGCCGAGCACAACAACTTTGCTCGCTCTCGACAAAAACCGATTGGTCGGCACCCTGACAATCGTCCGCGACAATCGCATCGGCCTTCCGTTAGACGAGGTGTTCGACGTGGATTCGCTTCGCAAAAATTCGCATCGACTGGCCGAAATTACTTCACTTGTCATAGACAAAGAGTATCGCCGCGAGAAGGGTGGAGAAATTTTGTTTCCGCTTCTACGGCTGATGTATGAGTACTCGACATCCTACTTCGGAGTAAATCATTTGCTCGTTACGATTCATCCGAAAGATGCCTACTTTTACAAATCACTTTTGATGTTCAAGACAGTGCCAGGAACCGGCGTGCGAATGCATCTCGGCGCCCCGGCGGTTTCACTTCATCTCGATTTGCAAAACGCGCTTCTTGTTTATAACAAAACCTACGGCAGCCGTGATCCACAAACCAATTTGTTCGATTTTTTTGTCAAACGGAAGATGCCAAACGTTCAGCTACCGAGACGCGAATACAATAAAATCAACGATCCCGTGGTTAGTCCTAGCTATTTCAAGACTCTTTTCTTAGAGCGCTTAAATCTTGGTACGGGTCATCGCGATCGACGCGGCATCGAAGCGTGCTTGCAGCGAGCCGATTTACGCCGCGAAAATCCGAGAATCGAAGTTGAGGCGCCTGCGCAAATACTTCGCCAGAGCCAAAGCGGAATCCCCGAGCGAATGACGTTAAAAGATGTATCGAGAAATGGGTTTAGAGCGAGCGTTCGCGAAAATTTCACGCTTCAAACCGACTACGACCTGAAAATAGAAGTTGCGGCCGGTGTGATTGCTCAAGTGAGGGCGCAAGCTCTTTGGATGAGCCCAAGCCGGGGAGTTGGATTTCGCATTTCAGAAGCCGATCCAAACTGGCATCAATTCGTCACCTTCTTATACCGCGAACAATTCGAAAAAGTGAACTAGCGTCCACGCAAACCTAGGCGGGCCTCGCGCCGAGCCTTCGCATCTTTGTTTCGTCGACGCTCGTCATCGGTTTCAAGCACCAACGCTTCGACGGTAACTGGCTTCTTATTTGTATCGAGCGCAACGAACGAAAGATATGCGCTCGCCGTGTGAAACATCTCGCCGGTGCGCGGATTTTCAGCGTCAACTCGGACGCCGACTTCCATCGATGTTTTGCCGACGTAATTCACACTCGCTTTGAGATTTACCGTCCACCCGAGCATGACTGGCTTTACGAACTGCAAATAATCGATGGAAGCTGTTACGACCGGCAAACGAGAATGCCGTTGAGCTGTGATCGCACCACAAATGTCGATCCACGACATGATGACGCCACCAAAAATGCTGCCGAGAGCATTGGTATGTTGAGGTAAAACCATTTCGGTCATGACAGTTTTTGATTCTGAAACTTTACGCGCCATACAAGAAGTGTCGCCGCGATAGCGAAAAAACAGAACCAGAAAAAGACAAAAAAAAAGCCAGACCGCTGTATCTTGAGTGCGGTCCGACCTTAATAGAATTCGAAATACTAACAAACACAGCGGATGCGAATGCGTCTTGTACGCAAGTACTAGAAACTTCGCGCGTGAGAAACTCCGCTCTCACGCATCCCGACCAGAACCCGGCCCCAAGAAAACATCAGGCAGCCGGATCCAAGTTCAAATACCGAAAGCACCAATGTCGCCATTGCCGCCCGAACCTACTCCAGAGCCGTCGTTACGGATCGAAGCAGCTGTTGCTCCGCTAGCCGTCGTGCTGCCTGCAGTAAGGTTTGAAGCTGCATTCGAAGCGTTGGTCATGCCCGACACAGTCGTGCTACCAATTGGCATCGTGTTTACAGTTGAAGCGCCCGCTGGAATTTCGTTGCGAGTCGGCTGAGCCGGCTCGTTGTCCACGAATCCAAGGTGTGGAAGGCACCAAACGATCAGTTGAGCTCGCGACTTCACGCTCATCTTTTTATAGATGTTTGTGAGGTGGAACTTCACTGTCTTTTCAGTGACGAAAAGTTGGTTCGCAACTTCTTTGTTCGACAATCCCTTAGAAACCAATTCAGCAACTTCTGCTTCTCGGTTCGAAAGGCCCTTTTGAATCAACACATCTCTGAGCATCCTTGCTCCCTCCGCGCTTTGTGTTTATTAGAACTTCGAACCCTTGTGAGGCCCTACTTCTAACTTTTTCCCTCTACTACTAACTAAAGTATCTTTAGGTCTTTCGACCTTTCAGCGAATCATCCGCCTCTATCCTTAAGACTGGATTGGCTCGCCGTTCGGTTAGTCTCGAATCATCCCAGACGAATCTTTCGTCCAATTGGTTCTCGACCGACCTGTATTAAAGTCTGACAGGCACATAGGCCCTGTGTAAAGCCCCCATTTTAGACCTTGATCGAATTCTGGACTCGTCAAGTGTCGGGTCTAAAGAGATAGACTAAACCTCCGCGTTTGCCTGCCTCACGCCCACAACCACTCGTAATGACTCTCCTTCAATGAAACGCGAACTTTTCTGAAGTTCCAGCGCCATATTTCTGACAGCGATATTTCGTGCGAGTTTCGCAAAATGGATTTATCCTTCGCGACTTTTTCGAGGGATCGGACACTCGACTTTTGAGAGCTCGCCTCGACAAACTACGGTCGCCCGACTCGCCTTTTCAAATTCTCGAGCAGTACTTCAGTCGTCTG
>JAYSYF010000049.1:0-6798 GCA_043716655.1 Bdellovibrionales bacterium | reverse complement strand
GGTCAAATCTTTCCAAGTACCCGACACACCTTTAACGTCCGCCTGACCGCCGAGCTTTCCTTCAGTACCAACCTCTTTTGCAACCCGAGTGACCTCGGCCGCAAACGAGTTCAGCTGATCGACCATCGTGTTGATTGTATTTTTAAGTTCGAGGATTTCGCCTTTTGCATCGACCGTGATCTTCTGTGACAAGTCACCTTTTGCTACAGCCGTCGTCACCTTCGCGATGTTACGTACCTGACCGGTTAAGTTACCTGCGAGGCCGTTCACGTTGTCGGTCAAATCTTTCCAAGTACCCGACACACCTTTAACGTCCGCCTGACCACCAAGTTTTCCTTCAGTACCAACCTCTTTCGCAACTCGCGTAACTTCTGCCGCGAAGCTGCGAAGAGTATCGACCATGGTGTTGATCGTGTTCTTAAGTTCGAAGATTTCACCCTTCGCATCGACCGTGATCTTCTGAGACAAGTCACCGTTCGCAACCGCCGTCGTAACCTTCGCGATGTTTCGAACCTGGCCGGTCAAGTTACCGGCGAGGCCGTTCACATTATCAGTGAGATCTTTCCATGTGCCAGAAACACCTTTTACATCGGCCTGACCACCCAATTTGCCCTCGGTTCCAACCTCTTTCGCAACCCGCGTAACTTCCGCAGCGAACGAATTCAATTGGTCGACCATGACGTTGATCGTATTTTTCAATTCCAGAATTTCGCCCTTCGCATCGACCGTAATCTTCTGCGACAAATCGCCCTTAGCAACAGCGGTCGTAACCTTTGCGATGTTACGAACCTGATCTGTTAAGTTCGAAGCGAGACCATTCACGTTATCGGTCAAATCTTTCCAAGTTCCCGAAACACCTTTAACGTCCGCCTGACCGCCGAGACGACCTTCAGTACCAACCTCTTTTGCAACTCGAGTTACCTCGGCCGCGAATGATGATAACTGATCGACCATGACGTTGATTGTGTTTTTCAGCTCGAAGATTTCACCCTTCGCGTCGACCGTGATCTTCTGAGACAAATCTCCGTTCGCAACTGCCGTCGTCACCTTCGCGATGTTACGAACCTGATCCGTCAGGTTTCCTGCGAGGCCATTCACGTTGTCGGTTAAATCTTTCCACGTACCGCTAACGCCTTTAACGTCGGCCTGTCCGCCCAATTTTCCTTCGGTACCAACTTCCTTCGCAACCCGCGTAACTTCCGCAGCGAATCGTCGCAAAGTATCAACCATCGTATTGATGGTATCTTTTAGTTCGAAGATTTCACCCTTCGCATCGACTGTGATCTTCTGAGACAAATCACCATTCGCAACCGCCGTCGTAACTTTCGCGATGTTTCGAACCTGGCCGGTCAAGTTACCTGCGAGGCCATTCACGTTGTCAGTCAAATCTTTCCAAGTACCAGACACGCCTTTAACATCGGCCTGTCCGCCCAATTTTCCTTCGGTACCAACCTCTTTCGCAACTCGAGTTACCTCGGCTGCGAACGAGTTCAGCTGGTCAACCATCGTATTGATCGTGTTCTTGAGCTCTAAGATTTCTCCGCGAGCGTCGACCGTAATTTTCTGCGACAAATCGCCATTCGCAACAGCAGTCGTAACTTTTGCGATGTTACGAACCTGCGCCGTCAAGTTTCCTGCGAGACCGTTTACGTTGTCGGTCAAATCTTTCCATGTACCTGACACACCCTTAACGTCAGCCTGACCGCCCAAGCGACCTTCAGTACCAACCTCTTTCGCAACTCGAGTTACTTCGGCAGCGAACGATGACAGCTGATCAACCATGACGTTGATCGTGTTTTTCAGTTCGTAGATTTCACCCTTCGCATCAACCGTAATCTTCTGTGACAAGTCACCTTTTGCAACGGCCGTCGTAACCTTCGCGATGTTACGAACTTGATCCGTTAAGTTCGAAGCAAGACCGTTCACGTTATCAACGAGATCGCGCCAAATACCCGACGCACCTTTAACGTCTGCCTGACCGCCCAATTTCCCTTGCGTACCGACCTCTTTCGCAACTCGAGTGACTTCGGATGCGAACGAGTTTAGCTGATCCACCATCGTGTTAACGGTCGAACCGATACGATGGTATTCACCCTTCAGTGGACGACCATCGATTTCCATCGACATCTTTTGCGACAAGTCACCCTTCGCAACCGACGTGATAACACGCGCAGCTTCGGCCGTTGGCTGAACGAGCGCGCCGATCAGTTCATTTAACGAACTAACGGAGTCGGCCCAGCTTCCTTTGATGTTCGGAATCGAAACTCGCTCGGTCATCTTACCTTCGAGACCGACGATGTTTCGAACGCGACCGATTTCACCGGCCATGTTTTCGTTGAGCTCAATGATGTCGTTTAAGATTTCGCCGATTTCGGAAATAATTCCGTCTTGATCAACGGGCATACGAACTGCGAAGTCGCCAGCACGAACAGACTTCACGACATAGAGGAGTTTACGAAGATCGTCTCGTGAAATTTCCGAGCGCGCGAACGTTGCTTCATCGCCCATGCGTTCTTTCAATACTTTTGCGGGACTTGTTTTCACGACGGAAGCCTGAGCTAGTGCAGCTTGCGGAGCGGCCGCATCCTTTCGTGAACTCGAATTCGTTTTGAGAACCGGATTCTTTTTCACAAAAGTCGATTTTCCATTTTGAGGAGTTGTCGCCGTTTTCTGTGCGCTAGGTTTCACAATCATCCTCCCGGACGAAATCTGAAGCTGTCTTCTTATTAGGCTATCCAAATTGACGGGGCGCAAGTGAACCGTCAATGCGAACTCTTCCTTAACAAATTTTGTGGAGAAGGTAAAAACGGCGCATTAAAATTTCTGGAGCAAATGATTTCGTCGCGACGTTGGCATGGCGTTCAGAAACAACTCGTCGCGAGGAAAATTTCCCCAATGAAAGTTTGCGGCAAAACTGGACTCGAGAAGCGATGGGTCGAAATTACTTGAAGCACGCCAACTTCGTGGGCAAAAAGTTTTAATGGCCCTGAACGCTTTTCCAGAACGTGTCCGACAATTTGTTTTCCAACACATTGATTCGGTTGAACAACTCGAGGTGTTGCTGTTCATGCGTACACACCGCGATGCTTGTTATGATGCGCTGGGCATTAGCGCACAACTTCGTTCAAATCCGCAATCAGTGCTGAAGAGACTCTTAATTCTTGAAGGCGGTGGGCTTCTTAAACGCCATGAAACATTAAATACTGCGAATGAAACACTTCTGTTTCAATTCGATCCTCGAAATCCGGAAATCCAGGATACAATCGACGCGCTTGCGGAAGTTTACAAACAGAAGCCGCAGCGAATTTTCGAATTGATCTTTTCTCCGCTCAAAAAGGGACGACAGTTCGCGGCCGCATTCATCGTTACCCCGCCAAAGAAGGATACCAACAATGGCTGAAGTTGTTTATCTGCTCTGCGCTTTGATGAGTATCGCTTGTGCGTTCCTACTTTTGCGCGGTGGCCAGCGGCGAAATGGTGGTTCTAAGCTGCTCTTTTGGGCCGGACTCTGTTTTGCGATGTTAGCACTTAACAATATCATCCTTGTCTTCGATCTGGTCATCATGCCGGACTTCGAGTTTCAGGGACGCATGTGGAGAAATATCATTGGTGGCCTCGGGGGCTCCCTTCTCCTGTTTGGATTGGTTTGGGAACTCACGTAATTATCGCGAGCTTTTTTAGCGGCATCGCTTGCGTCACATTCGCGGCCTCGGGTGTCTTCTTTTTGAAGTTCTGGCGAGCGTCGCGAGATCCATTTTTTCTCTACTTCAGTTCCGCCTGCTGGCTTCTCGCCCTCGAGCGAATCGTCGGAATAGCCTTTGAGGAATTCATAAAGGGTGGCGGAACGCGGCCCGAGGCCGGAATTTGGTCTTACGTCATTCGCCTTGCTGCATTTATAGTGATCTTTGTCGCTATTCTAAGAAAGAATCAGGCAAACCGCTCTGATTCCAAATAGTCGACAAAGTAGGGTCCTTGCTCGCCATTTCAGCTGTAAGCAAATCGTTCGGGTCGAAGCCCGTTTTAAACTCGATCTCTTTGCGAATCGTCGAAGGCAAGTGTCACGTACTTCTCGGATCGAGCGGTTCAGGCAAAAGTACATTATTGAAAATCATCATGGGTCTGCTGCGAGCGGACACAGGAACGATTGAACTCGATGGCGAGACTTTCGGTTTCGGCGATCCCAAAACGCGAGCAATTTGGCTGCATCGAATTGGATACGTTCCGCAGAATGGCGGCCTATTCCCTCATCTCACTGCCGAAAAAAACATCAGTCTGGTTGCCGAAACACTTGGCTGGCCGAAAACGAAGATCAACGAACGGATGATGGAGCTCAGCGAGATATTTTCTCTCGAAGCAGACCAGCTCGTTCGGTTCCCGCGTGAACTTAGCGGCGGCCAAAAGCAAAGAATCGCCGTCATGCGTGCCGTATTTCTGAACCCGTCGGTCATCTTGTTGGATGAACCGTTTGCCGCGTTGGATCCGATTGTCCGCGCGGATGTTCAGCATCGACTGCGTGATATTTTCCAGCGACTTCAGAAAACAGTTCTACTCGTGACTCACGACATTGCAGAGGCCGTATTTTTTGGCGATGGAGTCACACTGCTGAAAGACGGATCGGTGTTGCAATCTGGGCGCATGGAACAACTCGTAAGGTCCCCCGCGGACGCCTATGTCACGCAGTTCATCAATGCGCAGAGGTCGTGGGAAAATCTGCTGACGGAAGTGGGCACGAAGTGAAACTGACAAGCCTCGCATGCATCGCGGCCTTCCTCCTTAGCGGATCAACAGTGACGGCAGCCGAAATGGTCACGGTCGGATCTAAAGCTTTCACCGAAGGTTACATTCTTGGCGAAATCATCGCGCAAACTCTCGAAGCACAACCCGAGAAAAACCGTGTCAAAATCAATCGACGACTCGGAATGGGCGGAACAGGAATTCTGTATCAAGGTTTAAAAAGCGGTGAGATCCAATTGTACTCCGAGTACACCGGCACGATCACCGAAGTGATCTTGAAAAAACCCGAATTGAAATCGTTCGAGGAAATCCAGGGCGCGCTCGCGAAACAAGGTCTTGTCATGAGCCAACCGCTTGGCTTCAACAACACCTACGCTCTTGCCGTGCGCCGCGCCTTTGCAGACAAATACTCGTTAAAAAAATTGAGCGATTTGGTTCCGTATACACGCGCCGCCAGAACCGGCCTCAGTCACGAGTTCGCAACACGCGCCGATGGGTTGCCAGGACTCGCGAAAGCGTACGGATTCGAATTCGATGCGAACGCGACGAACCTTAAAACGATGGAGCACAGCCTCGCTTTCGAAGCGATCGCTAAAAACGAGCTCGACGTCATCGACGTCAATTCAACCGACGCAAAAATAAAAACGTTAGATCTGGTTGTACTCGAAGACGATAAAGAATTCTTCCCACGCTATGACGCCGTCATTCTAGCTCGAATGGATTTCACGTCTAGATATCCGCATCTATGGACCTTGGTGAGACGGCTCGAACACAAGATTTACGCAGATTCAATGCGCGAGCTCAATTCCCTCGTCGACGAAGATCGAAAGTCGTTTGCGTTTGCAGCAAATTCTTTTCTTGGGAAAAAAACTGACGATGGCTCACGATCGGCAATCGAAAAGGCCCGACTTTTCGATCGCACCTCCGAACATCTCGTACTTGTCGGCGTCGCTCTTCTCTTTTCAATCCTGGTGGGTATTCCCATGGGCATTGTTGCTTCCCAGAGTCGCGCGTTGGGCCAAACCATTCTGCTTATTAGCGGCGTCGTACAAACGATTCCCTCCCTTGCACTGCTTTGTTTTCTTATACCCTTGTTCGGCATCGGATTTGGTTCGGCCCTAGTTGCACTTTGCCTTTACGGACTTCTGCCCGTCGTTATGAATACGTTCACTGGGTTACGATCTATCGATTCAACTTTACTCGAGACTTCTAAAGCACTGGGTCTTAGCCGCTGGCAATCGCTGGTGAGAATACGCCTTCCTCTCGCTTCCAGAAGTATTTTGTCCGGCGTGAAAACTTCGGCGATTGTCGGAATCGGAACAGCAACGCTCGCCGCCCTCATCGGAGCTGGCGGTTACGGCGCAACAATTCTTTCGGGGCTCGCAACAAACGACGTCGGAACAATCTTCCTCGGAGCTGCTCCTGCCGCCGTTATGGCGCTTGTCGCCCACGGCGTCTTTGAAGCTCTCGAGTACGTGCTGATTCCAAAAGGACTTCGCTAAGCAATAGGTATTAACTGAGTGTCTCAGAATGAGACTGTCTTCATTCATGAGGCGACGCGCACACTTTGTCGAAAGACTTCGCGTTCGTAAGACTTCGACACTCGGTTTCGGCACAGCGGTGCGCTTGATCGTGCGCGAGCGCGCACCAAACTTGCTTTTACACTAGGCATGACTCAGAAAATACTCGGTACTCTCATTCTCAGTGTAACCCTCGCGGCTTCCTTGATTCCCAATGTGAGTCGGGCCACCGCTCATGCAACCGGCGCCGTCGGAGGGCTCTCGGCCGAACAGGCACGTCTTCGCCTTGAACACTCACAGGAGTTACTTGGAAAGTACTATGGTCGCAGCACTGTACGATTCGGTGAATCTGTTCCGAAGATAAATTCAGAGATCTATCGTTGGACCCGAGAACGCCTTCCCGCCAAATACAAAAAGGATAGTGGCAAAATCGCGCAGGTAATTATCGATGAAAGCTTAAAACACGAGTTCGACCCGGTTTTCCTCATGTCGATCATCGAGACCGAAAGTCACTTTAATCCTACGGTTCTTGGCGGCGCGGGTG
>JAYSYF010000048.1:0-6887 GCA_043716655.1 Bdellovibrionales bacterium | reverse complement strand
CTTCAGCAAGAAGGCAAGCGGGTCTGCATTCTAGAGGATTTTGTTCTCGGCAGTGGCCAGTCCGGCCGCACGACTGCGCATTTCGTGACGGCTCTCGACGATCGCTACTGCACGCTCGAGCGATATCACGGCCGTGAAGGAGCTAGGCTCGCGGCAGAAAGTCATCGAGCCGCAATCGAAAAAGTCGCACGGATCGTACGAGAACAAAACATTCAGTGCGATTTCGAGTATCTGGACGGATATTTGTTTGCACCGAACGAAAACGATCACAGAAAACTCGACAAAGAATACGACGCTGTCAAAAGAGCCGGACTCAATGACGTTCATTTTGTCGATCGCTTGCCCGTGCCTGCGTTGTCCGAGTACCCCGCACTCCGCTTCCCACGTATGGTGCAATTGCATCCAATGAAATACATGAAGGCGTTGGCCGTCGCCATCGCCGCTCGTGGCGGTCAAATATATACGCGCACACACGTGATTGAAGTGCGAGGTGGAAAAAACGCTTTCGTAAAAACCAAAGGCGGCAATATTGTACACGCCACTTCAATCGTTGTTGCGACGAACACACCGATTAACGACCTCTTCGCGATCCACACAAAACAGGCGCCTTACCGCACTTACGTTATCGGTTTTCGTCTGCCGAAAAACTCGGTTCGCAAAGCACTCTATTGGGACACGCTCGACCCGTACCACTATGTGCGGCTCGATACCTCAGGCGCGCAAGACATCTTGATCGTCGGTGGCGAAGACCACAAAACCGGTCAAGACGATCATCCGGAACAGTGTTTTCACCGATTGGAGACTTGGACGCGCGAGCGTTTTCCGATGGCCGAAACCATCGCTTACAAATGGTCTGGACAAGTAATGGAACCGGTCGATGGTTTGGCCTACCTCGGTCATAACCCGATGGATCCGGACAATGTCTATGTGATCACGGGTGACTCTGGAAACGGTATGACTCATTGTACGATCGGCGGGATCTTGATCACCGATCAGATCATGGGCCGAAAAAATCCGTGGGAAAAACTTTATAACCCTTCTCGGATCTCGCTCAAATCTGCAGGTTCATACATCAAAGAAAATGTGAACGTCGCCGCACAGTACGCAGATTGGTTGAGTGTACAGCAGGTCGCCGATCTAGAAAGCCTTGCTCCAGGTGAAGGCGCGGTCATCCGAAGCGGACTGCATCAGATCGCCGCATATAAAAATGAATACGGACATTTCACTTTGCGCTCGGCCAAGTGCCCACATCTCGGTTGCGTTGTTTCTTGGAATAAAGTTGAAAAGTCTTGGGACTGCCCCTGTCACGGTTCACGTTTTGATTGTCACGGAAAAGTGCTAGAAGGTCCCGCCGTCGAGGATCTTCGCGAAGCGAAACAAGGAGCGCCCGATCCTGGGCCCCCCATTTTGGTCATGGTCTAAACCATGGCGTTGAAAACGACAAATGACTTTCATGCGCGCGTATTTCAAACTTCAGTTTCTGGTGGAGGAAAAACCGGCGCCCGATTTCGCTCGATGGATTGGTCGAAGACGACAATGGGTTCATTGCACACTTGGCCCGAAGAATTACAGATCAGCCTTGATACTCTATTTCATTCCCGGATGCCGATGGTCATCTGGTGGGGCCCGGATCTGATTCTGTTTTACAACGACGCATATAAACAGTCGCTTGCGAAGGACAAACACGAGACAGCGCTTGGCCAGAAAGGCGCCGAGTGCTGGTCGGAACTCTGGCCTACACTCGAACCGCAATTAGACATTGTCTTCAAACGAGGCCAGGCGACTTGTCACAAGAATCAACTATTCCGAATTTCGCGCGACGGAAAAATTGAAAACACTTATTGGAGTTATGGATACTCTCCCATCTTTCTTAGAGACGGAAGTGTTGGCGGTGCGCTTGCCATAGTTAACGAAACAACGGAACTCGTTCGAGCGGAACAAATTATCGCGAGCGAACGGGAAAAACTGCACTCGCTCTTCATGCAGGCACCCATTCCAATCTGCACTTTAGAAGGTCCTGAACACACTTTTACTCTAGCCAATCCTCCTTATATTGAACTCAGTGGAAGGTGCGTTCTCGGCAAAACTGTTCGAGAAGTTTATTCGGAAGAGGAGGCGGGAAAATTCTTCGAGATCTTGGACGGTGTCTATGAAACTGGGAAGCCGTTTATCGGTACTGAAATTATGGTCAAGCATCCCGGAGGCGAAGAGGAGCGCTATATAAATATCGGATATCATCCCTTCCGCTCTCCTAATGGGAAAATTCAAGGTATCACCGCGCTCCTTCAAAACGTCACGGAACAAGTGAATGCCAGAAGAATCGTTCAGATGGCGAAAGAGTCGGCCGAAGCAGCGAATGAAGCGAAAACGTTTTTCCTGGCTAACATGAGTCACGAAATCAGAACTCCGCTCAGTGCCATCATCGGTTTCACAGAGTTACTAAAATCTTCGAATGTTTCGGCGGAAGAACGGCAAAAATATTTAAACATCATAACTCGCAATGGCCAGGCCCTTTCGTCAATCATCGACGACGTCCTGGATCTCTCGAAAATCGAAGCCGGCAAAATTGAAATTAATCGGGAGCCACTGAATTTCACAGAGTTAGTCACCGACGTCCTTGAGATGTTCTCGGATAAAGCAGGTGGCAAGGGCCTTAACATCCAGCTCGAATCTTCCCGGCTTCCGAACTTCAATATCATTTCGGATCCGCTTCGCCTTCGACAGATACTGGTCAATCTCATAGGTAATGCAGTTAAATTCACCTCCCAGGGCAGCATTGTCGTTCATGGCAACTTCGAAATGCTTGGCGAAAACGATTTGCGCATGAGCATCTCAATAACTGACACCGGAAAAGGATTGAGCCGCGAAGAGGCCGAGAAGCTATTCAAGCCGTTTGCTCAAGCTGACGGAAAAAGTGCGCGCCAGTACGGCGGCACGGGACTCGGCCTTGCTCTTTCTCGAAAGCTTGCTCGCGCACTGGGCGGGAATGTTTCCTTGGCGAACTCCGAGCAATCTAAGGGATGTACTTTCAACATCGAGTTTGTCGCAACCAAAAGTGCGGAAGTTTCAGACGATGGACCGTTGAAAAAAACCGAGCAATCAAGACGCCTAAAGGGACTCAAGGTTTTAGTTGTCGACGATTCTCCAGACAATCGCCACCTCATTAAACTTCTCCTAGTGCGAGAAGGTGCGATGGTTGAGCAAGCGAATGGCGGCGAACAAGCGATCGAGCTAGCACTTGACGATAGTTACGACGCCATTCTTATGGACATTCAGATGCCAGGAATTGACGGCTACGAGACCTTAACTCGCTTGCGAAGAGAAAACTTTAAGACACCCGTCTTTGCGCTCACCGCTTACGCAATGAAAGAGGACCGTGACCGCGCACTGAAATGCGGTTTCAGCGGTCATATATCTAAACCGATCAATGCGAACCATCTCGTTGAAACACTTTTATCGAATACTCGACGTCTGCACTAAACCCTCATTCACAAGGCGCACGAAATGACGACCACGGTGACAGCCCAACTCGAATTCGAAGCAGCCGCTGACCTGCTTCGCCGGTCGAGCTCGGCCATCATAAACGAATGGGTTAAGCGCGTTCGCTCTTTGGTGCCAGCAGCAACCATCGAAGATCGTCCTTCGCTGATCGACTCTCTCGCTGAAGCCATCGAAATGCTTGCCCGTGAACTCGACGGCTCCGGCACAAAAGCGCAAGCGGAGACAAGCCGAGAAATTGCTCGCGAACATGGTGAACAGCGAGCCATTCTCGGAAGCTATTCGATCGAGCAAGTCGTACTTGAGTATCAGGTGTTACGCGAAGTCTTGATAGAAAATCTGCACGAAGAAATAAAATCGAAACCTTTAGCACGCCGTCTGATTCATCGCTTTGTTGATCAAGGTATTCGGCGGGCGGCTGGAAGATTTTCGGTGATTGAGGCGCACAACCAAACAGTCTTAACGGCATCAATAGAAGCCGAGCGCCGTCGCCTTGAAGACGTCTTTCAGCAAAGTCCGATTCCAATGATTTTGTTTATGCATTCGGATTTTCGCTTCATGTTGGTAAACGAACCGGGCTTGAATATCATGCGCAAAGCTCGAAGTGAAGTTGAAGGTCGCACCTTCCTCGAAGTCGCGGCGACGAATCCCAATGAGGGTGCGCGATTCCTCTCACTACTTAAGCGAGTGTTCCAGACAGGTGTTCCCTTTGTTGGCAAAGAATTTAGTTACAGCCGTCCATCACAGCTAGGCAAAGTCGAAGAGCGCTGGATTGATCTCTCATTTTATCCGTATTATCAAAAAGACGAAATTGTCGGAGTTTTGTCCTACATTCACGATGCCACGGACAAAGTCCTTGCAAGAAAAAAGGTGGAAGAGAGTGATCAGCGTTTTCGTGAAATCGCAAACGCGATGCCGCAAATCGTATGGACAGCGACACCGCACGGCGAGGTCGATTGGTACAATAACTGGTGGTACAAATTTACCGGCAATGATCGAACAGGCCCACTCGAAGTGGAGATTGCGACACATCCAGAAGACGTCGAACTCACGCGCGGAAAGTGGAAAGAATCGGTGGCTCGCGGAGACGCCTATGAAATTGAGTATCGATTCAAACGAAAGTCAGATGAAAGCTATCGATGGCATTTAGGAAGAGCCGTTCCGGTTCGCGGCTTCGATGGAAACATTGCCCGATGGGTTGGCACCGCAACAGACATCGAAGAGCAAAAAAATGCGGAGAATCAATCAAAGCTCGCTCGTCAGGAACTTAATGACTTTATCATGCAGGCTCCGTCCCCGATGGTCATCATGCTCGGATCAAACTACACTTTCGCCATAGCGAATCCTGCCTATGAGCGTCTCGTGGGAAGAAAGGTCGTCGGCAAAACTTTGGCCGAAGCGTTTTCACCGAAAGAAGTGGAATATTTCGTCCCGTACCTTGACGAAGTCTATCGCACCGGAGCTCCGTACATTGGAAAAGAAGTTTCAATGTTTTTGCCAGACGAGCACGGATCAATCGGTGAACGATTTCTGAACCTCGGTTATTATCCATTCCGCAGTCATGATGGAAAAATCCGCGGAATTTCTGCGGACGTCATCGACGTCACTGAACAAGTGGTGGCTCGACGTCGAATCGAAGAGAGTGAATTCCTCTATCGAAAGACCCAAGAGCAATTGAATCTCGCGCTCGAAAGCGCCCGAATGGGCTCTTGGCTGATCGATTTGCGTACAGGAGAAATAGCTTACTCTGACATTATGTCCGAGATCTCTGGGCTGCCACAAACGGTCATGACCAGCAGCGAGAACGCGAGACGGCTCGTACACCCAGACGATCTCGAGCGCGTAACTAAAGCGTTCCACAAAGCGCTCGAGAACAACGAGGAGTATGTCGACGAGTACAGAATTGTTCGGCCGAACGGATCTATACGCTGGGTCTTTTCTAGAGGCACAATCACTTACGGAGCGGATAAAAAGCCCGCAGTTTTCTCTGGATTGTTTGGTGACATCACCGAACGAAAAAAATCAGAGACCGCGTTGCTCAACGAACAACGTAAACTTGAAACAATATTCCAAGTATCACCGGCATGCATGGCCCTTTGGACTGGCCCGAACTTCGTTTTTGCAAAGTTGAATTCCGAGTATCAACGTCTGTTTGACGATCGAATGCTGCTCGGACTTCCGCTGCTCGAGGCCATTCCCGAGCTCGAAGGACAGCCTTTCCCTGCCCTTTTGAAGGGAGTTCTTGAGTCCGGTGAGCCGTTCGTCGCACACGAAGCCTTAGTTCGTCTCGCCCGCCGAAAGTATGGACCCCTTGAAGATCGATACTTCGATTTTACGTGTGTGCGCGTACACGATTCGCAAGGAAAGCCTTTTGGTATTTATGGACACGCTATCGATGTGACAGATCGGGTACATGGAAGAAAGCAACTGGCCGCGAGTCAGGACCAATTAAGAATCGCAACCGAGAGTGCCCGACTCGGAACGTTCATTTTCGATCCGGTTCGAACGAAATTTACTCTGTCGAATCGCTCATGCGAAATCCTGGGACTCGAGCCAAGCGAAAGTCACGACTTGCACGAGCTTGCAACAACTCTCGTCAGTGAAGACGGCGTTTCGTTTGAAACTCAAATCGATCGACTTTTAGATCCAGAACAATCTGGCACGTTGATGATGGATAATAAAGTATTGCTGCCAAACGGCGAAACCAGATACGTCTTCACTACGGCACAGAGTGTCGTCGAAGCGGATCGTCGAGGTAAGCGCGTCTCGTCGATTATCGGGACACACATGGACATCACTGAACGAGTTCGTCTCAAACAGGATCTCGAAAAAGCAAAAATTGCCGCCGACCAAGCCAATCATTCGAAGTCGGCATTCTTAGCAAACATGAGTCACGAAATTCGAACTCCTCTCGGAGCGATTTTGGGCTTCAGTGCTCTGCTGAAAGAAGCTGCGCTAGCTCCGGAAGAACGCGATCGATACGTTGAAACGATCGCGCGCAACGGAATTTCGCTGACCCACATCATCGACGACATTCTTGACCTGGCCAAAGTCGAAGCTGGTCGCCTTAATGTGGAAACCGTCAATTTCTCGATCTACGAATTGATGACCGACGTCGTCGATCTTTTCCGAGACAAGGCGAAGCAAAAACAAATTTATGTCTTACTCAATGTCGACGAAAATCTTCCGTTACGTCTGAGTTCCGACCCGACTCGCTTGCGTCAGATCTTGATCAATCTTATCGGCAACGCCGTGAAGTTTACTGAGACCGGTGGCGTTCGCGTTTCGGTTCGCGCCGCAAATGTCATGGGTGACAAGGCGACGATTGAAATCGCGGTCAAAGATTCTGGGATTGGACTTACCGACGAACAAAAACAGAAACTGTTTCA
>JAYSYF010000047.1:0-2241 GCA_043716655.1 Bdellovibrionales bacterium | reverse complement strand
AATGCCGGTTTCATAGGCGTCGATGCTTATATCAAATTTATGTGTATTCCAGCCACGTCGCCGACTTTGAAGAACGCTGTGTACGGTGCAATTTGACTCTAATTCCCCTAGGGAGACCAGCCAAAGGGCTGGCACACAGAATGCTCTACCTCATAGTAAGCAAGTCGGAAACGACAAGGCGATTAGACCCACCGGCCAGCTCCCGCGATCGCGGAACCTTATAGCAGCCGCAAGCCCACCAACAAACCTACCTAGATAACGGGGACAAGGAGCAGATCCTCCCCCGTTCTGTCGCGTGCTCGACACTTCTCCAAATTTTCGTGACGAGGTGTGAGCGGATGCGAACGTTTTGGCGGAGCCAAAACAAAAAGTGAGCTAGCCCCACAGGTGCAAAGCACGTGGGCGTTAAGCGAACGGAGGCTGTAGCCTTGCCCTACCGGGCAAGGCGATATCCCACGCCGCGGACTGTTTCGATGATATCGCCGACGGTTCCGAGTTTCTTACGCAACGACGCCATGTGAACGTCGATGGTTCGATCCGTTACGTTCACACTTTCGAGTGCGCGTTCGCGTAGCTGTTCGCGAGTCAGGACATGATCAACTTGGCGCAAGAGCTCGCGCAAAATTTTGAATTCGGTCAACGTCAGCTGAACTTCTTCGTTCAAAATAAACGCGCGGTGCGAGCGAAGCTCGATGCGAATGTCTCCACGAATGAGTTCGTGCGGTGCTGTTTTAGAAGCAAGATCGCGTGCCGCTGATCTTCGAACGAGGGCGTTGATTCTCGCCGCCAATTCCTTAGGTAAAAACGGCTTGGTGACATAGTCGTCTGCGCCCAAGTTTAGGACTCTGACTTTGTCTTCTTCGCAGCTGAGGCCAGTGACCATAATGATCGGGATCGAAGAGTGCCGCTCGTCTTTGCGAATCTGCGCGATGACTTCGCTACCAGTAATTCCTGGCATCATTTGATCGACGAGCAACACGTCTGGATTGTGAAGTTCGAGTTGATGCAAGATTGCGTGGCCCGACGAGAGGTCAACGACGTGGAAACCCTGGACTTCCAATAAGTCTTTGAGGATCCGACGAATATCGACTTCGTCTTCGACGACGAGAACGCGGGTTTTTGCCGGAGCGACTTCGAGATGATCATTCATGTTTTTCGACACGTAAGAAGTTTAGCCAGCTAAAAACGCGATTGGCCACCAAAATACTGCGAAAACACGATCTTAAGGAAGAGTTGACCTGCGGGGCGCGGGTCCACATGAAGTAACAGGACAATCGTTCAACCGTGCCGGTTTTGCGCTCGCCCCCGAATCGAAACGCCGTAACTCGCCCGCTCGTTCGCTGGAATAACAAGCGGTTACGAAAAAATGTGAGTCATTTCGATTGTCTAACTTTTCGCCATGCCGGTTCCAAAGCGGCCCATCACTTGAACAACATCTTACGATCGGGTGTCTCGGTGGAGGTTCTGTCGTGAATGATTCAGGCGTGAGTAATTCAAAGAAGATCGCGAATTCTCAACCAGAGAGTGAGTCCGCCGATTTCGGCAGCGAATCTGACATCGTCAGCTTCTGGCTGTTGCTCTTATTCGTGGCCGTTTTCTTTGGTATCGCGGCCGAAGAAAGTCGCGGTCCGCTCTTCTCTTCAGGCAATCGTGCCGCTCAAGCACCGATGTCGCTTTCGGATGTGCGCAGTGCCGCCGCTCGTGATTTCGATCTCACATCAAGAAGTCGTCCTGAAAAAACCGAAGTCCCGGCAACCGGAAAGTAAGGCTCAATAATGAAGAAGCTGAATATTACGGTTTTGAAAAGTGTTGGTGCCTTTCTTCTTCCGGGATTGGCATTAGCGGCCATTGTGGCGCTTGCTGCTTGTACGGTGAGAACGCCGACGACTGAGACTCCGATCCCAACGGATCGCGGAATCGACAAATCGTTTTTTGGTACAACCGAGACGAGCGTCAACAAGCTTGGCAAAACCGTTACTGAGTCGAAGCCGAAGACGTTCTTGTGCGGCTGGGCTCCCATTTCTGAAACCGGTGCGATCTCTTCTTCGTTCTTAAGTCACGCCGTTCACATGTCTAGCCATTGCAACATGCAATTCGAAATCACCGAAGATGCGCTGATCGGCCGCATGGTAAATCCAAGCTTCCCGAAGGAACCATCGCGATGGAAAGTCGCGCTGACGATTCCGATCCGCAAGCATTACTACTATGAGCACGCTAAAGATTCTTACGGCCGAGAAACAA
>JAYSYF010000046.1:0-2248 GCA_043716655.1 Bdellovibrionales bacterium | reverse complement strand
ATGACGAAAGGACCCCGCCTAGAGGAAAACGACTGCGATGTCCGGTACCTGGATTTTCCGCATTTTAGCCTCGACAGCACTCGCGACCATTCAGGTCGCCTGCCAAAGCATGCCTAACGGTCGGCCAGGCTTTGAGGGCATCAACAGCCCGACCGTTTCAGGCGACCCCTGCAAAAATGCAGATTGGTTTGAAGTCGGTCGAATCGACGGACTGAACGGGATTCCATCGGCGAACAGCACCTACGTTGGCCGCTGCAAGGCAAACGGCGTCAGCCCAAACCTCGAACTTTACACCGCCGGTTTCGAACGTGGCTTGATCGATTACTGCACACCTGAACGCGCCTATGATGCAGGTCGCGCAGGCGAATCGTACAACGGCGTTTGCCCAAAAAATCTCGAAGCGAAGTTTCTCAAACGCTTCAAGGTGGGAACCGAAATCGCCGTACTCGAAAAAAAGAATGCCGCGCTTGAAGGACAAGTCGATATCAAACTGTCAGAGCTTGCTGCCATCGACGGCGTAACCTCGGCAGGCGAGCCGCGCGATCGTTCGACGATTCTCGACGACGCTCTTTCGCGAACGCCAGCCGATGCATCTCCCGAACTTTCGGAAAAAAAGACGACGCTCCAATCGGAAATTCGAAAGCTCCGTGACGATCTCGCGCGAAACGAAAACATGATTCAGGAACTCGAGCGCACTTCGCTGTAGGTGACATTTCGCTGGGGCCCAACCCAGCTATCTCAGACGCGTCAGTATTTCGGCCGCGTTGTCGAGCGTTCGCAGACAATAGTGCGCTTCTAAAGTACGACGTTCCGCTTCAGAAAGTGTCCCGCCGATATTCTTCTGTTCGCGAAAGCTAGAGATAGTTTGAAATGCAATCGCAGCAGCAACCGATATATTATAGCTCTGAACAAATCCACGCATCGGCAAGATCACCGTCGCATCACAAAGTTCGATCATGTCTTTTGATATTCCATCTTTCTCGTTTCCAAAAACGATAGCCGTCGGCTGCGTCAGATCCATCTCGGCGAGAGGCCTCGCATTCGAATCCAAATGTGTCGCAAGAATTTGATAACCCTTTTCGCGCAGGGCCGCGACGGCCGTGACAGTTTCTTTGAATCGCAAAATATCGAGCCACTTATCGGCTCCGGCTGTCACACGCTGCGATTCTTTAAACTTCTCGCCAGGTTCGATGACGTGCACCGTTTGAAAGCCCATCGCTTCGCTAGAACGAAAAACAGCCGACATATTCCCGCGATCATAAATATTCTCAAGTACTGGAGTCACTTCGCAGGTTCGATGGCACACAACCTTTTGAATTTTTGCCCAGCGTTCCGGCGTCAGCCGCGGAGCCAAATGTCGAAGTACATCTTCCACAGAAAAACTGACGCCCGGATGCCCGTACGCCGTCATGTCGATCGGATCCGTATGTATAAAACGGTGCGAAGCCTTCACAGTTTTCCCCACTCGCGCAGCGCCGTTTCAATCGCCCACTTGCGGCCCCGATCCGATTTCACAGTCGCCGCGAGCTTCGGAAGTACGATGACCTTCTCCCGCGCCCCTCGTCCGACACGAAGCTCAAGGTCATTTGCGCCATACTTCAATTGAAGAACTGTCGTCTCACTCGACGGGGCAAGCGAAGCCTGCGCGGTTGTAAATTCACCTAGCACTCCTCGAAGATTTTTTTCAAGCGCTTCGATTAACGAGCTGTCTCGCAAAACTTTCGCGCGATTAAAAAGCCGAGCGAAAACTTCCCCGCGAGTCACGTGATCGACGATGAGAGTTTGAATTCCAGCGGCGGACTCCGTCGCGATGGACGCAAGAACGGCATCGGCGACATCTTGAGCGCCTTCGTTCACCAGGATTTCGTTGAACTCATGCCTGATGGCAGCGGCAATTTGCGAAACGAGCTTCACTTGCGCAGCCGAAGCCCACAGTTTTATTTCGACGTACGGAGCCGTTGCTCGATAGCCCACTGCCGGCCGCGCGACGGCACCGCCATGGCTCTCTATCGCATCGTCAATAATTTCTTCGACCCGACTCGCAAGCGCGCCCTCACCCAGTCCCATCGTTCGAAGAATTGTCAGGTCGCGCTTTTCAACGGCGCCTGATAGCACAAGTGTCGCGCTCAGTCCGTCGTTCCAAATTCCTTCGATCTCGCTCGGAGGACCAGGAAGCGAAACCAAACGAGTCCCGTTCTTAAGTTTCACGGAAAATCCATTGGCCGTTCCGTTTGAGTTTTTGAAAATA
>JAYSYF010000045.1:0-2266 GCA_043716655.1 Bdellovibrionales bacterium | reverse complement strand
GAGCAAGCATTGAGGATTTCACTCGCCAGTTCTTTTCGTTCACCGTGAGTGCTGCGACCGCGATTCGCTGGTCGCCAAATCGAGCGTAACCGATGAACCAGTCACATTTGCCGCGCGGATTGGTGCCCGTCAGGGATCCTGTTTTTCCGCCAAATTCGACTGTATCAAAACTGCGCTTTTTCAAAGCTCCACGAAACGACTTTCGCGAAGTACCAGAAACGATGGTGTTCTCAAAGAGTTCTCGCAGCTGACGTGCCGTTTCGGGACCGACGACGATCGAAGCGCGTTTCGGAGATGCTTGATAGAGCGGCTCGCCTTGAGCATTCGTCACACTGTTAACCAGGTACGGTTCCATCATCACGCCATCATTCGCAACGGCCGCAGCAATCATTGCTCCTTGGACCGGAGACATCGTGTTGTCGAGCGTGAAGCCCGATGCCGCGGCCACGACACTCCACGGATCATCCGCAGTGAATCGCGAGTATCCGGTTTGAATTGCGAAGTCCGCACGAATCGGGTGATTGAAATGAAAACGTTCTGCGTAAGCGCGAAGAGTTTCCGGTCCTGCATAAAACAATCCGAGTTTTCCGAAAATCGTATTCACCGACGAACCGAACGCTTCTCGAATCGTCATGCGTCTTGTCCATCGGTTCTCTTTCGTATCGACGACGTTACGACGGTAAAGAGTGTGGCTCGCGCCATTGAATGCGATCCGAGTGTTCGGCGAAACTTTTTCTGTATCAAGAACGGCACCCGCGGTGACGACTTTGAAAATCGAAGCGGCTGGAAACGTCGCCTTCAACGCTAAGTTTTCAGCACCTGCATTGCCTTGAGTACGACTCGCCATCGTGATGATGCGGCCCGTGCGCGCATCCATCGCGACGAAGACGCCGTAATCGGGTCGGTACTGAAGTAAAAGCTTTTCCATGTAAGCTTGCTCTGCAGCTTCGAAGGAATATGACACGCGCCCAAGTACCGGAATCGCGCCGACCGCAAATTGTGACTGAGCAGGGAAACGGTTGTTGGTGATCTCAGCACCGACGGAGAGAGAAATATCGTCTTTTGAAATTAGCGAAGTGAAGGGAGATTCGCCGGTCTCTGTTGCATCGCCGACGGTTTCGGTCGCTAGCGCTCTTGAGCTTCCTCGTGAGGTTTCTTCACCAACGCAGGCAGCAAAACTAAAGGCAGCAAAGCCCGCAAATAAAGACAGCGTCGCCGCCAGGGACGTCCTGCCCCACAATTGATTCATTAGAAAATTGTGAAGCCTGCCGAGCGTTTCGTCAATTCAATCAATCGTAAAGCGAGTGAATACGGACTTTTAGATCTTTGAATTCCATCGTTTGTTTTTCTTGCTCGGTTCTGTTGCGAATAAAAAATAATGAACGACCCAGTCGCTGTAGTTCAATTTGTTCTGAAACTGGTTGCTCTTGAGAAGCGGGCTGCGCGGGTTTCGCGGCCGCTGGTCCACGGTCTTCTGCGCTCGAGAAACAGTGGCTCGCACACGGAAGCGAATCGAGCACATCTGCCGTCGCGATTTTTGTTCCGACAAGCGACAGCGCGAGTCCCGGAACGTTCACCGGCTCGGAAGTGCCACCGGTTTTACCGAAGGCTTGCACGAGGCTCTTTCCAAGTTGCGGACCTTCTGGTGCTTCTGGCTTTGCGGGCTTTTCAAGTAATCGCCAAGCACCAGAAACGGACCATGCTTTCGAGACACGAGCACGATCTACAAAAACGCGCGCGAAGAAAGTGCCATCGCTGCGAAAACGAAATTTCCATGTTCCAGCCGAATCGTCCGCTCGCAATTCACGATCGAGAATATCGCCGTATCCGCGCTCGCGAACGACCGCCGCTTGCAAACTTTCACCTGCAACAGTTTCGTTCGTTGAAACATTCCGAATAACGGGGATCCAAGTTTCACCACCCGCCAACAAATGAATCTCGCTTAACATCGGTTCGGTTGCGAGAGATCCCGGATAACTCGACACCGTTTTGAGTTCGAGTGTTCGAATTGCGCGGACATCTGCGAAATCAATTTGCTGAGAGTAACGTCGATCCTCAAGCGAAGTTCGCACGGGTTTCGCTCCATCCGTTCGAATATCTAATTCGTGAACGCGATCGTTTTCAGAAAAAGAGTCGCCGGGATTCTGATTGCCATTCCAAACTCGAATGCTTTCAACAATCAGCGGATTGTCCCAGGAAAGAAGCCATTCTCCTGGCTTTCTGTCGGCTTTGCCGGTCGCTAGCGATTTTGTTTTTTTTCCGTCTG
>JAYSYF010000044.1:0-2284 GCA_043716655.1 Bdellovibrionales bacterium | reverse complement strand
GAATTCCAATTCAAGACCGTGACCGCGTCTTCGAGCCGTATTTTTCGACGAAAGAAAGCGGCACAGGTCTGGGTCTCGCGATCGTCCGTCGAATCGTTGAAGATCATAACGGTTTTATTCGTGCTCTTCCCAACGAACCACACGGAACTCGCATTCTCGTCGAGCTTCCGGTCGCTGAAAGCGATAGTTCGTCGGTCGTGCGCACGCCTATCCTTGGCGTCGTGGGCAGCGCTTCAAGTCCTGACACCTCGAGCAAAAGTCCATCCTAATATCACGCTCCGGACGAGATGTCGCGCATAGCGTGATTGCCGGGTGCACCGCTCGGTGCTAGTTTGTCTCCAGTTAAGTTCTCGAAAGGAAATCGAAGTGGGTTCAGAGACCAGTTTCGCCGGCTCATTAACGGGCCCGTTATCCAACGGCGCTAAAATTCTCGTAATCGACGACGAATCGGCGATTCGTGAAGTGCTGTCGGCAAGTCTCGCAGATGAGGGTTACGACGTTCGCACAGCACGTTCTGGCGACGAAGGTTTGCGCGTGCTCGAAGATTTCCGCCCGGCAATTGTGTTTCTCGACATTTGGATGCCGGGTTCAATGGATGGACTCGATGTTTTGAAAGAAGCGCGTCCGAAATCGAACTTCTGTGAATTCATCATGATGTCGGGTCACGGTACGATCGAGACAGCCGTTAAGGCCGTGAAGCTCGGCGCGTGGGACTTCGTCGAGAAGCCGTTGTCCATCGACCGAATTTTGATTCTCGCAAAAAACATTCTCCAGGTTCAAAGCGAGCGTGGAGAAAAGAACGCGCTGTTAAACAAACTTCGCAAGAACATAGCGATCGTCGGTGAAGCGACGGCTGTGATGGGTCTTAAGCAGCTCATCGCGCGAGTCGCGGCGTCCAACTCTTGGGTTTTGATCACCGGCGAAAACGGAACTGGCAAAGAACTCGTTGCACAGAACATTCACTACCTAAGTGCTCGGGCGTCTCGTCCGTTCGTGGACGTGAATTGCGCGGCAATTCCTGAGGATCTGATCGAAAGCGAACTTTTCGGCCATGAGAAGGGCGCCTTCACCGGTGCCGAGCGCGCACGAAAAGGAAAATTCGATCACGCGAATGGCGGAACGATATTCCTCGATGAAATCGGCGACATGAGCCTGAAGACTCAGGCGAAGATCCTGCGCATTCTGCAAGAAAAACGATTCACCCGCGTTGGCGGTGAAGACTCAATCGAAGTCGATGTTCGAGTTGTTGCTGCAACGAACAAGAATCTTGAACTCGAAATCAAAGAAGGTCGATTCCGCGAAGACCTCTATTATCGTCTCAACGTTATTCCTTGCCACGTTCCATCGCTTCGCGAGCGAATGTCTGACATTCCATCGCTTGTACAACATTTCAGCGAACAGTTCGCGCGCGACGGCGGATTCCGCTTGAAACAAATTTCCGAGGCGGCGCTTGAAAAACTTCTCGCGCACCAATGGCCAGGAAACGTTCGTGAGCTTCGAAACTTCATCGAACGCGTTTATATTCTGACTCCAAGTGAGTTCGTTGATGTGCATGACCTGCGATTCGCGGGACTCTCGAGCCTCTCGGGCGGCGGAACGACTGGCGTCGACGAGATCGACAACTTCCGCGAAGCGCGCGCAAAGTTCGAAAAAGAATATCTCTTGCGAAAAATTTCCGAGAACAAAGGCAACATCTCGAAAACGGCAGAGGCGATCGGTCTTGAACGAAGTTACCTGCACCGCAAAATCAAAGGTTACGGTATCGACGTGGAGGAAATCGTCTAATGCGTTGGTCTAAGGCACATCTGTTCACACACAAAGACGCTCCGAACGACGCCGAGATTCCAAGCCACAAGCTGATGGTTCGCGCTGGTATGATCAAGAAGGTCGCGCCAGGTATTTACACTTATGGAAACCTCGCACTTCGTGCACTCAGAAAATTTGAACGCATTATTCGCGAAGAACTCGAGAAGCGCGGAGCCCAAGAAGTGTTGATGCCAATGGTTCAGCCGGCCGAACTTTGGCAGGAGACCAACCGTTGGAAAGAAATGGGCGACGGTCTCTTGAAATTCAAGAACCGGAACGGTCACGATTTCTGCTTGGGTGCTACGCACGAAGAAGTCATCACCGATTACATTCGCAACGACATCAAATCTTATCGCGATTTGCCTGCGAATCTTTATCAGATTCAGACGAAGTATCGTGACGAGATTCGACCCCGCTTCGGTTTGATGCGCGGTCGCGAGTTCATCATGAAGGATGCTTATACTTTCGATGCAGACGA
>JAYSYF010000425.1:0-2656 GCA_043716655.1 Bdellovibrionales bacterium | reverse complement strand
AGATTTTTGCAATCCAGAATTTAGCATCTTCATCGGTCAACTTCGGAGACCTTAGAAAACGAATAGCTATAGACGACAACAGCTCTCGGACAGAAATTCGCACATCGCGACGATCTGCAAATTTCTTCTCGACGAACGGAATCATGATCTCAAGATTCGCAGCTACCTTGCGACGCGCATCTTCGCTTACATTGCTGCGAGTAAAGATGTCTGTTTCCTCGACCAACCGTCGCACGACGTCGCCGTCCGCAAAGCGCAGATAGTAAAGCGCATCACTCGATGGACGTTGCGACAGATCCATCCAGCGAATTCCGTGAGCCACCATCTTCAGACCGGTTTGTTCAACCGCGAGTGGGAAAATGGCTCCCAGTTTCAATTTCTCAGCGAGTGGCTCCATGGCCGCAAGCAGAAAGAAGTAGTTGTCGAACGTCTCTGGATCGCGCATCTCGCTGAGATTGAGCTGCATATCGAGCAAAGCTTCACGCAATGCCCTGCGATCTGTTGACGCCTTCTTCAGCAGTTCTTGCGGTGGCGGCAGATTCAATGCAGCTTCCGCTCTTAACGGCATAACCACGCCCAACAGGAGCGAGAAAGACATCGCCATTAGAAAAGCAGCCGTAGATTCAAACTTCTTCATACTCATTTTCCTCTAACATTCAGATCAAGTGTGTCGCGAACGATCGGTTCAGGTCGTATTGGAATCGTGTTTTTATTTGTCCACTCTTGGAGATCGATGAAGCGATAGCCCATCTTTTTGATCTCACTCAAAAGCTTCTTAAGTTCCGTTGGATCGCCCGGGTATTTTCCTCGGCCACCCTTTTCAATCGTTCCGGTCAGGAACGAATGATAGAAGAGCGAAGCCCACGCATCTCGAAGAACGAGATTTCTTTTGGCGTCTGCAAGAATTTGTTCAACCGATCGAGTGCGCACAACGTGCGAACTTATAAACGGTTGGCTGTTTCCGAGATTTTCGGGAATCAAACGTTGGCCATGCACGTCGCCATAAATTTCGTATGGAAACATCTGACCGTTCCATCGCTGAAATTCGACGTCTGCAGTAACTTCAGAAAGATGTTTCGCGCGATTGGCCGCATTCTGCGGTCGCTTTGCATCGAACCAAAGTTCTTTTTCCGGCACGTTTGAAGGCAAGCCCTTCAGTCGGTGATTATAATAAATGACTCGTCCTACGTTCCACGGGAATACGCGCGCGAACACGCCATAATCAAGCGACGAGGCCTGATAGTGCGGCGTTAGCCAGATCGACGGCGCGAGTCCTGCCTTCTGCAGCGTGAACCAACCGTCTTCAAGACGATCCGTGACCCAGCTGGCCGAGTCTTCCTTAACCGGTGTGCCATTGATCGCATCCCAGAACTCAAAATCGGATCCCGAACTTCCCGAATGGGGATTTTTACTGCGACCGTATTGGTGGGTAACTCCGTGCCAAATAAACGTCGTCCCTTTTTCTTTTTTGATCTCGTTAATCATATCCATGAACGCAACTCTCCGGTCCATGGTCACGAGTTCTTCATCGACGCCACGTTCGGCAAGATTCATCGGATCGTAGAAGATTGGTATGAGCGATACCGTGATCGGAACTTTCTCTTCACGGAAAGTCTTCAGAACGTCAGTCATTTCCGAGAGCGGGATCAGCGGATGTACATCCTCGATGCGCACAACCGCGTAGCGGCCGTTGTGACGCGGCTTCTCGTCCAGAATATCGAAAAGGATGTCAGCGAAAACCAGCATTCGATCCGATTCGTGCATGAAGCTGAATGGCACATCTGCAAAATAAAATCTGTTCTCTTTGCGAATCGCATAGGGGATCGTTTCGGAAGTTCCGCCGTGTCGAACCTCCGCCAAAATCTGAACACCACGACGATTTTCAATATCCGCCGAAGGCTTCAATTGCGCTTGTTCAAACCCGGCCCGAAATTCTGACTTTGATCGCCACACGGCCGGATCTAACTGAACCGAGTCGCCAAATTTCGAAAACGTTTCGCCCTTGTAAAGCACATCGCGGAAAAACGTTGGTAGACCGCGCGAATCAAGTCGGTCCGAATCCAGCTTTGTTAGTCCGACATAGCTATGACCAAACAGTTGCTCGAGCGTTTTCGTCGGGTACTTCCAAATTGAGTATCCGAGCCACGCGACCCGCTTTTTTGTTTTCGCAAAGTCATTGAAGAAAGCTTGGGGAACTTTGTTTTCAAAATATGAACCGATGTAGATCGTCGCAGCGCAAGTTTCGATTTCACCCGCTTGATACAACTCAATCGGACTTACGATCTGTTGCCACGCTGGAAAATGCCCAAGCAGGTTTTGCGCGAACATCGCATATGTTCTTCCAATCCAATACGACTCCGGCTGATCGGAACGATCGTAATAGATTCGAACGCATCGACTTGGGTCCACACCCGCGGCTGCGGTTTGCGCTTGAGTCAGGAAGAAAATCGAAATTGAAATCAGAAGCAATAGGATTAGGATTCTCATAACTGCGCCTCACGTTCGAATGGAATTGCCGGCATGGCGTTGTCCGGCCCAGAAATCAATTCTCCGACGTGCGCCTGAGTCCACTGCAACGTCCCCATATCGAGTTCGATCGCTGGCTGAACGCCAAAATTCGCTGGAAGCTCGTGAGTCGTCTTCGTCCAAGCTGGCG
>JAYSYF010000424.1:0-2662 GCA_043716655.1 Bdellovibrionales bacterium | reverse complement strand
CATTCTCGTGAATTCCACCGACGTCGAATTTCGAGTACGTGAGATTGCGGCCAGACATTTGAAAAGGAAGGAACGAGAGATCGCCGTCTTTTTTAACGACAAAAGCGATCGGCTTCTTTTCGTTTTTAAATTCGGTCAGATCTGGAAACGATGCTCGGCCCTCGGCGTCCGTTCTTTGAGAGACCACGGTGATACCGTTGGTTCCCATCACATCTACTTCGGCGCCGGCAACCGGCGCGCCTGTACGCAAATTCTGTACGAAGACCGTATGGGTGCGGTCGTTCATTTCTTTTACGATGACCCCGAGGTCGGTCAGCAATATCAATCGCTGATCGCGTCCGCCTTGTTTCGAATTGACCGTCAAGAAAAAGAGGCCCTTCTTGTTTCCCGGATCTTTAGCAAGATACGGCTCAAGATCTAGCGAAAAATACTGAGTCTTCGCCGGGCTCACAAAAGGAACTTTAGTTTCTTTATCAAATACTTCAGACAATGTTTGAAAGGTCGTTTGATTGAAGTAAGGAGTCGCGAAGTCGTTTCCGTGGCGATAGTTGTTGAATATGAATTGGTTTAACTGCCCCGGTAAAACCCGGTGAAGCTTAAATTTTACGTCGTGGATGTTTCTTCCCAAAATCGGAATTTTTTTATCGCCTGAAAGACTCAAGAGCGCGCCCTGGGACATAATCATCAGCTCGCGTGGATATTCGGGGAACCCAACGACGGCTTCAAATTTCTTAAATAACTCGTATCCACCATAGGATTTCATACCTGGCGGTACTTCAATGTAAACGTAACGCCCAACCGGTACATCGATCTTAAACGTGTGGATAGCGGAATTTTCTTCGGCCGATGGAACAACGGTGAACTTAACCGGAACAAGCTTCGCGCGTTCAGTGGGAACGACTTCCGAAGGAGAACTCCAGTAAGAATTCTTCGCTTTCGACTTATCGCCCATTTTCTTTTGTGGAAGTAACCAAAGTTTCAGTCCTTTGGCGACCGTCTCGGTTGGAAGAACCGCTTTTGAATTCAGCACAAGGATCTGTTCGGGTTCGAAGCGATCGTTTCTGGCGAAAGTTACTTGTGCCGACTCGAATTTGAAATTGTCGAACATACCTGGAACGTCGACGCTTGCTCTCATCGCACTCTTCGTCGCGCCACCTTTGGCACCACGAACGCCGTCGCCAATTTCAATGTGCGATACTGAATCTTCCTTCGGAATTGGAATCGGATCAGAAACGATGAAGGCCTCGTTACCAAATTTACCGAACGAAACTGTAAAGGGAACGTCCTTCGCAGCTGCTTTCAAAACTGACTGATCGCGAGTCTGAAGATTCAGCTTAACTCGTTTCTTGAAATCCTCTGTGTCGATCGCATAGTTGTAGCGAACATTGAAAACGGCTCGCTTAATGTTGGGATCTCGCGGATCTTGATAAAATTCAGTTTTAGAAAAATCGCCGGATACATCGGGGGTCTCGATATCATGAGTCATCTGCTCGAGCAGCACGTGATCGGGAAACAGCTTTCGAGTGAACGTGACTTGATACTTTTGACCGATCTTCCATGCCTCATCCGGCGTAAATGTAAGATTCTGATCCGAAGTCCATTTCCATGTGCCTTTGATTTCCGGAGAAATGCGAACGCCTTCGGTTACGTGCTTGTCGAGCGACTCGATGCGGGCGGCGGAACGGCTGAAGACCGCGTTCAAAGCCACATTCTTTCCGGTTTCAAGATCTGGTTCCGTCGGAGATGGCATTGATACTGTGACGTAATCAGGCTTTGGCAAAGAATCTAAGTAATGAGTGATACCAAAGTAGGCGCCCACCGCGACCAAAATAGACAACACACCGATTCTCGATAGCTTCTTCGTTCGCTCGGGGTTCGCCTGCAACTTAGCTTGGATTGAAGCATACCGCGCACTCCACCAACGACCGACACGCGTATTCATCAGACGATTCTTGAGGCCGGTGATCCATGCTGGGGGTGTGTAGCCGAGGTTTCCGAATATGCCCTTTAACACTGCGAAAAACGCAGGGAAAACTCGATCCAAGAATCGCTTCACGATGCACCCCAAGCTGACGATAATTAACGTTAAATAACGCTACGGTGAGCTTAAGAAATTGTCGCGTGTTTTACGCTCTCGGCACGCCGTCCCTTTCGCGCACGCTAAAGTGATCAACGATTTGACATGCGTCGGTCCGAATAGGGCACTCTCTTCCAAATCGAGCTAATGGACGCCACATTCACATCCGGCGGGTTTCAATGTTGCTCTACATAGGAGTGACGGAGGTCGACGTGAAAAAATTGGCAATGATTCTATTACTGACTCTCGTGGGCACAATCGCCCAAGCTGCTCCATTCGACACACCATCGGAGTTCGCTGACTTCCATTGCGGAAACACAGACGACGGCGAAAAATGCCGGGCCGATCTGGAGGTCGATCGCAGCACTCAGACGATGAACCATTACAGCATCGCCCTTCGCATTTGTTCGACTAAGAACGTCGCGCAAGCGTGGAACCGAAGCACTTGCCTCGTCAAAGCGGCGACGGCGATGCGTGAACCTAAATTCAAACAAAAAATAATCGATTGCCGCAATGATGAAAACTTCTGGGGCAACGCACGCAAGAATGAAAATTGGACCGAAGTTGCAGACTGCCAGAGCCGTT
>JAYSYF010000423.1:0-8198 GCA_043716655.1 Bdellovibrionales bacterium | reverse complement strand
CGAACTTAAAGGTCCTGCAGACTAAAGCGGACGAAGTGATGAAACGTCTCGACAAAGAGGGATTGACGCAAGATCTTGATACGGACTTTAAAACCGGTTTTCCGGAATTGATAATCAAGCCTGATCGCGAAAAGATGGCACAGTATAAGGTCAACATAGACGCCGTTGCCAAAACTTTGAATGCAACTGTTGCCGGCACTCGCATCAGTCGCTTCACAGGTGACGGTCGACGTTATGATATCCGAATCAAACTTCGTGATGAAGAAGTTCGCTCGATACCGGACATCAGCAAGATCGAAGTACGTAACCAATTCGGAAACCAAGTTCCACTTTCGAAACTCGTCGTTTTCTCGCAAGATGAAACATACCAAGCGATCAACCGTCTGAACCGACAACGTTCGATTGGTGTGTACGGAAATTTGACAACTGGGAAATCCCAACAAACGGTGCTGAATCGCGCCCGCGACATTGCACTTGAAATTCTCCCAGCCGGATATACTTTTTCGCTCGAAGGCGCGGCGGCCGGTCTCGCCGAAAGCTTCAAAAGTCTTTTCCTCGCGATGAGTTTGGGAATCATCGTTGCCTATATGATTCTAGCAACTCAGTTCAATTCGTTCGTGCATCCCATTGCCGTACTCGTCGCACTGCCGTTTAGTTTGACCGGTGCTTTCTTGATTCTGTGGGCGTTTGGAATTTCTTTAAATCTATTCTCGATGATCGGGATCATCGTATTGATGGGTATTGCAAAAAAGAACTCGATTCTGCTAGTAGAGTTCACCAATCACACGCGCGCACACGGTGAACGCAACGTGCGCAAAGCTCTGCTGGAAGCTTGCCCTATTCGACTCCGTCCGATTCTAATGACTTCAGTTGCGACAGTTTGTGCAGCTATTCCACTGGCGATGGGTAATTCCATCGGTCAAGAGACCAGAACTCCGATGGGTCTTGCCATTATCGGAGGAACTATTGTATCGACTCTATTCACACTCTTCGTGGTACCAAGTGTTTACTTGATGCTTTCGAGGCTAGAACGGAACAAGCCACATGATCCTCCGCCACATCTTGGTAAAGCATGAGTTCGAAGCAAACGACATCTTACGTAAGCTTGAGATCTCGGAGAAAGTCGCAGACGGCGTAACTCCGTCCGATGCGTTTGCGGATCTCGCTTCGAAGTTCTCGACCTGCGGAACACGTGAAGTCGGCGGATCGTTAGGCAATCTTGAAGGTCGCATGAACCGTCTTGATGAGGACTTCCGCGAAGCTGCCGAGAAACTTCAGATCGGCGAGCGCACTGGCGCGGTCCGCACAAAGTTCGGCTTTCATCTCATCTTCCGCGAAGGCTAAATTCGTTTGCTCCCTTTGGAAAAGGCGCTACAGGAGCCAGTAGGCGGCGGCGGCTATCGCTGTTGGTAATAATGCGGCTTTAATTAAGCCTATTGGGCTGATGCCTGATTTGCCGAATGAGGAGCTTAGGATTCCGTAGCCGGCTGGGTTTGGTGCATTGGCGATGACTGTGAGTCCACCACCCGTCACGGCTCCCGCAACAAGCGCATACTTTGAAGAATCACTCAGATCAGAGACGAGCGATCCGAGATACGTAATCGCGGCGTTATCCGCAATCGCTGTCAGGCCCGTAGCGCCGAGAAACAAAGTGAGTCCCTCGTACTTTAAGAGCAGTGGTGATATCCACCAACCTTGCGGACCGCCCAGCACGACGAGCCCACCAAGAAAAAATGCAACGAGCAGACCTTCCCGCAACCTCAATTCATCCTGGTATTCTTTCGTCACAACGGTAAATCCCAAGAATAAGAGGAAGAGGCCGACAAAAACGGCAGCGTGATGTGAAGTCACAATGATAATGCCAACGAAGACTAGATGCGCGGCTGTCAGCCACCAAGGAAAACGAGTTTTTCGCGACGACACCTTTTCGGCTTTCAACGACATCAATTCTTTTCGATAGATGTACGCTGTTATCAGAGTCGACACGAAACAAGCTAGGACTGCTTTCCAACCAAAATTCTGAAGCATGAACAGTGAATCCCAGCCCCATGCGTGCGCCACCATCAAAACTGGTGGAGCTGCAAACGAAGTCAGCGTTCCGCCGATCGAAATGTTGACGAAGAGAAGTCCCGTCATCGCATACTTGAGTGGAAGACTATCGGTACGAGAATAGAAACGCTCGACGAGCATCAAGGCACAGACCGTCATTGCAGCCGGCTCGGTGATGAGACTTCCTAACAATGGCCCGACAGCAAAGATCACAACAAATAAAGAAAGATCTTTGGTCGCACTATAAACTTTGCGACCGGTAAGCCGCACCACCCGTAGGGCAGCAGCATTGATTGCGTCCATCGTGCGTTTAGTTAAATCAAGGACCGGTCCGGTCGCGCAGACGACCATGATAACGAAAACGAAAAGCGGTTCTGTAAAGTTTCGAGATTCCACATACTCGATCGCGTCGCTCGGCGAGGACATCACTGCTAACATCGCAACCGACACCGCAGCCCAAAGTCCGAAGACGACTTCCACTTCGCTTAACAGATGAAAAAAGTTTTCTTGAATCGAGCCTTCACGATAGCGCGAAGCCAGTTTTGCAAAGTAGCTGACGAGGAACGTGTGGATAACGGCGCAACCAAAAAGGACAGTCGCAAGGACCATTGACGTTGTTGGCTGCATCAGCTCCACATCATTTCTTGATTAATCCCACGAAGAAAATTTCTTTGCTGATAGATCGGGTGCTCTCGGGTTTTATGAACTCGACTTTTTTAAAAGTCGCTTGAACCTGTTTTCGCAACTCAATGAAATCGTTCGAATGGAAGAATTTGGTTACGAAATGACCGCCGGGTTTCAAAAACTTCTGCGCAATGTGAACGGCAAGCTCGCAAAGTTCGAACGACCTGGCTTGATCGGCCGATTTGATGCCGGTGGTGTTTGGTGCCATATCGGAAATAACGAGATCGAATGGCGGCGCAAAACCGTGCGACTTAAAAACTTCTTCGAGATTTAGATCGCGCAAGTCGGCTTCGATGAATGTCGCATTTGGAAGGCTGACTGTGACAGGCTTCAGGTCGACTCCGAGTATGCGACCCCGCTCGCCTATTTTCTGGCTCGCGTATTGTGACCAACTTCCCGGCGAACAGCCAAGATCGAGAACCACTTGGCCGGGCTTAAAGATCTTGAATCGTTGATCTATCTCTTGGAGTTTGTAGACCGAACGAGCAGCGAAGTTCTCTTCCTTCGCCTTGTGGTAAAACCGGTCTTTCGGGTTGTAGCCTTTCGATCTGGTCATATCGTCCTCAGTGGGCGTCTTTGGGGCTTCAAAAAAGCGTGAATTCAGACGGAACGCAATCAAAAGCAGCCGATATTGACACGATTCAGTTCAGTCACATCTTAAGCTTAAGCACCTCACCTGAGGGGTTTAGTTAGAAGTATTTCTTTTGGAGGGCCATTACATGGCAGACCCACTGAATCTAAAGAGCTCACCGCAACGTTTACCGGTGTTAGCTCTACGCAATCTCGTACTCTTTCCGGGCATGAGTGTGCCGATCCGTGTGGGTCGCGCGCAGTCGCTTCAGGCGATTCGACAAGCGAAACAGCTTGCGAAGTCGCTCGAGAAGCCGATTCGACTTGTGGCCGTACTGCAGACGTCGACTGACATCGAACAAAATGGTCCGGTGACCGCCGCAGATCTATATAAGGTCGGTGTCGTTTGCGAAATTGAGCGAATCAAAGGCAACGATCACGAAGGGCTTCAGCTTTTCATCAAAGGCCTTGAACGCGTTACTCTCGAAGACATTCATGAAGAAGCAGCAACCGAAGAGTTGGAGCTTCCGATTGGTCTTGCGAGTCTTTCCGCGCTGGCTGTGCCGTTCGGCAATAGCGATGCATCAAACGACAAATCGCTCGAACCACTCTCGAATGTTCTTACAACCGTAAAAGAATCGGCCAAGCAGTTGGTTGAATTTTTGCCGACGGGTTCGGATCAGCTGGCAGCACTTATCGAAGGAATCGATGATCTCGAGTTCCTGACATACGTCGCCGTCGCAAATCTCGACACTCCGATCGAAGAAAAGCAGCAACTGTTAGAAGAGCCTTCGCTTCGCGGCCGTGCAGTCCGCGTCGTGGAGATCATTTCGAGAACGAAATCGGAACTTCAAGTGAAGAGTGAGATTCGAGAGAAGCTCAATTCTAAGCTCGGAAAAACGCAACGCGATCACATCTTGCGCGAGCAAATGAAAGCGATTCGCGAAGAGCTTGGCGATGAGGCTTCGGAAGCGGAACGAAGTGACGATTACAAAAAGCGTATTGATGACTCGAAAATGTCAGCAGAAACCAAGAAGGTTGCTCGCGATGAATTAAAGCGGCTTGAAGGATTGTCGAATCAATCGCCAGAGACACACATCATCCGAAACTACCTCGATCTGCTGTTGGCACTCCCTTGGGAACCTGACAAAGAGGCACCGATCGATTTGAAACTGGCTCGAGCCTCGCTCGAAGCCGATCATTTCGGACTCGATAAGGTGAAAAAACGTATTCTCGAACACTTAGCGACGTTAAAACTTCGCGGTGGCGAGCGCGGTATGATTTTGCTGCTCATCGGACCTCCCGGAGTCGGCAAAACATCGCTGGGTGCATCGATTGCCAAAGCGATCGGTCGCAAATTCGTTCGCGCCGCACTTGGCGGCGTACGCGACGACGCCGAGATTCGCGGTCACCGTCGAACTTACATCGGCGCGATGCCGGGTCGTGTGATCCAGGGCTTGAAACGTGCCGGATCTATGAATCCGGTCTTCATGCTCGACGAGATTGATAAACTTAATCGCGGCTACGGTGGTGACCCAGGTGCGGCACTTCTTGAAGTACTTGATCCAGAACAGAATGATAAGTTCCACGATCATTACTTAGACGTGCCGTATGATCTCTCGAAAGTTCTGTTTATTGCCACGGCCAATTCCCTTGAAGGAATTCCGGGACCGCTGCTCGACCGTATGGAAGTGATCGATCTGACTGGTTACACGTCGCACGAAAAACTTCATATAGGTCGAAACCATTTGTTGCCCAAACAAATGGAAGAGCACGGACTTAAATCGTCGCAAGTGGATGTTACGGATGATGTATTGAAAGGCATTATTCATGGCTACACTCGCGAAGCCGGCGTGCGAAGTCTGCAACGGCAGATCGCAGCTCTGCTTCGAGCACTCGCAGCGAAAGTTGTCGAACACGAAGCGGAAATGAAAACGGATTCGTCAGTGAAAGCGAAATTACCACTTCAACCAAGTAAAGAAGAGCTTGATGAATTGCTAGGTCCCGCTAGTTTCGACCACGAGGAAAGTATGACGTCGGCTCCGGTCGGTGTCGTCACTGGCCTCGCATGGACTCCGGTGGGTGGAGAAATTCTCTTCATCGAGGCGACTTCGATGCCTGGAACCGGAAAGCTCGCGCTGACTGGCCAGCTAGGCGACGTGATGAAGGAGTCTGTGCATATTGCACTGACTCTGATTCGGAGCCGTCTGCCGCAAGTGTCCGAGCAAATCGATTTCGAGAAACGTGATTTCCACGTCCACGTCCCTGCTGGTGCGATTCCAAAAGATGGACCATCAGCCGGAGTCGGAATGGTCACTGCACTCACCTCGCTGCTCACAGGCAAAGCTGTGAGTCCGAAGATTGCGATGACCGGCGAAGTCACTCTTCGTGGAAAAGTCACACCTATCGGTGGTGTGAAAGAAAAGATCATGGGAGCTCACCGAGCCGGTGTTACGACCATCATCATTCCGCGAAAGAATGCGAAAGACCTGCGAGACGTTCCAGAAGAAGTGAAGAAGGCGATTCACATCGAACTCGCCGACGACATCGCTGACGTTTTACGAATCGCAATTGGACTTGAATTGCCACCTCTCGACGAGACAACTGGTCTATGGGGAGCATTCAAAGAACCACGGTTTGGTTCGTATAGCCCGAGCGCACGATCAGCTCCGCACGCATAGTCGCTGTGCTCGCCTTTTTCAAGAGGCGAGCGCGGGACTATTCTATTCGAATGCCTAGATCGGGATCCGACACTGCTTTGAATGGTGGGCTTTCTTCTAGGCCGAAGTGATTGAGCACTATCGCTCGAACGACCATATTTTCTTGATCGCTTTCTTTGATCAGCTGCAATATCTCGTGGTGCGTTTGACGAATTTTTTCTGTGATCTTTGCTGCCGTTTTTTTCGAAACGCTGAATACTCTGAAGCTCGATGCGTTCGCGACCTCTGTCTGACGATTCGTCAGCATTTTGTCATGCAGGTAACAAAGACTTCGATAGGTCCAATAATTGAACATTGGAATAGTTTGGCGATAATCTGACGCCGGGTACTCGAACGAGCGCGTGTTCAAAACATATTTCTGCCCGACAAACGAAATCGCATTCTGTCTTTCAAGCGTACTGAGCGCGCGCTCGACCTGATGCAAGGTCAACTGCAACTTGTTAACGAGCAACGTGTTGTCGTGATTTTCAATTTTTCGATAGTCTTCGGTATCCAGAAAATAAAGAACGGCAATGTTGTAAGGCGCAAGCTCCTGCCCTTTCATCAATAGCTTCATTCGTTCGAGTTCGGCGGCGAACTCGGGCACAACATCGACGATCTCCAGGCGCTCGAGGAACAATACGAACAACTGTGCACGGTGCAAAAGTAAATGCAAAATGGCTTGTGCGGGAATCTGAGATTTTCCCGCGGCCCAGCGTGCGGCCCGACTCTGTGAAATATTGAGATACGCAGCCAACTTGGAAACATCGTCTGAAAAATAGGAAATCAAGAAATGCCGGACGATATTCGAAGCATCTGTTTTCTGCGCGTCTCCTGAAACTTTGTAAATATCTTCGAGCCCTGCCGCGACCGGAAGTTTTCGCGCTAGGAATATCAGTACCAGATCGTTCCAAAGTAATCGCTTGAGGCCATTTTCCCATTTGCCATAGACATTGAACTTCGACTTGAGTTTCGAGCTCATGCCTTCTTGGCTCTGTTTGCCTCGCAACTTTTTTAAAATGGCTTTCTCAAGTTCCTTCAACTTTTTCGCCGACTTTATATCAGCTAATTGAAAAGCTTCAGGCTCGTAATCGGGCGGCAGGATTCGATTTGTTCTGACTTCCGTTAACATATTTTTCTTATCCGTTTTTAGCTTTTAAGTTTCAATTTCAGATCAGAAAACCTCGAGATCGCAGCCAAGACAACCATAGCGGGATTGGATATTCGAGAAGAAAAATCGGTAACCTTAAGTTTCGCGAAATTAAACTCGAAGAGTCATTTGTGAAACACGGTAAATTTCGATCCTCAATCCGTTCGCTCGTTCTTAGGCACCTGCCCGAGCTCGCAAAGCCGGCCCTCTATCGGAACATGATTAAGATCGACTCGGACGGCATCGAGGGGCTCGAACTCCGGATTGCCAGGTCACAGGAAGATTTAACTTCAGCATTTAAACTGCTGCACGACAATTACGTTCGCGAGGGCTTCATGCAGCCTCACCCGTCGGGGATGCGACTTACCAAGTTTCAAACACTTCCTAGTACATCGACTCTAATTGCGTGCGTCGATGGCCAAGTGGTCGGAACCGTATCACTCGTGCGCAATGGTGCATTCGGGACACCGCTCGAATCGATCTATGACGTTTCTGAATACCGCAAGCGGGGCACTCGCATCGCAGAAGTTTCGAGCTTAGCGGTCTCGTCCGTTTATTCCGGTCGACGCGGAAAAATTCTTTTCCCGATGTTGAACTACCTCTACCACTATTGCGAACACTATTTCGGAGTCGACTATCTTGTGATTGCCGTGAATCCCCTATGGTGGGACTTCTATCGACACATTTTGCTCTTCGAGAAATTGAAGAACGCAACAGTTGCGAACTATTCCTTCGTCAACGGCGCACCGGCCGTCGGCGGTATTCTGAACCTGCGCACGGCACAAAAACGCTACGAGGCGACTTATGGAAAACGGCGTCCCGAACAAAACCTTTTCGAATTCTTGGGACAGCGACAATTGCCCGGCGCAGAGTACCCTCCGCGATCCTTTGCAGCGGTTTCAGATCCCGTGATGACGCCACAGATGCTTTATCACTTTTTCTCGCAGCACTCGGACGTCTTCAACAGTCTCAGCGACGATGAACGCGAAGCCCTCTGGGACCGGTATCAAGATCCGGCCTTCCGCCTGGTCTTACCTCGCCCCTCT
>JAYSYF010000422.1:0-8216 GCA_043716655.1 Bdellovibrionales bacterium | reverse complement strand
TCGCTTCGCCCGGCCCAGCCCGGCTGCGCTGTCTGACATTTGATCAAACGGGGCAAACCTGTGTGCTTAGTGGCTTTCAAGATATATTTTCAGGAAATCTTTTGACAAGGCCGTCGCCGGAACGCAATACTCGGCGCCTTGACCAGCCCAACATACGGGCGAACGCGGTTTTATGACGATTGGGCGAAAGCTCGAACGACTAAAAACTGCGCGATTCTGAAGGGATAGCGGATTTTCGAGTGATGCCAGTGGACGATTCTTAGGAATCAGCTCCATGATGGCCGAAACCGGAAGAACGAAAAACCAACAAGAGTCGAAATCTTGGGAAGACGGATACGACGGCCTGCCAGCGAGAAATCGTGCGCAGGGAACGCGTTGAAACTCCTCAGGGGCGGGAACCTTTTCTCTCGCGCCTAAAAGATTTTCGCTGCACAAGCAGGGTCAGATAGTGATTCGAAAAACGTTCGGGGTCGCACGTAAGTGCGCAGAGTTTGGAAAGGTATTTAGATCATGCAAAGTCAGAAGATTCGCATCCGTCTGAAAGCATTTGATCATCGGCTTCTTGATCAATCGACTCGAGAAATCGTTGAGACAGCACGTCGCACTGGCGCACGCGTCGCGGGACCAATTCCGCTTCCGACGCGCATCAATCGCTACACTGTTCTTCGTTCGCCACACGTTGATAAAAAATCGCGTGAGCAGTTCGAAATTCGCACTCACAAACGCATGCTCGATATTCTTGAGCCGACTCAGCAAACCGTAGATCAGTTGATGAAACTCGATCTCTCGGCTGGTGTTGATGTCGAGATCAAGTTGTCGCAGTCGTAATTTGAAGTTTGGTCGAGCCGTAAGGCTCGCAGCGTAGATGGGCATTTAGATTTTTTAAATGAGTACGGTTTTCATAAGAAAACTGATTTAGGGAGTAGTTGAAATGACAGATTCCGGTGAACAGCAAGTAACCGATGATGCAGAGGCGACAGAAGTTAAAACTTCGTCAGCTGGTATCAAGTTGCGTGGGCTGTTTTTAAAGAAAGTCGGCATGACGTCCGTCTTCGGGCCAGCTGGTGAGATGATCCCAGTTACGGTTCTGAAAATGGATCAGTGGGTTGTAAGCCAACTGAAGACAAACGAAAAAGATGGCTACACAGCTGTTCAGATCGCTAGCGGTCCGAAAAAAGCAGTTCGCACTTCGAATGCAGAACGTGGTCACCTGAAAAAAGCGGGTTTTGAGAATGGCGCACAGTTCATTCGCGAAATTCGTTATGACGAAGCAAAAGATCAGCCTGCTGACGTAAAAGTTGGAAGCAAGATCACGATCGACACCTTCGCCATTGGCGACGTTGTGAAGATCACTTCGGTCTCTAAAGGTAAAGGTTTTGCCGGATCGATCAAGCGTTACCACTTTGCTGGTGGTCCCGCTTCGCACGGTTCGAAGTTTCACCGTCAGCCAGGTTCAAGCGGAAACCGTACTTGGCCAGGACGAGTGATGCCGGGGAAGAAATTCCCAGGTCACATGGGTTCGCAAACAACGACAGTTAATAACGTAAAAGTGGTTGATGTTCTCCACGACGAAAACGTGATCCTCGTTAAGGGTCCGGTTCCGGGAGCTCGCAATACACTTGTGCAGCTAGTGAAGGAGTAAGCCATGGCGACAGATAAAAACACCATCGCGGTTTACAACTGGGATAAGAAAAAAGTCGGCGACATGACTCTGCCAGCAGAAGTCTTCGGTCAACCCGTGCGCAAGGACATCTTGCACACTGTTGTTCGTTGGCAGCTCGCTTGCCGTCGCCAAGGTAACGCTTCGACAAAAACTAAAGGTCTCGTTTCGGGTGGCGGTAAGAAGCCATTCAAACAAAAAGGAACAGGCGGAGCTCGTCAGGGTTCGAGCCGTTCGCCTTTAATGCCAGGTGGCGGTACCGCATTCGGTCCACTTCCTCGCAGCTACGCGTACGTACTTCCAAAGAAAGTTCGTCAAGCCGGACTTCGCAGCGCACTTTCGCTTCTAGCGAAAGAGGGCCGTCTTCACATCGTTGAAGATATGAAGTGCGACGGTAAAGCGAATGCTATGTCGAAGAAACTCGCGGCATTTGGACTTACTAAAGCAGTTCTTCTTGATGGAGCCGCAGACGCTATGATGGCGCGCGCGACTCGTAACCTTCCGAAGTTCCGTTACTACGGCGCTGAGGGCTTAAACGTTTACGATCTTTTGAAGTACGACAACGCCATTATTTCTAAAGGCGCTATCGCAAAGATCGTCGATCGTTGTGGCGAAGCCGCACCAGAACGTGCTGGCGAAGCTGCACCGAAATCTGGAAAGGTGAAGGCATAAGATGGCAACACCAATGGCTCAAATTATTAAAGCACCTCTGATCTCTGAGAAAAACGCAGCTCACGCTGAAGACTCGAACACGTATGCGTTCGAAGTAGCGATGGAAGCGACGAAGCCAGAGATCCAGAATGCGATCGAAAAATCGTTCAACGTAAAAGTTGTGAGTGTTCGTACTTTGGTTTGCCGCGGAAAATACTTCCGTAAGCAAGCGAAGATCGGAAAGCCAAAACTTTGGAAGAAAGCTCTCGTTAAGCTTGTCGCTGGCGAGAAAATTCCTATCTTTGAGGGGGCCTAATCATGGGTATTAAAACTTACCGTCCCCGTACGCCGAGCTTGCGTCAGAAAACTGGATTCGATTTTTCGGAAATTACGAAATCGACTCCAGAGAAATCTCTGACTGCTCCGCTTCGACGTAAAGGTGCACGTAACAACACTGGCCAGATCACGATTCGTCACCAGGGTGGCGGACACAAGCGTCGTTACCGTGTTATCGACTTCAAGCGCACGAAACTCGATGTTCCGGCGACTGTTGCTTCGATCGAGTACGATCCAAACCGCACAGCTCGTATCGCTCTTCTCCATTATAAAGATGGCGAAAAGACGTACATCGTGGCTCCAATCGGTCTCAACGTAGGTGATGTTGTCATCACTAGCGCTGCTGCCGATATCAAGCCAGGTAACGCACTTCCACTTTCTGCAATCCCTACTGGAACGATCATTCACAACGTTGAAATGCGTCCCGGTAAAGGTGCTCAGATGGCTCGCGGTGCCGGCGTCGGCGCAACTTTGGTAGCGAAACTTGGACAGTATTGCCAAGTCCGTCTTCCAAGCGGCGAAGTTCGCCAGGTTCTTTCAACTTGCATCGCTTCGGTGGGCCAAGTTGGAAACACTGATAACGAAAATATTAGCATGGGTAAGGCCGGTCGAAATCGTTGGCGCGGGATTCGTCCTAGCGTTCGCGGTATGCACATGAACCCCGTTGATCACCCACTCGGTGGCGGCGAAGGCGTGGGCAAAGGTCACCATCCAGTTACGCCGTGGGGTCAGCCTTGCAAAGGCTATAAGACTCGTCACAACAAGCGAACTGATAACATGATCGTCAAGCGACGCAAGTAAGAGGAGTCGGCTATGGCACGTTCGATAAAAAAAGGTCCTTTCGTAGATCACCACCTGATGACAAAGATTCAGGTTGCGATCGCAAAGGGCGACAAGAAAATCATCAAGACTTGGTCGCGTCGTTCTACGATTCTTCCAGAGGCTGCTGGTCTTTCATTCGCAGTTCACAACGGACGCAAGTTCGTTCCGGTGTACGTGAATGAACAGATGATCGGTCACAAGTTTGGTGAATTTGCACCGACCCGAACTTTCCACGGGCATGCTGAGAAGAAAACAGCAGCCGCGGCACCAAAGAAGTAATGAGGAAGTATGGAAATTAAAGCTTATCTCAGAAATGCAAGTGTCGGGTGTCAGAAGGCGAGAATTCTCGCTGACCTCGTACGCGGCAAAGACGTTAACGAAGCCATCAAGCTTCTTGCGTTCATGCCACAGAAACCAGCGGGAATGCTGAAGAAGCTTCTTGAGTCGGCAGTCGCAAATGCGGAAGCGAAGAAAGTTGTCGATATCGACAATCTCTACGTGAAGCATGTGTCGGTTGATATGGCTCCGTCGCTCAGCCGATTCCGTCCACGAGCTCAGGGTCGTGCGACACCAATCAAACGTAAGAGCAGTCACTTCAACCTAGTCTTGGACGAGAGGTAATCGGCAATGGGACAAAAGGTTAATCCGATCGGGCTGCGTGTAGGTGTTATTCGAACTTGGGATTCGCGTTGGTACGCGAAAGGTCCTACTTATCTCGAGAATCTCCACGAAGATTTCAAACTTCGTAAGTTTCTCGTCGATAAACTTCGTCATGCTGGTATCTCGAAAATCGAGACCGAGCGCGCGGCGAAAAAAGTAAAAGTGATCATTCACACAGCTCGCCCAGGTGTCGTTATCGGCAAAAAAGGCGCTGGTATTGATCAGTTGAAAGCAGAAGTTCAGAAGCTCACGACGAACGAAGTGTTCGTGAACATTCAAGAAGTTCGCAAGCCAGACATCGATGCTCAGCTCGTAGCTGAAAACATCGCTCAACAGCTTGAGAAGCGTATTTCTTGGCGCCGTGCTTTGAAGAAGGCGATCGCAGCTGCAATCCGCGGTGGCGTTCGAGGTATCAAAGTGCAGGTTGCTGGACGACTCGATGGAGCAGAGATTGCTCGTACCGAGTGGTACACAGAGAAGAGTGTTCCACTTCATACTCTGCGTGCAGACATCGATTACGGTGTGGCTCGCGCGATGACTGCTTATGGCATCATCGGTGTGAAGACCTGGATCTACAAAGGTGACATCATGACTCAGCGAGAAGCTGACGAGGCGAACCGTGTTAAGTCCTAAACGTACAAAATTTCGTAAGAGTCACAAAGGTCGTCGCAAAGGTTTTGCGACTCAATCTAACTTCGTAGCATTCGGAGACTTCGGTCTTCAGGCTGCAGAGGACTGCGCTCTGACTTCGCGTCAAATCGAAGCCAGCCGTATCGCAATCAGCCGCTCGGTAAAACGTGGTGGTAAAGTTTGGGTCCGGGCGTTCCCACACAAACCTGTTTCGCGAAAGCCAGCCGAAGTACGTATGGGTTCGGGTAAAGGTAACCCAGAGATGTGGGTTGCGGTTGTGAAACCAGGACAAGTTATTTTTGAAATCAACGGTGTTACGCGTGAGCAGGCTCTCGAAGCATTCCGTCTTGCTTCGCACAAGCTACCGCTAGCAACCAAGTTTTTGGCTCGGGAGTAGATGATGTTTTACTCGGAAGTTTCTGGTCTCACGGCCAAAGAAATTATGAAGAAGAAGAAGCAGCTTCAGACAGAAATGTTTGATGCTCGGATGAAGAACACGCTCGGTCAGCTCCCGAATCAGATGGTGATTCGTGCAGCTCGCAAAGACATTGCTCGTCTCAATACGGCAATGACTGTGCTTGCTAAAAAAGGTGCTAGCCAGGCCGCTCCAAAGAAGACTGCAGCAGCAGCTACTAGAGCGAAACCAGCGCACAAAGTGGCGAAGAAAACGGCTGCGAAAAAGCCGGCTTCGAAGCCTGCTGCGAAAGCGAAGAAGGGTTAAGATATGAAAAGACCTGAAACAGCTGGACGCGGTCGTTCGATTGAAGTTGTCGGTGAAGTCGTTAGCGATAAAATGCAAAAGACATGCACTGTTCAAATCTATCGTCTGATCCGTCACAAAAAATACGGAAAGTTCATGCGTCGTAGCTCGGTTTTCAAATGCCACGACGAGAAGAACGTAGCGAAAACTGGCGATATCGTGCGCATCGTGCACACTCGTCCGCTTAGCAAAACAAAACGTTGGGCACTTAAAGAAGTTGTTCAAGCCGGCCGTCGCACTCAAGAGGTGAACGCATGATCCAAATGCAAACACGCCTCCGAGTTGCTGATAACTCTGGAGCAAAAGAAGTTATGTGTATCAAAGTTATCGGTGGGTCACACCGTCGATACGCTTCGGTCGGCGACATTATTGTCGTTTCGATCAAAGAGTCGATGCCGCAATCGAAAGTCAAAAAGGGCGACGTGGCGAAAGCCGTTGTTGTCCGCACGAAACGTAAAGTTCGTCGTGCAGATGGTACTTTCATTCGCTTCGACGACAATTCTGCCGTTTTGATCAACAACCAAAAAGAGCCGATTGGAACCCGTATTTTCGGACCAGTAGCTCGTGAACTCCGTGCCAAGCAATTCGTGAAAATCGTCTCGCTTGCTCCGGAAGTTCTTTAAGAGGAGCGGCTTATGGCGAAAGCACAAGCAGCAAGTACAGGAGTCGCAGGAAAAGCTGCCAAAGGTAGCAAGAATCGCGTGCAGACGAAGTACGAAACACAAATCGTTTCGGCACTTCAGAAGCAACTTGGCGTTTCGAGTGTCATGCAGGTTCCGCGTCTTCAGAAGATCGTGATCAACGTTTGCCTCGGCGACGCAACTCAGAACCCAAAGCTTGTTACTCAAGCGGCGGAAGAGTTGACGACGTTGTCGGGACAGCGCGCGGTCATCACTAAGGCTAAGAAGGCGATCTCGAACTTTAAGCTTCGAGAGAACATGCCAATCGGCGCGCGAGTTACATTGCGTGGCGATCGTATGTGGGCGTTCTTGGATCGTTTGGTAAGTCTCGCGCTCCCACGAGTACGTGACTTCCGCGGTCTCCCACCGAAGGGTTTTGACGGACGTGGAAACTACAATCTGGGCCTCAAGGAACAGATCGTATTTCCTGAAATTAACTATGATCGCGTCGACAAAGTTCGCGGCATGAACATCACGATTTGCACTTCGAGCAAAGATGATTCAAGCGGACGAGCATTGTTGGAAGCGTTGGGAATGCCGTTCCGCAAATAGCGGAAGGGTGAATCGGGCAGCCAAGAGGTTGCACGGTTTTTGAGTGTAACTCGATTAGAGACGCCTCACTTGGAGAGGCCTCGTATGGAGCATGAATGGATACGATCGGTGAATTTTTGACTCGAGTTCGCAATGCGGGCCTCGCACGCCACGAAAAAGTGGATGTGCCGAGTTCTAAAGTGCGAGTCGGTATTGCTGGAGTTCTAAAAGCAGGCGGCTACATTCGCGATTTCAAAGTCGTGAAAGATGGCAAACAAGGCATGATGCGAATCTACCTTCGTTACCTGGATGATGGTCGTCATGCGATTACGACTGTTGATCGTGCAAGCCGTCCTGGACGTCGCTTGTATGTATCATGCGAGGCAATTCCAAAAGTTCGTTCGGGTTTCGGAATCGCGGTTCTGAGCACGAGCAAAGGTATTATGAGTGACAAAATGGCGACAGAACAACGACTCGGTGGCGAGCTTGTCTGCACGCTTTGGTAGGGTGGTAGATCATGTCTAGGGTAGGTCGATCTCCCGTTGTTATTGGCACCGGGGTACAAGTAACGGTTTCTCCGACGAACGAAGTCGTAGTCAAAGGTGCGAAAGCATCGATGAAAGTAGCGATGCGTCCGGAGATTATGGCGAAGGTAGAAAACAATCAGATCGTGCTCTCTCGTAAAGACGAGTCGGCGCAGTCGCGAGCTCTTCACGGTCTTTACCGTGCATTAGTTCAGAACGCGATGACGGGTGTGACCACTGGTTTCACGAAGTCGTTGGATCTAGTTGGTGTCGGTTATCGTGCAGCGGTCAGTGGCAAGCGCCTCGAGCTTTCGCTCGGGTTCAGCCATCCGATCCACTTCCCGATTCCCGAAGGAATTGAAGTAAAAGTTGAAAAGCAAACGATGATCTCGGTGACTGGCGCAAGCCGGGAACTCGTAGGTCAGGTTGCCGCAAAAATTCGCGGTTTCCGTCCGCCAGAGCCATACCTTGGAAAAGGTGTGAAGTACTCTGACGAGAAGATTCGACGCAAAGAAGGAAAGTCGGCGGGTAAATAAATGAGAATCACTACGTCAAAACATACAGCAACTCGTCGAGTTGCTCGCGAGAAGAAGAAGATGAAAATCCGGAAACGGGTTACTGGGTCGGCGGAACGTCCGCGCCTTTGCATCTTCCGCAGTGCTAAGCACGTTTATGCTCAGGTGATCGACGACGCGACAGGAGTTACTCTTGTTTCGGCATCGACACTCGACATGGAAAACGTGAAGGGCGCGAACAAAGGTGCATGTGCAGCGATTGGCAAAGAAGTCGCGAAGCGTGCTGTTGCAAAAAACATTAAACAGGTTGTTTTCGATCGAAATGGTTATTTGTACCACGGTCGAGTGCAGGCCCTTGCTGATGCCGCTCGTGAGGGCGGACTCGAATTCTAAATTTAGGAGCTACTAGTGGAATCTAACGATAGAAGAGATGCAGGGTCAGAGTTT
>JAYSYF010000421.1:0-24699 GCA_043716655.1 Bdellovibrionales bacterium | reverse complement strand
GTGAAAGCCGCGCTCGTTCTCGGCTATTTCATGCATTTGAAGTACGACAATCTCATGAATCGCGTGATTATCGGATCCGGAGCTTTTTTCCTGATCGTATTCTGGTTCTTCTCGATTTTGGACATCGCCACTCGAGTCGCCGTAGAAAATCCGTTGTGACGTTCCGCCGGGTCCCAACCCGGCTGCACTGCCGGTTGCACGTCTGCAACCTGATTAAGACCAAGCAAGCTTCTTGACCCAACTGCCTAAGGGCGGGAAAAGGCCCTAACCGAACGGTTGGGGCTCTCTTTGCGACTATTTTTTGATCTCACAAAATCTGGCATCGTCGTTTTCGTCCTCGTAACGGGAGCCGCTGGATATGCAATGAGCCATCCGTTTCAGACGGAGTGGAACTTCGCGCACATGCTCGCTACGTTCGCTGCACTCTATTTTCTGTCAGCAGGAAGTTTTGCGATCAATCAAGCGCAAGAAGTCGAGATCGACGCGCGAATGCCGAGAACAGCGAAACGGCCGATTCCGTCGGGCCGGATCTCGCGCACGCAGGCATACATTCTTGGTTTTGGATTCGTCATCATCGGAACCTGTGCAGCGTTGTTGTTAAACACGACAGTGCTTGCGATCGGCCTCGGCACAGTTTTTCTCTATAACGTTCCGTACACACTGTGGTGGAAGCGGAAGTGGGCGTTCGGTGCGGTACCTGGTGCGGTACCTGGCGGAGCATCCGTGTTGCTCGGATACGCGGCGAACCAGCCCGAGATTTTTATGCCCGAACCGATTTATCTATTTCTGCTGATGTTCCTCTGGCAGATGCCGCACTTCTGGTCGCTCGCGATTCGGTTCCGCGAAGACTATGCCGCAGGAGGAATTCCAGTCCTTCCAGTGAAAGTAGGCACCGAGCGAACGCTGTTTCAGATGGCACTGTACCTGTTTGCGTACGTCGCAACGGCGGCTGCGGCTCCATATTTCACTTCGGCTCGTTGGGCGTATGCGATTCTCGTACTGCCTTTGTCGTTCGTGGTCGTCTGGCAGTTTATTAAATTTTATAAATCAGTGATCGAGAAGCACGAGAAGTCTCGCTGGCTGCCGTTCTTCCTGTGGACGAACCTCTCCATTTTAATTTTTCTAGCAGCGCCTGTGATCGATCGTTGGATCGGTTTCGCCGTGATGATGAATGACATCGCCGCGAGTCGAGGTGAGATGTGAGTCTTGCGAGGTTTAGAACTTTTCTGATCGTCTTAGCAGTGATGATCGTAGGTTTGATGGCTCTGGGCGCCGGCGTTCGTACGATGAACGCAGGACTTGCTTGCCCCGATTGGCCACTTTGTTTTGGAAAAGTAATTCCCGATTTTCACGTCGCTGTTTGGTTTGAATTTGTTCACCGCGCGTATGCCGGCATCGTCGCGATTGTCTATGCTGTGGCATTGGTGATCGCGTTGAGAAGCAAAGAGGTTCCGCGATCAACCAAGATCGCCGCTTACTTTGGCCTTGCGGTTTTAGTCGCGCAAATCGTGATGGGTGGCTTAACGGTCCTGATGCTTGTGAAGGCGGTGGTCGTCACGATGCACCTGCTACTGGCGACACTGTTTTTGGGCTGCGTGCTGTGGATGTTGTTTGGTGTGAATCACACTTTGAAAGGACGCACGGTTGTCGAAAATCTTGCGGCCGCGATGACCGAGCCGTCACCAGATGCTGATGATACTGCACAAAGCTTTCGTTGGTTGTCGTTGTTCTTACCGGCCGCTGTATTTCTTCAGATTGCGATCGGCGGCCTCGTGGCATCCACATATGCCGGAAAGGTTTGCGTCGATTGGCCGCTATGCAATGGTCAGTGGGTTCCGACGTTGAGTGGTCCGATGGGTCTTCAGGTGATCCATCGATTTTATGCCTATGGGCTTGTCGTCTTATTTCTTGGCGGCGCTATTTATGCGTTTAGCGCTCGAAAAAGCCTCGAGAAGAAATACATCCAATTATTTTACGCTGGTGGAGCCGTTGTCATTCTTCAGACGATCGTTGGCGTTATGAATCTTTTGTTCTTCATTCCACCGCAACTCGCGGTTCTTCATCAAACGCTCGCCATGGTTTTGCTCGCGATTAGCTTGAAGCTTTCTTTTGAGTTGCGTCGGACTGCTGACCGGTTTGAGACAACTAAGGCTTCGGGAAGTCCGGCTGTGCTGACGGAGCCGCTTTCTTAAACGCTTCGAGCGTTGCGCAGCTTTCACCGATTCGTTTCAATGTCGGATATGGATCCATCGGAACTTTGAATCTGTCGGCGTTGAAAATGTGCGGTACCAAAACACAGTCGGCCGCCGAGACCTCATCTCCAAAACTGAATTTTCCTGCATGCGGTTTCAAGAACGCTTCCATGGTTTCGAGACCATAACGAATCCAATGTTTTGTCCAAACGTCTTTTTGTTCTTCCGAGGCCTTGAAGATTTCGACGAGCAGCTTTTGTACGCGAAGATTTCCCGGCGGCTGCGCACCGCTGTTGATGATTTCACAAGCCTGCATGACGAGAGCACGTTTATAAGGATCAGTCGGGAGAAGTCGCGGCGTGGGTTGCGCGTTATCGAGGTAGTCGATGATTGCGAGCGACTGTGCGATCAGCTTGCCTTTGTGCACAAGCGTCGGAACTTCGCGACTTGGATTCAATGCTTGGTATTCGGCTTTATATTGTTCGCCGCCGTTATTGACGAGATGAACCGGCTTGTATTCGTAAGCGATGCCCTTCATCTCGAGCGCAATACGCACGCGGTAAGAGGCCGAACTACGAAAATAATTGTACAGAACAAATTCGCTAGAGCTTGCCATGAACCGAGTGTAAAACACCGATATGAAACTTGGAAGCCTGCGAAGTAAAGAGTCTCGAGATGGCGAACTGTGCGTTGTAAAACGCGATTTGACGAAAGCTGTGCGGGTGGCTGACGCCGCACCTCAGCTTCCGAAGACGCTTCGTGAGGCCCTCGAGAACTGGGGCAGAGTAAAACCCGCTTTGGAAAAGATCGCTCAGGATCTTGAGCAGGGGACGGTCGCAGCTACTTTCAACGTCGATCAGAAGCAGTTTCATTCTCCCTTGCCACGTGCTTTTCAGTGGGTCGATGGTTCGGCTTTTCTGCATCACGTGAAACTTGTTCGCCAGGCGCGTGGTGCGGAAATGCCAGAAACTTATTACACCGATCCGCTGATGTACCAGGGGTGCAGCGACGATTTTCTCGCGCCGACCGACGCGGTTCCACAGGTCGATTTTAAACATGGCACTGACTTCGAAGGTGAAGTTGCGGTTGTGACGACCGATGTTCCGCTCGGCGTTTCAGCGGATGCGGCTCTGAAGCACGTCGCTCTCCTGATGATCGTGAACGATGTTTCGCTCCGTGGACTGATTCCCGACGAACTCGCAAAAGGTTTTGGTTTTTTTCAGTCGAAGCCGCAATCAGCGTTTGGTCCGTTTGCAGTAACGCCCGATGAACTCGGCACTGCGTGGAACGAAGGACGCGTGAAACTTCCGCTCGATGTCGAATTCAACGGATCGTTCTTCGGAAAAGCGAATGCAGGCGCCATGCATTTCGATTTCGGTCAGCTGATCGCTCACACCGCTCGCACACGAACTGTTGCGGCAGGTTCGATCATTGGCAGCGGAACCGTATCGAACGAAGATCCTACTATGGGAAGCTCGTGCCTCGCTGAAAAACGCATGCTCGAAAAAATCGCGCACGGCGAGGTTAAAACTCCGTTCATGAAGGTCGGCGATCGGGTGCGGATCGAGATGAAAAACCCGGACGGGACCTCGATTTTCGGAGCCATCGATCAGGTCGTAAAACAGGCTTAGATCAATAGGATCGACTTCCGTTCGCACGGCGTTCAGCCGAGTGTCTCATTTTGAGAAAGTGTCTCTAGGACCTCCGTCGAGTCTCAATTCGGAGCAGCTAAATGCCGATATCCCATATGACTTAAAACGAGTCTGTGGGGTTTCAATGACCGTACGCAAATTTCGACGTCTTTCCGCGCTCTTCTGTGCGATTGCCGTCTCACTTTTCTTTCAAAATATTTCGGTCGCTTCGGCGCCATCGTCCGCGTCGGACAAGCAGTTCGTGCGCGAACTCGAGTCGCTATTTGGGGCGACGGTGAAAACGAAAAACGGCGAGATGCGCGTTCGCCAACGCAAAGATCTAGAAGGCCGCGTTCGAAAACAAATTGTTTCCGGCCCGGGCTTCTCGGAAATTCAACTCGATCAAGACGGTGACGGCACTGTCGATTTTCTTGAAGTCACACGCGGAGTCAAAACAGTCACAGCTTCACAACCGAATCGCGGTCGTTTTTTGCGTCTCGAAATTTCGGAAAAAACGACGAAGGGGCTGAGTGAATCTCTCTATTTGTTGAGTCTGAACGGACGAGTCTACAACTTCGTCAATACTCGATTTACAGGTAACAATGTTGTAAAACGAGCTGACGACGCAGGTGTCGTTTCGCAATTCGAGCCAACGGATACGCCGGCTTCATCGCCGCCGCTCACGCTCGCGGCCGATATCGTTCCGACGGCCTCGAGCGCAGAGACGCGGACTGCGGGAATTTCGACGGAAGAAGAAGAACGTTGGGCTCAGCAGCAGGAAGCGAATTTTAGCGAAGGTCTTTCCTGCACTTTAGAGCAAAGTAGAGTCGCAGAGTTGCAGCGTGAATGGTGGAAGGTACTCAAGTACGACGTCAAAAATCAAACCGATTTGATGACGGATCGACTCAAGAATTCAACAATGTTCGATGCGAGTTGTAAGACACCAGCTCGGAAAAAAGATTACGATGCAATGGTGAAGGGTCTCGCGGTCGTGATGCTTTCGAGTTCGGTGGGACAGCCGCTTGCGACAGACAAGACCCGCGGTCGCTTTTTGCGCTGCCTCGAGCTTTCGGGCCTTGGGCCAACGGCTGCACGAATTGAAGAGACGTTCATGAAATCGATGAACCCCGGTATTGTTCCGGCGCCAATCAAATGTAATTGGAAACCGGGCGCACCGGGAATTGCTAACCCTGCCCTCACAAGCGGCGGTCAGATCACAGTTCACATTTGTGCAGTGGATATCACGCCGAACGTGAAAAACAGCGACGGTGCACAAAACAACTATCAAAACATCCTGCTTCACGAGTTTATGCACGTCGCGACCAGAGACACCAAGCTGACCAAGACTGAAGAAGAAAATATGGTGCGCTCGGCACAGGCTTGCTGTGGAGATCCGACGGACGATCGGGTTGCTGCGTGCAAGAAACTTGATGGAATTGTCGGTGCCGGCGCAAGATTGCAGTCGATCGAGACTCATCTTTTAAGAGTGGAAGAAGGTCTCACGCCGCTTCGTGCTCAATTAGAAAATTCTTTTTCGACCGAGTCAGCAGAGTCGCTCTATAAAAACTTTTTACTGGGTCTCGACAATTCCGGTAAACCCGAACTTGCAAACGGATTACTCAGCAATGAGGAGTATTCGAAGTGTCGTGCGAAATCGTCGGAAACTGAGTGTCGCGAGAAGTGGAACGCGAGCATTCGAAAGTACACGGAAACCTTTTTTGGGAAACCATGTAAGCAGCTCGTACTGGGTTCCGAGAAAAACAATTGCAAAAAAATCTCGGATTCTTTCAAGGATAAACTCGCCTCGACAATTGCGTCTTCGATGTTCAGCGTGTGCACGAAAGCGACTGATAAGCCGGGGGTTTGCGAAGCGGTTGTCCTTGAAAAAAGCCGTGCTTCTGAAACGCTGGTCGCAAGCATTGCGAACTTGATATTCGGAACAAATGTGCAGGCTGCGATTGATCCAGCCTGCGGCTGCGAGATTGATGTTCCGAATCCTCCAGCATCACCATCGACACCGGTGACGCCAGGTACACCTGTTGCCCCTGCTGCACCATTGCCTCCGGGCGAAGCGCCACCGAGCCAGGTCGTCTATAATCCGGGTCCAGGAACTGAGCGCGTAACTGACGGAACTTCGGCCGGCCGAATCGACGAGAACAACAACAATGAGCCTGATTCAGCCATCGGTTCAGGTTCTGGCGGCGGAGGCTACACAGGTGGTGGGTCGAGACGAACGCGATCGCCACTGCCAGTCACTCGAGTCGACTCGCCATCAAGTGGTCGCACGGTTGCGGAGGATCGATATCGTCGGGGAACAGATATAGTCGGCGGGGCTTCGCGAACAATCGGAAGAGCTCGAGACGCTTTGTTGCCGAGAGCGGTAGCGGGTGATTCAAATCGAAAAAGTGGTGCGCTTGGACCAGAAGACAAATTCATCGTTTATAAACCAAAAGATCCGGGCGACATCAGTGTGAAGTTGGAAAATCCATTCAGTTCTCAACGTGCCATTGCGTCGATCACTGATCTTTCAATGCCGGAAAAATCGTCTGCCGGCGGTTCGGCTTCCGCTCCTGCGGGCGCCGATGGTCGATCGAATGCCACCGCTGGAGCACCAAAAGCTACGAAAGATGGCGGTTCCGCATTCGCCGCGCGCAAGGGATCACCAGGCGACAATTCATCGAATTCTAAAACGACATCAACCAGTGCGATGCAGTCTTCTTCTTCTATGGGAAAAGTCGGCGGCCTCGCAAATGAAACGTCGGATCTTCTCGCTGGAATATTCACGCTGCCGTACAAGTTGATTGAGCAACGCCTGAAAAAGCTCGATGTCCTCGAAGCACTCATCGCGAGAAAAATTTCGGTTCAGGATGCTGAAGGGCGCGTGCTTGGTTCGAAGCGTCCAGTTGAAACGTATAAGTTCAACGGCGCCGATAAACCGCTGAGCAAACAAGGCAAGAGGTAGACTCGAGATGGGAAAGAAGCCCGTCCTCGTTATCTTCTTTTCCCTTTTGGTGGTGCTCTCGTTCGTTCAATTTCGTTCGGATGTTCGATCCGCGAATCTAAAGGGTTTCGAAATTAGTTTATTGAAACGCGAGCGTACGATCCGTTTACTCGCCGGTTTGACTGAAAGTCTTACGCTTACGGGTCGTCGCGATCTTATTGAAGGACATTTGGTCGATGCGATTCGCGTGGGCTGGATCGATTTCTACATGATGACCTACGACGGTGAAGTCATGATGTTCGACACACGACGACCGCTTTCGCAAGACTCGTTCGAGGCGATACAAGACGTGCATCCCGCTGAAGCATTCTGGGAGTTTGACTCGAAATTTGAAAGCATCCGGTCTGTTCGCGGTCCTGCTTCGTCGAACGTAGGTGGCGTCGAGAATTTTAGTTTCTTTGAAGCGGACCTAGGCGGGAACCGTCGATTGAAACTTGGTTTCAACCGTGATCGCGAAGCGTTTTTGGCAGAAACAACTGCCTATTCGGAATCGGAAGATCGACGCATGTATGTACTGACGCTCCTGATTGTGATGGGCGTATTTTTGTTCGCGGCTCGCGATCTTTTGAAGGTCGCGAAAGCGATTCGTACAAAAGGTGTTCGCGGTCTGAAGGACATTCGAGTCTTCTCGTTGGAAGCTGCGGCGCTTAAGAAGGGACTCGAGGGATTCGGTGAAGCGGTGGACCGGCTGGAAACTCAGAATAAAAGCTTGGTCGGGCAAGTGCTTCCGTCGCTGCGAAGTGAACTTCAATCCGGAAAAGCACCGCCGTACGATTTCAACTGCACCATGGTGCGAACTGACATCAATAACTTTACAAAAATATTCCACTCGTATCCTGTCGACGATTTTCTGGCGACCATCAACGAGTTCTTTACCGAGTGTTCGCACGTCATCAGCCGCTATGATGGTTTTATTCACGAATTTGTCGGCGACGAGATTATTTTTTATTTCAAAGACGAGCAGCACACGAATAGTTTCACGGCGGCGCTGGCTTGCACGCGCGAGATGGAACTAATCGCCGAGAGAATTCACGCGCACACAAGCAAGACGCGTGATTATGCATTCCGGGTAAAGTCATCGCTCGCATATGGAAAAATTCGGTTCGGTCCGTTGCTTAACGGATATTCACTCGCCGGTGCTCCGCTGATCGAAACGTCACGGATTTTGAGTTCTGTTAATGAGAAGAACGAAAATACGATTCACTTCGATTCCCCAAACGTAACTCGTCTTTATGATGGCATCGAGTTTACAGAGAGTTTCAAGACTCATCTTAAAGGAATGGACGGCGAACGAACGGTGATGCGATATAACCGACACGTTTCAGTCGAGACGGCCAAGCTTGAATCGTTGAGCGACTATCGCTCGGACTCACACATCGCACACATGCTCAAAACAATTGAAGCTGACCCGGCATCGCCTGAGGCTATCGCGGCAATCGATGTCGTCGGCAGAGTTCACATCACGAAATGCGATCCGGAACTTATGAACGCACTGTTGGCGACGGTCGAGCGACTACTCAAATCAGATCGCACAGTGCTAGCGGCGAATCGCGCAATTTCGAAACTCGCAGAAGCTCTGCCCCGACTTGTGCCGCCGACCCAGATCGAAATGTTCGTCGATGTTATCGTCCGCCTGATAGAAGATCCGGACTTGCGAGTCGTCGCAAATTCTATCGAAACACTTCAGGCTTTTCGCAGCGTGGGCGCAACGTCCCGTCGGCTCGACGCTAAATTGCTCGAGTCAAAGAACACTCGTGTCGTGGCGAATGCACTGGTCTTTCTGGGTACAGCCGAAGTTTCAAACACTGTGATCAAGCGCCTCAGAAAATTGATTGGCTCGACCGACTCGAATCAGGTAGCGGCTGGCATTTTTGCTTGGGGTGAAATCGCAAGCCACCACCTGAAGAACGATCCTGTCTATTATCGCACGCAGTCTGATTTCTTGTCCCTGGCGCAAGGATTCGAGAACGCTGTTGTACGTTGGCCGTCGGTAGCGTCACACGCCACTGAAGCTGCCCTAAAGGCTGGCGATACGGCTTTGGCTCAGCGCCTTTCTTCTCGCGCTTGTGCCTGACCGGATTCCGCAGGCATAATTAATCATATGAACAATTTGTTTGATGTCGTCGAGCCGCTTGCGACCACTGAACTGCTGGCAAATTACTGGCATTTTCTTAAAGCCATCGATGAAAAAGAACGAGCGGCGCTCGGTCCGATCGAAGTTGTTTTGAAATCGCGGGCTGTCGCTCGCGGTTGGCCAATCGGTCTAAAAAATCAAACACTCGCGCTCATCAGTGAAGCTGATTTGTCGACTAAGAGCGCGGTGGTTTTTGTAGATATCGCCGAAGTAAGTTCGGTTTCCTTTTTCAATGTTCACAATATTCTTCCGTTCGTTACAGCGGGCGCACTTTCGCGATCTCCGCTCGAGCGAAGAGCGACTCACCATGAAGCAAAACAAACACTGCTGCAGATTTGCGAAGACATTCGAAAAACATGGCCGACTCGAATCTATTTCGAAACAGACCCAACGACACACTCGATCGATGAACTTACGAATCTCAATGAAGTCATGTCTGCGACTTTGAAAGCGCTGAAGGCGTTCGAAGAGAACCCATCGATTTGGACAGAGCTTTCAGAATCTAAGGGATTGCACATTCTCAACGCACTCGACATGAAAGACATCGCGATTACTAGGCGCGAATCTGGCGACATCGAAATCGCTTTCCGCTTTTCGCGCGCACTGCCCAAAGGTCTGGAAGACAGAGTGCTTTCGCTATTTTCAGCTGTTTTTTAACGATTTCCTGAACAACTGTCGTGCTGGCCTAAAAGATGCTCTCAAAGAGCCTATGACAACACACGACAAAGCCACTTTCGGAATCTATAGAAGCAAAGAACAAGTTGATGCTGCGGTGTCGCTATTGAGCGGGCTCGGTTTTGGTGACGCACCAGCATCCGTTCTCTTTCCCGCCAGAGAGGGCGCTCAGGATTTTCCGCAGGTTCAGAAGAGTGAGCTGCTCAAGTTTATGAGAGTTGGCAGCGCCGCAGGAGCCGTCCTCTTTCTCATCTTCGGTGTCTTAGCTGCTTCGGGCATCGTGCCCTTCGCGCCGCTCAACGAGGCGCCAGCGTCGGCTCGCACCTTTATGGTCATCGCCTGCTTATTTCTCGGCGCAATTGTTGGGGCTGCGTGTGGAACGTTGGTTGGAATCGGAACACCAGATCGAGCCGGCAAACGGTATGGTCAATACGTGAATGCCGGTGGCATCTTGCTCTCGGTCCATAGCGACACATTCGAGCAGCAGAAAAAAATCGAAGAGGTGCTGGAAGAATCTGGCGCACAAGACATCACTTCCGTTGACGGCCCCGAGGCTTGGAACGACGTCATGAACGAAAAAGGCAATCTAGAACGGGTCAATTTGTCGCAGGAAAAGAGACAAAGTGCCCGACCGCTCGCATCGATCGAGGAACTAGTCGAAGAGAATCAAACTCACGCTTGACCCGTCGACTTCGATTTTTGTTATGTCGGCGAGCGGTTTCAATCCGAGATCCGTATAGACTTGCGCCCTGGTCGTCATCCCTCGACGGGCGCTAAACGCTGCTCGAATTTTCCAATCATCGCTAAACCACTGCACCAGTCGTTTCGCCAAAAGCAAATCATCGAAGAGCGGAAAAGTCGACCCATCTTCACATTCGGAATTTGTCCAAAAATCAACTCGCGCGTCGACTTGCAAAAGCGCTCGTCGCTGCAACTCGGTCATTTTGTAATTCAATAATACCGGTCCGATTGGATTCACATAGACGCTTCCATAACACTTCGTTCGGTCGGGCGAATAAATCATGTACCCATAGGCCGAGTGCTTTTCGTTATCCTCGACATGCGCCTGCAGATCTTGTTTGTTTTGCTCGGCAGTGAAGGAGTCTTCAGGCCAGTCTGACTGGCTCCAGAGGCGCAACGGCTTTCGACACCTCATCACCGTAAGGTAGTCGGATTCAAAATACAAAACGTCGGTAGGAAAGATAACGAATGCCTCAGTCTCGAGTCCGATTGGGGCCACGAAAGATTTTTTGAAAATGTCCATAGGCTACACTCCTTCTGCTAGTTGATAGGCCCGTTGGACGGCTGGGCGTTGTCTGATATTTTCAGACCATCTTTTGATGTTGGGAAACTGAGAAACTATTTCTTGAGACACAATCCACGGATAGGCCGCCATGTCGGCGATTGAATAATCTCCGGCGATAAAGTCGCGGCCCTCGAGTTTTTTATTTAGTACTCCAAAGAGCCGGTACGTTTCTTTGCGAAAGTGTTCGATTGCGTAGTGAATTTTCTCGGGCGCGAGATGCGAGAAGTGATTGTCCTGACCCGCTATGGGCGCAAGGCCCGACGTCTGCCACAATAGCCACTGCAGCGTCTCTGTTCGTTTGCGAATGTCGAGTGAAAGAAAACGTCCGGTTTTGTCGGCGAGATAAATAAGAATCGCACCTGACTCAAAAATGGAAATCGGCTGGCCGCGATCGAGTGGGCGATGATCAATAATCGCTGGGATTTTATTGTTCGGGGAAACGGCCAAAAACTCGGGAGCGAACTGAGCGCCTTTAGCCAACGACACAAGCTTCACCTGGTATTCGATCTCAGCTTCTTCGAGGAATATCGGGACTTTTTCACCGTTCGGAGTCGGCCAATAGTACAGATCGATCATGCTTAACCCCTCCTTGCTTCCATCGCATCTGTAGGAGTTGCAAAGTCGCGGCCCGATAGTTCGATCTCGGCTGATTTTCAGTCTAGAATTGCGCATTGCGCCCTGTGCCGCTAAGAGTGCATCACTATGAAATTTCGCGCGGCCAAAGAAAAGCTAAAGAGCTTCTCAGACATCGATGTTCATTCGTCCGTTTTTGAGGCGCTTGCAGCTATGGAAATCAGCAAACCGACAGTCGTGCAGACGGAAGTAATTCCGGTTGCTCTCGCTGGGTCAGATCTCATCGCCGTTGCTCAAACAGGAAGTGGAAAGACACTCGCATTCGCTCTTCCAGTCTTAAGTATGCTTCAGAAAAATCCAGCAGTTCGCGCATTGGTTCTGGCTCCGAGTCGCGAGATGGCGCAGCAGATTTACAAAGTTTTTGAACAGCTCGGAGAACACCTCGGATACAGCATGGCTCTCGCAATTGGCGGACTGCCAAGTGCGAAACAAATTACGAAGCTGAATCGCCAGCCACGAATCCTTGTCGCAACGCCTGGGCGTTTGAACGATCATTTGATGTCCAATAAACTGCTCCTTCAAAATGTTGAAATCGTTGTGATCGACGAAGCCGATCGAATGCTCGACATGGGATTCGCTCCGCAGTTGAAGAGCATTCAGGCCACGATGCGTGGTCCTCGTCAGACGTTGATGTTCTCGGCAAGCTTCGATCCATCCGTCGAGTCCATTGCCGAAGTGTTCATGCGTGAAGAAATTTACATGATTCGTTCTGAACAAGCTGAGGCTCCGGTTTCGAGCTTGAAACAGAAGGTACTTTTCCTAGGCAAAGAACAAAAGCATGACCGGCTTCTCGACGAGCTCAACGCGACTCGCGAGGGGGTTATCGTATTTTGCGGCAGCCAGGCGAGTTGTGAGGACGTCGCAGATTATTTAAAAAGCTACGGCGTTTCTACTGGAATGATTCACGGAAATCTTACGCAAGGAAATCGCAATCGAGTTGTGCGCGAGTTTCGTGAAGGAGAAATACGAGTCATCGTCGCAACGGATCTGCTTGCCCGCGGTCTCGACGTCGCCCACGTTCAGACCGTCGTGAATTTCGATCTTCCTTTTAGCGCAGAAGATTTTCTACATCGCATCGGCCGAACCGCACGCGCGGGTCGTTCAGGAACTGCAATCACATTCGTGACCGAGTCAGACACTCGCACGTATGCAAAGATCAAACAGTACATTGAGGGCGCAGAAGAAACCGTCGTTACACCCGGCGAGAATCTGATGCTTGAATCCCGCGCACCAGAGCGTCCTCCAAAACGCGAACGCACAGATAAATACAAGAAACCGGCTCATAAATCGACCGGTGCAAGATCGGGCGGAGCACGTGCAGTACTGGGTGGAAAAAAAGCGCCGAAGAGTTTTGGTCGTCGCAAATAAGCGGTTCTGGTACCTAATCAATGCCTTCCGTGGCGCCGAGAATATCGGCAGCACGCCAGTGTGGCAGGTCGTCGACCAATTCAAGCAATAGTGCTGCAAGGTTTTTTTCGGCCGTCTGTCTTCTCGACGGATCGGCGGACGTCACACCGTCCGCGAGTTCTCGCCATTCAGGCGAAAGCGAAAGCCGACTGCGAAGTGCGAGTGTGAACAGGTCAATCCAAGTCGGCTGATTAAACGTAAAGTTGAGTGCTAAAGCTTCGCCAAAGGCTGCGGTTGAATGCCAGTAGCCACGAGGCACAAAAAGTAAAGACCCGGGCTTTAAAACTATTTTCTGTGCATCGTTTGGCATCGACTGAGGAAGTTCATCGTGCGCGTACGAAGCGAGTTCAGGATCGAGCGGCTGACCCAGTGTGTGTCGTTGAGTTGGATTTTTCAGACTTGTGTTCGGTGCAATCGACCATGTTTTGGTTCCGTGCAGTTGAAGAACGAAATTCACGTTTTGATCGAAGTGCGGAGCGGTGCCTTTTCCGTCTGGCGTTGCATAGACCATGCACCGCGCGTGGGTGGAAGTTGGAAGACCGAGATCGCGACTGATCGCCGATAGCCACGCGCTAAGATCTGGAGAAATATTTTGTACATTATTGAACAGCAAGCCCATTCCATTGCCGTAGAGCTTGCGTGCGTCGCGAGGATTTGCATCCACAGCGCTCGCCTCATCTTTTAGATCCGGAAGATGCGCCTGAACAACAGCCGGCCACGAGTTAAGAAGCGCTTCAAGTGAATGAAGGAACGGAAGATGTTTAAGAGGTATAATGGTCTTGTCGAGACCATGCAAAACGAACGGCGCGTGCGGCCAGTTGTTCGCGAGAAAATCGTCTATCGAATGCGGAGCAATAAGTGCAGCTAATCCCGGTGCGTTCATGGCTTGCCGTCTAACAGTTCGATGTACTGCCGCTTCATCAAAGAATGGAATAGGTATTCACCGGTTTCCAATGTCGGCGAGTATCGACCCGTGCCGTAACCAGCAGAGCGCATACCTTTTTGAACCGACTCACAAATCGCGACGTCTTCAATTTGAACTTGTTCGCTCGCTTTGATCGAAGCCGCGACGAAGCTATCGCTCGCATCGGGCGTGAAATAATAATCGAAGATCGTCGAGCAAGTTTCGGGACCTGTCGGAATTATCCAGTTTGTGTCCATGATTGGTCCATAACGATTGATCATGAAGTTCGGGTGAATCCAAGCGTACAGCGCTTCGTCGCCGATTCGCTCTTTGAAATCGATCGACTCGGACTTCATCGGTGTTTCTGAAGCTGCGCACGACTGAAGGGTCCACCGTTGATAGTTTTGAACTTTGTAATTTGCGAGATCAAGCTGTCCCGCGAGACCTTTATGCAAATGATCGACGTGATATCCACCATCTAGATAATTGTCGATATAGACTTTCCAGTTGCACTTGATGTCGTACGATCGTCGGTCTCGGAATCGAAGCCGTTCTGTACCGGAACGATTCAAAAGTTCTTGCAGAATTTCGAGTTCCGGATCAAGCGGTGTCGCCTCGCCAGAGAATTTCAGTAAAACAAATTTGTTCCAAATTTTTAACGGAATCTCTCGAAGCGAAAGTGCATCGCGATTGAAATTTTTAACTCCGGCCATGTGCGGAGCCTTCTTCAGCTTTCCATCAAGCCCGTAAGACCAAGCGTGATAGGGACACACAATTTCTTTTGTGCATCCTGTGCCGTGAAGAAGTTGGGCTGCATGGTGACGGCAGACATTGTAAAACGCTTTGAGCTCGCCTTGGTCGCTACGCGTGATGATGTAGGGCTCGTCGCAAAACTCACCGGCGACGAACGATCCAGCTTCGGTAAACTGATCGGTTGAAGCGACGAACTGCCATTGCCGTTTTAACAACTCATGATCGAGCTTGTGAAAATCTGGATTTACGCACCAGCTCGAGGGCGGCGTTTCTGAAAATTCGATTCCCAGATTTTCGTTAAATTTTTCGATTTCGGTTCGGATCATGGAACATGTCATTCCACGAGGGATTGTAATTAGCAACCTATGAGGGCCGCTTGAACCAACCCGAGAAGCTGCGTCGTGGCACGCGGCTCGCCAAAACTTCGTGTTCTGTTTCTCGGCTCATGAAGGCGACAAGCGTGCCGGCGATCGGTTCGACGTCAATGTGTGAGTCTCCTGTGAAAACACGAAGTTCGCCGCCATCTCCCGTTTGCCAATTCCGATTGAGATAGATCACGATCGAAACCATTCTCGATTGATCGCCCGAAAACGAGTCGAGGTGCCGTTGATAAAACCCGCCAGCGGAATACTGCGCGTAGTGTCCCTCGAATTCATTTAAACCTAGAAATAGCGTTCGATTGAAAGCGGATTTTAACTGGTCGCAACGTTCGAGAAGCGCTTTTTGTACGACATCATTCGTTTGCGGCTCTAGCCAGAACGTTTCATCATTTCTAATTAGATCACGAACCTCTTGTGCAGAGCCTTGGCCGACACCGGCTTTGTGAAAGGCGCCGGAAGCGTAGACAGAATCAAAATCTGATTGCAGACTGCCGACTTCGGTCGGCGAAAGAAAATCTTTGCAGACGCAAATTCCAGAGTCGCCAGTTTCAATTACAATTTCGGTTGGTGTCACCCGACTAAAAACAATTGCCATTTTCGAGCCGACTCGAAAAACAGCTGCGAATGAACTTATAAGGAATGAACGGGGAGAAATTCCAGTCTTGCCCTACGACCGAACCGTCTTCCAGCCGAATCTGAACGAGTGGATTGATGGCCATCATGTCATTTTTCGAAAGCTCGCTCACGATCGTCGTCTCCTCTGGGAGGCCACTAATCAGGGACAACACGTAGCTTTGGAAGACCATGTGGTCCGTCGACATCAAAGCATTTCCATAGGCGTTCGTAAAATTATTCCAGTCGAGCAAAGTCTTAAACACGAGGTTGCGCGGCGAAGTGTACGTGACTACAAACGCGTCCCACGCGTTTGGATCGAAACTTCCAATTTGGACTTCTGCAGTCTCTTCGAGACTCAAAACATTTTTGAATCGCGGGGAGACGCCGAAGACCAGTCGCGATTCAGAATCTTGAATGTATTGTTCGAATGCGGGGTACGAGTCGACTCCCGTGACTTCTAAAATCAAATTGAACGCGAATTCACTTTGCGGCCCACTCACGGTCATCGAATAAGAGGTTCGTACGTTCAATGAACCGGTATTTAACGGCGCAATAAAAAGTGTCGTGAGTTTCTGAATGACGTCAGCTCCACTGACGCCGGGGGCACTGCCCTCAAGATGGATGTATTTCATCGGCGGTGCGGCTGAGGCGGCCGTGGGTCTCACCAATACCGTTGCAGCCAATAGCAGAAAGCACAGTAGGATTTTTATCATCGAGCGTCTGTTCCATTCATGAAGTAGTAAAGTGGTCCGTTAACATAGAGCCCTGTTGAAAATATCGATTCGGCAAGTGCGGGATTGTAAGTCATGTAAACGGGACCATTAACGAAAGCCAGCTTTGGAAAGCGAACTGATGTCAGACTCGTGTTGTTGACGATATAGATCGGACCATTGACCCGCTCGAGATTTGGAAACTCGATCGTTTCAATTTCGGGATTGCTGACAAAATAGATCGGTCCATTCAGAGCTTTCGAAGAATCGACAAGCGTGTTTGCGTCTGCGAAGCCTGGCAAAAGAAGGCAGAACATAATTGAAACTAAAACTGCGTAAAATTTCGAGCGCATTTGAACCACCGTTCTTCTTGCGCCTATCGTCGAAATCGCCATGTCGCGTTGTCAAGGAGACGTGGCAAAACGGCGCGGATTGTAGTTGGTTGACGCTATGGCCAAACTCTATTTCAGGTACTCCGCGATGAATGCGGGAAAATCGACAGCGCTTTTGCAGGTTGCACACAACTATGAAGAGCAGGGGCAGAAAGTTCACTTGTACACGGCAGCCATCGACAATCGATATGGTGTCGGCAAGATCACGTCTCGACTTGGTCCGCAACGGGACGCCGATCTCTTCAATGTTGAAACCGACTTCTTGGCGCAGGTTCAAAAAGTTTCGTGCTTGCTGATCGATGAAGCTCAGTTCCTGAGTCCAAGACAAGTCGAGCAACTGCATCGACTCGCGCAGGTGAACGGCGTGCCAGTCATCTGTTATGGACTGCGAACCGACTTCAGAGGCCAGCCGTTTCCGGGTTCAGCACAACTTCTGGCAATTGCCGACGACATCGAGGAACTGAAAAATATCTGCACGTGCGGAAAAAAAGCGACGATGAATGTTCGCGTCGATGAGCGCGGCGCTCGGGTAAAAGATGGGGAACAAGTTTCGATTGGCGGAAACGAAAGTTATCGTCAGGCCTGTGGCCGCTGTTTCTATAACAATTAAATTTACTGCTTCGTCATCGAGAATGTTAGCGGGACAACGCCGCCGAAGCTCGTGCAAATCGCTACAAACGAACCATCTGGACCTACCGGGAAACCGGCAAGCTTGAATCATTCAAGGAATTCTCTCCGAAAAATTTGCTGGTACTCGAGCGGGCTTATGACGAGAACGGAACCGAGAGTTCCTGCGCCGGTTATAGCGAATCGGGAGTCCGACTGTTTGCGAACGAGTACGATTCTCGCGGCCTGTTGACGAAGCAGACCAAGTGGAACGAAACCGGTCGGCTGACAGAAATCACTCATTTTTTAAATAATTATCGCCATGGAACCGTCGAACTCTATTCCGACAAGACCGGCGCTCTCAAAGTCGTCTGAGTTTCGTCGCTGCACTGGCTGCGACACTTGCAGCGCACAGCTTACTTGCAACCGATTGAGTTCGTGTCGAGATTCACGAATTGGGCTGGATTCGAAATACACAAAGCAGCGAGGTCGATATACGCGTTGGCGACCGGCGTACCGGCGCTATTCAAGGCGAAAATCAAAACGCTCTTCTTAAGAGATTTCAGCACGAACGGCACTTGAAGCGGGTCGACAGAAAGCGACATGGCGACGCTCGAATCGCCGGTGAATCGGCCAGTGACGCCCGTCGGTTGCCAGGTCGTTAGAGCCTGCAGCGTCTGTTTGTCGACAATGGCCCAAAACGAGGGAGCAATACTTCCTTCGCGTTCGGAAAGCAGTTGATTCCCTGGAAGTGCAAGAGTGATCGCAAAAACCGGCTGGGGCGTTAGTACGTGCTGAACCGTGAAGCGTGGAGTTCCGTTGGGCCGACGAACAAGTTCAAGCTTACGACCGAGCGGAGACTGCGCCTCTGCCAGTGCAACGTTTATCATTTGAGTGCCAAAAAGTGCTGACACGAGGGCGAGGCATAGCGGTAGCTTCGATTTCATTGCGATATCCTTTACTTCTCAAAGGCCTTCCAAGAGTCGCGCCAATTTCTGTGCACCGCCGAACAAAATGAAGGCGCATCAATTTGAGACTCGGGCCTAGTCTAGCATCAAGCGAAACTGGCGTTTTTCCGATAAAAGAGGGATGCAGCACCAACTTGATCAGACACCGAAGACGCTAGCTGAAGTGCTAAAGGCGAGCCTGCTTTTTCACGATGCCGATGACGAGGCCATTCGATTTGTCGCGAGCGTGATGAAGCCGGTACTTTACAAAGAAGGCGATCCAATCATCCTCGAGGGTGAGATTAGCGATCATGTCTATTTCGTTATGCGCGGCTCTGTTGAAATCGTAAAATACCATCCCGAAGTTCAGCAGGTGGCCCGTATCGCTCTCTTGAGAGCCGGCAGTCATTTTTCAGATTTTTCGGTGCTCAATCACACAAACAAATCTGCTTCGGCATTCGCCGCCGAAGACTCGGAACTCTATCGCATTGATGGTGACGCCTTTTTGAAGATCATCGAGAAAAATCCGGCCATTGGCGGTCGGCTTGTTATGAATTTGGCCGGGCTTCTTTCTAACTTTGCGCAGAACTCTTCGTTCGAGTACTTCGAGGCATCGTCGATCAAGCACAGCCCCGAAATTCCAGAACTTTTGCCAGCCAGCATGTGGCGAAAGCTCGGCGTGCTTCCATTGAGCTATCACTCGCAAATCTTGCTCGTTGCCGTCAAAGATCCATCGCAGCCAGAGTTTTTCGAACACTGCCGAGCGACTCTGCCGAACATTCAGGTGAATGTCGTATTGATAGGCGAATCCGACTTTGAACAAACTTTGAAAAAAGTGAATTGGCTTTACTCCAATCCACCTTTGAAGTCCGCGGCGCACGAAACTCCGGTTTCATTGCCAGAACCTACAATTCTGGATTGCCTGCTGAAAAGCCCTTACTTTCAGCGAATTGCTCCTGCCAGTATTGAACAATTGAGCGGACTCGTCGACACAGTTGATGTGCAGCCGGGTGAACTGATTTTCAAACCCGGCGACCCGAGCGATTTTTTCTATATCGTTTTATTTGGACGGGTTGAACTTGGATATCAGACCGAGAAAAATCGCGGATGGAGCGCCGTTGTTGGACGCGAATTCGGCGAAGGTTTGTCCGAAATTTCTCTCTTGCTGGACAAGCCGCATTCGCATCTTTCGCGAGCCACACTTCCGACCCGCCTCGTAAGGATGAAAAAGCAAACCTTCAATCAGCTTCTCGCCTCGGGACAATTCTGTCTCAACCTGGCTAAGCGATTGTCGCTGCGCTTGCAGAAGTCGACCGACGGCGCTGGCTTGAAAATGTTCGACGTTTCTACCGAAGTAAAGCCCGGTGAGCTTGGCCACTTGATTCCACGACAGATCATTATTCAGCAGCAGGTGATTCCGCTTCGTCTCGTCGAAAACGAAGTGACGCTCGGAACGGTGAATCCTGGAAACGACGCGATCTATTCGATTGCAAATCGATACTTGCGCGGCTTTCGAATAAACCTCGAGCTCATTACGGCTGAACAGTTCACCGCGTGGACGGCGCAGATCCCGTCGTCAGAGGATTCACTTCATCGCGATCGCAACTCTGGTGCAAAGTCGTCGGGCGGCGGAGCAATACCGGAACTCAACAAACTTCTCGCCGACGGATTTGATCGTCGGGCAAGTGACCTCCACATCGAGCCGACTCCGAGCGGATACTGCGTCCGCTACCGAATCGATGGTGTTCTGACTGAAATCGGAAGCAAAATCCCGAAGGAAGCCGCCGAAGCCATAGTGAATCGCATCAAGGTCGTCAGCAATCTCGACATTGGAAATAAGCAGACGCCGCAAGATGGACAGCTAAAATTGCTCGACGGTACACGGCAGCTGACGGCTCGGGTCGTAACGGTACCGACCCGAAATGGTGAAGGTGCTGTGCTACGTTTGATACGTGAACGCAATTCGATCGTTCCATTAACGATGCTGACTCCAGACATTCGAACTGTCGGACTTCTGCGATCAATCGCGAAATTCAAACAAGGTTTATTTTTAGTCACGGGCCCGACTGGTTCGGGGAAGACGACAACGCTATATTCGCTGATCGCAGAGCTGAACAAGGTCGACACGAAAATCATTTCGATTGAAGATCCGATCGAACTCGAAATCGCGGGAACGACACAGCTCGAGATTAAAGAACGAACCGACATGACGTTTGCGAAGGCACTAAAAAGTACTCTCCGCCAGGACCCGGACATTCTTGTCGTCGGCGAGATTCGCGATGCGGAGGCTGCAAAGGTTGTCTTCGACGCTGCGATGGCGGGACATCTGATTATTTCCACCCTGCACACAAACAACGCGCTCTCAGTAAAGAATCGGTTGAAAGAACTCGAAATTCCCGTCGGCACAATCGCGTCTGGCCTGATCGGCGCTATGGCGCAACGTCTCGTGCGTGCGATTTGCCTGAAGTGCCGAGTCAGTCGACCGATCACCGATGATGAATCCAAACTGCTTTTGGCTCGGCTCGGTCCTGACGTTACAACGAGCGTACTTTTTGAGGGTAAGGGTTGCGTCTTTTGCAACAACACCGGCTATCACGGTCGACTTCCAATTATTGAGATATGGAAGAACACTCGAGCCGTCGCCGATTTGCTGGCAAACGACGCGAGCAGCGAAACACTTTTAGCAGAAGTGCGAAATGATAACTTCAAAACTCTCTACGAGTTCGGACTTCGCATGGCGGTCAATGGCCTAACAACGATCAAAGAAGTGCAGCGTTGCACGGCAGGCCAGAGTTAATCAGAAGCTATACATTATTGACTATCGGAATTATCGAAAACAAGATCTGCAGTGTTAAAGAACTGAGTGGCTGCAAAGCAGTTATCGAATGTACCGTCAAAGGTGCTGAGGGCGAACCACCGGTGAGAAAGACTCCGCCCGTCACAAACGTCGAACTTTGCAAACTACCTTGAGACGTGAAGCACTCTGCCACCTATTTTTTTCCGGCTGCTTCTTCGAAGTGAAAAGAATCTCGCTAATGATCGCCTTTATTGCCGCTTCGTCACATCCGCCGGGAATACTGCGAATCTCTGGCTCTTCTAGATACACAAGCAACGTCGGAGTTTTGGTAATTTCAAAACCTTCGACGAGATCCTTTTCGACTTCTGTCTTCACTCTCCCGTAGACGATGCTCTTATTTTTTTCAGAGAATCATTCAAACATTTGCGTAAATTCGATGGTCAAAGTGCTTTGGGTTTGCGCGTTAGCGATGAAATTGGCGGAGAGAGTGTAAGTTGACCTAAATCCTTGAAATCACTGACGCCATTTCTGGTGTTGGTAGCGACTTGTAGCAAACCGAAGTTTTTTGGCCTGCTTGTCCACGTTTTTCGCGGACCTAATCAAGGCCATTGTTTTCTTATGAGGTTGCCAAAACGCACAGGATCCCGAAACCAAATTCAGACAGGCATCCTTTAGGTTTTGTTCGGCGCTCGGCAGCACAGCCAATAAGATTATTTTGCAGCCGAAAATAGAGATTGAAACCACTTAATGCAATTCGACGTCGCCGCCGAAGACGGAATCGGTTCGACGGAGGAGAGATGGCGCAGAAATGAGGGGTATTTTTTCTCGAGAATCTTACTAAGCTTCCTGTCCTTAACGGCTCGTTTCTGGAAATTAAGCACCAGATTGTCGAAACCTCTTCGGGCCAAGATATCTCTCTCGGTTGCGGCGCGCGCTTCGGCCGGTACCGCTGAATAGCCGCCATTCGTTATGATCGTGGTATTATCCGCTTCCCGGCGGGCTTCATCGATCAGTTATTCCGTTGAACGTCGAGCTGGTTTCTCATAAGGCTCACTCGTGTCATAATTGTAATCGTTAAACTCATGAAGCGTCTTATATTCGTGATTGTTCAAGCTCCTGCGAAGGTCCCAATTTACTTTTAGAACTTCAAATCCTTTCGATCGAAGGCGGCTGGTCGCCAGGAAGTTTGGAATTCCAACAACTACCAGTTCGATCTTTCGCTGCGGGTAAGATGTTTCGATAAAATTCCTTATCTCTTGCGCAGAAAATTCGAGGCTTGTCGCGGAATCCGCGAAATCAAGAATTAAGAGTTTCTTCCCGCCGAGTTTTTCGATATTCGGAAGAAATTCCGCCAGATGCTGGTGAATCTTCTCAATGCTTTGGGGATCATTCTTTTCAAAAAATCCATTAGCACCCAGTCCTGTTAAGGGTAATGACTGCGCGGCTCCGGCGCCACCGATAGCCTTCATAAATGCTATGATCGGAGTCGGGCTTTTCCCGATGCCGACATAAACATGTTGGTCCGGGGGAAATCTTTCCATCAAATCGATTGCCGCTTTTTTTGTCGAATCGTATTGCTCCATTGCGCGTGGTACATTTTTGAGGGGAGATTGGAATTCTGCGGTATGTGCAACGGCAACATCCGAACCTGCAAACACAAGCAGTGCGAGGTTGCAAAACGTGTGAGCGAATGCGCGGAGCTTAACCTTTTGATCTCGATTTGACACACTCTGGTATCGGCATATTTTCGCTCGAGTCCGACTCGACCAAGGTCACGTTCAGATCAATAACTATTTCGCAACGAACGCTACAAGCTGCCGTGCACGACAACCAATAGGCTGCGGATATGACTGACCAATGACACTGCGATCTCGGTCACCGGTTTGATTGATGGCCTCGCTTATTCGAGCGGGGTCTTTTCGTTTCCCCTTCGCGTTCCCATTTAAAAAGTGCGTTCGCTATTTCGGATCGCGCGATCAGTCCCCGTCGGCCGATTTCGGCGTCGGTCAGGAAGCGTCGCTAGATGACCGCCACACGTCGCGCTACAAAAGCCGCGCTCTCATGCGGCCACTTTCGAAAGAGTCGCTTTCGTCCCCTTCCTGGAGTGCCCAGGAAGGCTCAGGCGCCACTGACTCGGCGGCGGCTTAGATCGATTTGATTTTGGCAGCACGACCTGAATTATAGTCCGAATCCGAATTGATGTTCACGTCCCTGTCTCGCTTTCAAAAACAGATTTCGAGGTTCTCCCCGAACAACTCGCCGAATCCCTAATCCTACTGCAAAAAAACATGGATGCTTCGGCGGCCGACGAACTCGCGTGTCTAAATATCGACTTTCTGCGAATTGGCTAAAGTGGGATACGCGATCCATCTTTCATCACCAAAAGGTAAAATTCACGTGAGGGAGCATCTGTTGGATAATCTACGCCAGCTTCTGAGCGGCGAATTTCGGTGATTTCTGAAACGACGACAACGTCCCCGTTAGGCAATGACCAGTTCAGTGCTCCGCCGGAAACTGAAAGGCGCACTGGCGCTCGCTCATGGCTTGAAAACCTTAGCACGCGCTGAAACCGCGTCCAAAACGGCGGCGTTGAATCGGTTGGAAAATCTCGACCGGCACGGGCCGGAACAAGTGTGGGAACGACGTCGAAAATCGGAATTCGCGCCTCGTACAGTGCGAGTACCGCCGTCATCGAGGTGTTCGTTTCTGTCGGATAGTCAACGCCAGCGACCGGTGTTTCGATCGACATCGTCGTGATCATCGGAGCCGGCGGCACTCCGCCGCTAACGCTAGGGCCCGCGATGCCAAAATTCGCCACTGCCGTTAAAACAAAACAACCCGCGATCAACATCGATAATTTCAAGCGAACCCCCTTGTAATTGACGCGGTCTAAGCGTCGTCTTGCCAAACTTTATAAGTCAGGGCATTCAACGATTATATATATTTGTCATAAATTTATGGCCGTTTTTTTATATGTAAAATATAGATTGGAGACCTCTTTTGGAAAATATCTTTGAATTTGATGACTACAAGGCGTTCCTCACCCAGTTTCTCAATTCGGATCGCTCGTTACGTGGGACCCAAAGCGCGATGGCGCGCCATCTGCAGTGTCAACCCGCCTCCCTCTATCAAATCCTAAAAAACAAAGCTGACCTCACCGAAGAACAGGCACTGCGCATGACATCTTTCCTCAAGTTTGATGTCGACCAGCGCGACTATTTCCTTAATCTCGTGCGCCTCGGGAAGGCGTCGTCGGTTGATTTACGCGCGTTTTTTTCGAGCGAGCTCGCGCGCCTAAAACGAGCGCGACTGAATTTGAAAAATCGGGTCGACGCAAATGAACCCGTCTCGGATGAAGCCTTTTGGGAATACTATGTTTCGACTCCGATCCCAGCAAAAATTCATGTTTTGACGAGTTCTAAAAAGTTCCAAACTTCGAAAGCGATCGCACAGCGACTTTCTATCGATGAAGACGTCGTACTGGCTACGTTACGTCGGCTGCTGCAAAAGGAATTGGTCAGTTTTAGAAATGAAAAATGGTCTTTCATGAATCGTTCGATTCACTTCGCGAAAGAATCAAAACAAAATCAGCGTCTGCAAATCAATCGCCGAGTCG
>JAYSYF010000043.1:0-21568 GCA_043716655.1 Bdellovibrionales bacterium | reverse complement strand
TCGATCAGCTTTGGAATTTCTATGCCAACAAGTCGAACACGGCGGGTTCAACATCGGGCTGCTCAACGGCAACGACGTCGTTCACGCGAGACACCGTCGCACCAGTTACGACGGCACTTTCGAACTTCAGTCCCGGAGTTTCTCCAGGATACAAGAGTCGTCCAGTCCTTCGATTGACGGGTTTGTTCAATAACGACGACGTTTCGATTTATAGCAACTCGATCTGTACGACTGTTGTCACAACTGTGACAGGACAGTACGGATCTTCGATCGACATTACGCTTCCGGCAATTGGTTCTGCTGGCGATTACAACTACTACGCAAAAGCGATCGATTTCGCCGGAAACGTAAGTACGTGTACAGTTGCTCCGGTCAACTATGTGTTTGATGCAACCGACGCCGACGTTCAGTTCACCAGTAACTATCAATATGTCACCGAAAACAGCGGCACTGTTACCGTTGCCGTTTCGATGTCCGCGGCCAAAGCATTTCCTGTTGTCGTGAGTTATAAAACTTTTGGATCGGCCATCAGCGGCACGCACACGTCAGGAATTGCTACGACAGGCACCGTTACGATTCCGGCAACGCAGACGTCGGCAAATATCACGTTCACAGTTCCGGACAATGCGACAGCCGAAAGAGACAAATTCCTCGACATCGCTTTGATCGATTCCGATTTCGCATACGCACATGTGGCTGGTCGAATTGCACATCGTGTGATGATTTTAGATGATGACCAAACGGCGACGGCCCCAGTCGCGATGCCAAGCGGGCCAGGCGCTGGAAATCGTATCGCTTGTTACATCACATACGCCAACAAACTCTTCTGCATGGGCCAGGGAGGATTCGTTGGTGATGGAACAACGACCGATCGATCGACCTTCGTTGCGGTTGATGCAAGTAACAACTTTGCGTCGGTCACGATCGGTTACGATCACGCGTGCGCGGTGACTTCTGCCGGCGGAGCTGATGCGGCGGGAACAATTCGATGCTGGGGAGCAAACGCAAGCGGTCAGCTTGGCGACAACTCGACCACGACGCGCACATCACCAGTATCGGTCACGACGAATATCGGAACTGGCGTGTTAATCGCCAAAGCCGGCACATACCATACGTGCGCAATTTCTTCGACATCGAAGCTCTATTGCTGGGGAAACAACTCGAGACGCCAAGTGACGGGTAACAACGGTGGAAACGAAATCGTCCCATTCGCATTGGACGCCGCTACAAACTACCTCGCGGTCGCACCGGGTGATTTTCACACTTGTGCTATCAGAACAACGAGCGGCGTAATGACTTGCTTCGGAGAAAACGCCGACTACAAAACTGGAACGGGTGGCGTCGGTGGATTCTCGGCTGTCGGCACGGTCATCGACAGCGGCGTGGCCTACGCAGGTCTCGAGTCGGCTGCGACTCACTCTTGCGGAAGAACAACAGCCGGCGCCATCAAGTGCTGGGGTCTGAATACGAACGGACGCATCGGCCTGGGTGGTTCTGCGAGTGCCACGACGCCGACAGTTGTCGATTCAGGCGTGAGCTATTCGAAAATCACAGTCGGTTCAGAAAATATTTGTGGAGTCACGACTGGCAACGTGCTGAAGTGCTCGGGCCGCGTCGACTACGGAACGTTACTTGATCGTCTGACATCAGACGTAAGTTCGATGACGACGGTCCAAAGTGGAACAAGCTTCGCAGATGTGTCCCTCGGTTTGAATCAAGTCTGGGCTCGCACGACGACACATCGAGTGCTCAACGGTGGAGTGCGCGAACTCTTCTCGTTTGCCGGCGATGGTAAACCCGCTGTCAACCGACCGACATCGGTCGCTCAGTTTGACGGAACGCGCGTCTTCACAATGATGGATCGCGGTAACGGCGCAGGTCGCTCGTCGTGCGCGATCGCTGGCGGAAAACTGCGCTGCGTGGGTTCTGGCGATACTTCAGGATTCTTCGGTATCACGTCAACTCCTGACGTCGCTAGCTACACATTTATCGATGCCGACAATGATTACTCGATGGTTGCGAGTGCGCGGTATCACATGTGCGCAATCCGAACGGACGGAAAATTGTACTGCGCTGGAAACGGCACTTACAACGGAGCGAATTTGACTTCTAGCGTGCTGGTCGCGGTCGACAGCGCGAACACCTATACAGCGATCGCAGCAGGCCGCGAGACAACGTGCGGAATCTTGACGAGCGGGGCGCTCAAGTGCTGGGGAACCAACAATCGCGGTCAAGTCGGCAACGGCTCGGCGACGGCCGTTGTGTCACCGACTTTAATCGACAGCGGTGTTTCTTATTCTAAAGTTTCGGTTGGTCTTCAGCATGCGTGCGGTATCACAACAACAGGTGTTCTGAAATGCTGGGGTTATCAGCTAAACGGGCGCCTTGGTGACAACGTTATTACTGCGACAAACGTTACAGTGCCGACAACGACGCATTCGGGCACGCTCTACTCTGAAATATCAACGGGCGAAAGCCACACTTGCGGTGTTACGACTTCGAGCAAGATTTTCTGCTGGGGCTATAACATCGACGGACGCGTTGGTGATGGTTCGATTACACAGAGAACGGCACCGACAGCCGTTGATACTTCGAACGACTACACGAAAATTTCATCTGGAGATTTCAATACGTGTGCGGTTCGATCGAATGGTGCCATGTATTGCTGGGGAAGTTATTCGCAGGGAGTTGCGGGCACTGGGGTTACCAATTGGACGACTCCAACGATCGTCGACGGCGCGACCACATATGCTCGCGTTCAGTTGGGTCGATACCGCGCCTGCGGTCTCACAACTGATGGTTATGTCCGCTGTTGGGGTAATAACAACTTCAACACTTACGGCGATCACACGCGCCTTACGTTGCCGCAGGCCGTTCCGGTCTCTGGTTTCGCGCAGAAGGACTAATTTTCACTAGACTGAAGTCGTAGCCATCGACCGCGCGTTTTGGCGGGTTGCTTCTCTCGTTTGAGGACGGCAAACTTGTCTAGTTACATCTGGGTATTTTGGTTGGAGGTTTTCGGTGGTGAAGTCATTGGCGTTCTCGGGCGTATTTTCGGTCTCGCTCGTTGTGTCTATCGCGACGTCCATCTTGATGACCGGATGCACGGGAAAAAACGAACCGGGATTCGCGCTCGAAGGTTCGAAAATCCGCTATGAAACTTCGAAATTCGAGTCACCGGACATATTGGCCGAAGTGAACGGCAATAAAATTACGTTCAATCAAATTCTCGACAAATCGGAAGTACTGAAAGATCTTGCGAAGCAAGAAAACGAAGTGATGATCGGGCTCGCTTATTTAAAAGCAGTCGAAAAAACCGCCGAGAAACCGGAAAGTAAGTCGGGCAATGTTGAAATTCATCTGCCGAAAACGGCGACCAAACTCGAGCCGCTGCTTTCGCGACTCGGTCGAAAACCGTTGGCCGGTTTTGATGTGTCATATGTGACGACAAAGTCAGAGGACCCAAAACTTCTAGCTAAATTCGGTTCAATCAGCGTCACTCGTGACGACATCGACTATGATCACTTCGTGTTGCAGTCGATCGAAAAACGACGCTTTTCCGAAATAGCCACACAGTTTAACAGTCAGATTTCGCGAATACTTCTGAACGAAGAGGCGACAAAGGCAGGAAAACCGCTGCAAGAATATGTAAATGAAAAAGTTCTTGGCGGAAAAAAAGTTGAGATCACTGAAACGGATCTTCAAGCGTATTTGACTCACATTGGATTTACACAATCCGAGTTAACTCCTGAAAAACGCGCGCAGTTTATGCTTAGTCTTGCGCAACGCAAGGAACAGTCGCAAATCGAAAATTACGTAGCGGAAAACTTGATTTCTGGGCCGGTAAAAGTCGCATTTCGCGAGCCCTATGCCAATGTACGTCTCGATCAATCTTGGAAACCAGATGTCGGCGTTTCAGATGCGCCGATTTCGATCGTTGCTTTTTCGGGAACGACTTGTCCCGATTGTTCGCAGTTCATCGGGCTCGTAAGTCAAATCATGGAAAAACACGCAGGGCACCTGAAGCTCAACTGGATTCACACGTTTGGCGAATCCGACGGCATCGCGAACATGCTGGCTGAAGGCGCACTTTGTGTTGAAGATCAAAAGCGCGGATCGTCTTTACAATTTATTAAAGACTTTTCCCCAACGGCGTTTCAATCAGATGAAAACGCATTTTATAAATGGGCAAAAGAACATGGTTTGAGCGACGAAAAACTCAAAGCATGTTTCACAGGTGGAAAAAGCAAAGCGCTTCTCGCGCAACAGCAGGTTTACTCGCGAAAAGCAGGAATAGTTGCGAATCCTACACTCTGGATCGACGGCGTTTTGATCGAAGGGGCCGTTCGTCCGGAAGATGTAGAAAATGTTGTGAATCAGCGAATTTCGCAACACGGGTCGACCTGGTTTGGTGCATTTATCCGCCGCCTCAAGGCGCGCTTCTAGCCTTAGGTACTTAGTCCGGTTCAAGAGCAAACTCGACTCGATCAGACTGAGGCTTAGTTTTAGACCTACCTCTAGGATTGCATTCAGTTTTCCTTAAGCCCGTGTCGATAAGAGACATGGATGATACCAAGTTTTGAAAAGACAAATTCTAATTTCGCGATGTTGATCGCCACACTATGCACTTTTTCGTTTGCGCCAGTGCCAGCGCATGCGCGCGCTGTGAAATTGCAATTCCCACATCCCGTTGAAGTTTCAGTTCCCAATCGCACGGGCCTAGGAAAAACGGAAGCTCACAAACCAGGAGCCTCGATCAATCTTGCTGAAGATACGATTTATTGGATTAGCGCTAAGGGTAAAGTTCCAATACTCGTAGTTCCAATCGATGTGAAAAACGGTCAGGACATGGTTCGTGTAAAAATGCCGGAAGTTGGGCAGTGGCCATCTTCAGTCGCCGAGCGCGAACTCGAAGTCAAGATGACCGAAGCGATCGACCAGCTGATCAAATTCCAAATTGCGATTTCTCAGAAAGATATTCCAGCTGCAGAAAAAGCTCTGAACGAACTCGAGCGAATCAAAAGTCTCGAGTACTACCACCTCTTGCGAGCGTCGCTCCGTTTTGTGAAGGGTGATCTTGAGGGAGCTAAGGAAAGCGTACAGCGAGGCTTGAAGCGGTATCCAGCCAACGAGCACGGTCAGCAGATGCTCAAGCTGTTGGAGGAAAACAAACAATGATGACTTTACCGATCGGACTTATCGCGTTCATCGTTGTGATGGTCTATGGCGCTGGTGATGTCAAAGCCAGCGATTACATCATCGGTCACTCGCTGATCGTCGTCTTCGGCGGAACATTCGCAGTCGGCGCGATTTGTACGCCATTCAGCGTATCAATCGCATTATATAAGAACATTCTCGGCCTTTTCAAGGGACGACCATCGATTGAATTACTTAAGCCGCTACTTATGCAGCTTGCGAAAGACAAGAGTACGGTCAAAGCGAGTGCAGATCCCTTGGTTCAATATGGAATCGGTCTTTGGGAGAAGGGGGTCGATCAACATACGTTCGTCGCTCTCATTTCGCAATATCGCGACAAGCTTGAACACGAAGACGGAGAATCCTTAATGGCGCTTCAAGCGTTGGCGAAGTATCCGCCGGCACTGGGAATGTTAGGTACCGTTATGGGTATGATCACGCTGTTCGCGAACCTCGGAACTTCGGATAAGTCATTGCTCGGACCGTCGCTTGCGGTCGCGATGACTGCCACTTTCTATGGGCTGGTTCTGACTCAAGGTTTTTTAAGTCCGCTCGCAGATCGAATCAGCGTCGAGGTCGTCTACAAGCGAAAATACTACGGATACGTCTATGAGATTTTGAATCTGATCAACAATCGAGAACCAATCAATATGATTGAAGAGGAGATTGTTCATCGTGAGGCAGCGTAGAGAGCGGAAAAAAAACGAGATGCACGTCATCCGCAAGCCCGGAGGTCACGCCGCGGCTGGAGCTCATGGCGGCGAGGGGAGTTGGGCGGTTTCGTACGCCGATCTTCTGATGGTATTGCTTTCGTTTTTCATCTTGTTCTTCAATCTTAAAGAGCCGAACGACAATCCCGCTGTGCCAGAAGACTTGCGAAGATTGGCCCGTGAGATGAAGGGTTTGCCTGCTGAAGGATCGATGGAAGATCTGATGGACAAGCAAATCGGTATCAATCCGAATAATGTCGATTCCAAAGGTCGCGTTATTGCGCCGATGCAGGGTTCTAATAAAATGTCCGGTATCGATCTCGAAGCGTCGTTAGAAGACTTGCTTGAAATCGATCTCAATAATTTGGGCCCGCACAAAAAGTCGAAGTATCAGACGGATTCGGCAGGTATCAACGTTCATGCGCCGGGCACGACAAAACTTTCAGGCGCACCAGTTGAAGCGTCGATGGAAGATCTGCTCGATGCTAAAAAGGTTGAATTCGGTCCCTACGCGAAGTCGAAGTACGAAAGTGACGTTGCGGGGATTGCAATTCCAAATCACGGTTCTCGCAATCCAATGGGTTTGCCCGTTGAGGCTTCGATGGAAGACCTTTTAAATGCTAAAAAAGAAATCGAAGCGAAAATTCGAGCTTCGACGGCCGCAATTGAGAAGCCAGTTAGCGCGTTGCCAATAACCAATGCCAAGGATCCTCTCATCGATGAGATGGAAGCGAAATTGGCTTCGATCAGCAAAGCTTTAGACATCAACGGCGTAAAAATTAAAAACGAAAAATCTTTTCTCGTCGTCACGATGGAAGATTCGGCATTTGCTCCGGCAAGTTTCGTTATCACACCAGCATTAAAGGTTCGCATCAACGATGTTCTCGTTCGATTGGCGCCACATTACAAAACTATTCAGATGACTGTTGTCGGTCACGCCGATCGTTCTACGTTGCTTTCGAAATCCGCTCTGATGGAAGACAATTTCGATCTGTCATCGATCCGTGCACTTAAAGTTCTAAAATATATAGTCAGTAAAGGATTTCCCGAGAAAAAAGCGTCGGCTCGTGCCTCATCGTTTTTTGACCGGGATGCCAGATCAATCTCAATCGTAATTCAACCGGTTATCTAGAAAATGAAAGGAGATGACATGCAAAATTTGTTTAAACATTTCGCTGCCGCGATGATCATCTTCATTTCTCTTAGTGCAAATGCACAATTGGTGGACTCGCCCGAAATTCAGATCGAGCAGTTAACTCAGGATCGCGTTTTGAAGATCATGGACAAGGTCGATCCATATTCGATCGTTCAAACGCGTGTCATTCTGAAAAAAGTTGAGACGAACCTTCCGGGAGTTTGGTTCGACGCGAAGGTGACACCGAAGGGTGCCAAAGGCGAAGTCGGAAAAGACGGTATCGCCGAAATTCAGGTTCGAATTATCACGCAGGTGACGTTCGTACCTGAGTGGGTAAAGACCGAAGTTCTTGAAGCACTCAAGTTGGGTTCAGCGAAGACAAACGTTGTCTACGAAATCGGCAAGGGTGGTCTGGCTCGAGCTGAAGATCCGCTGCTTAAGCTTCCACAAATCATGGACAAGTTTTCTCGCGATCTGTCGACAGGAATTTCAACGAATCTCTCTACGAATCTTTCCACCGCAATGTCGACTTCGCTCTCAAAATCGCTTTCAACTGAATTCTCTAATTCATTATCTGATTCGATGACGAAATCCCTGAATGCCACTCTTCCAAACGCGTTTGGCAGTGCATTCTCAAAAGGCTTTTCCGATTCTCTCGCTGACTCGCTGACGAAGTCGTTGAACGCGACTTTGCCGAATGCAATGTCGGCCGCGATGGCGAAGGTGCAGCAGGCACCGGTCGCAGCGGCAGTCGATGCACAGCCAAAGACGGCTAGCTCTGAACAGTCCGCAAAAGGTTTAGAAAACATCAAGCGCGGGCTCTGGGCACTCGTCGGTGGCGTTTTCATTGCGATCCTCATTCTGTCGTTTGCTGTGTTCTCGATCGGCGGCCGAATTGAAGAAGCATTAGTTCGAGTCGTCGACGGAAAACTCGCGCCGCTGTTTCAACAAGCCGGCGGCGGACGAGCTGCAAAAAGTAAAGTCGACATTGGCAAGGCGAGCTTCGAAGGAAAATCCGGATCACAAAGTGGTACCGGTGCGATTCCTGTCGCCGCCGCTGGGACTCGTGAACTCGCCGAACTTTCGCTTGAGGTCATTCTGAATCTGTTCGCAGATTGTTATTGGACCGAGCAGGATGGGTACGCAAGTTATCTCTGGAGTCAGATGACCCAGCAGCAACGAGAAGAAATGTTGAAATTTCCAGAGTTCCAACAATCATTCGGCGCGTACCTACCGTTCATTCGTCAATTCGAAGCTGTGAATCTCGGTCATCATTCAGATTCTCGATATCTCGTGGCAGCACCTGAATTGCGAAGTTTGAATCAAACTGATTTGGCTTCTTGGTTACTCGCGAACACGCAGTTCCTTTCGCGTCTGACACCACTTCGATGGGAGAATCTTCCCATTTCGCTAGCGGATCGCATGAACCTAACGATGATGGCTTCGCGTTCCGTCGCTGTCGTTTCTGAGGAAACTATCTCGATCGAGCATAGAAGTGCGCCCCGAGAATTGCCGATGCGACTTGTCGTCAAGAAACTCACGATCGCTGACGAAAAGTATGTCATGCATAATGCGACCGAAATCCCAGCTCATATGCGTTCAGCACTTCAGACTTTGGCTTGGCTGGCCCTATGTCCAATCGCTTATCGAAAGAAAGCGCTCGACGAGTTCAATGCGCGTGACCTTGCCGATGCATGGGTGGGACCCGATGAAGTTCTTGCAGGTTTGATCGAAGCCCTGCCTAATAAAAAGGTAGGAATGCTCAATTCCTATTTGAACGAATCACAACCTTCTCGCGACACCGAAATGTTTGATATCTTAGTTGCAGCGGGCCTTCGCGGATTTGATGAAATGATGCTCACGCAAAAAAATTCGCGAGATGAAAACAGTCGAGAGGCTGCATAGTGTTGCGGCTCGCAGCACTTCTTATTCTTGCCCTGTCACTCTTGGCTCCTACCGCTGGAAACGCCCAGTCGGAACTGCGTACCAAACGAATCGTTAGAAAACGAACTGTCGCTGTTCCCGTCGACAAAGAAAAAGTGAGCGCAGTTAGCTCGTCAGAGTCGGAAGGCGATGATGATGAGGTCTCTTATCGCATTGAGCTCGATGACCGTGAATCTCGCTTTCAGCTAGGCATTTACGGGCAAATCGCACAGTTTGCATTCGAGGGACGTGGGCTCATGGGCAGCGCCGTCGAAGCCGTAGCGAGCTATGCTTTAACTCACAAGATCGCCGGAAACTTCTCAGTGTCCCAAGCGCTCGATCCGTCCACGTTGTCGATTTTGTACACGGGGTTCCGAGTCTCTGGTGCCTACGCATTTATGGGAAACTTCGTCGAACGCGAATCTACATTGAACGTCGGCGGCCAGACCAGTTTCATTTCTAAATTGGGACAAGGTCCACTCTTCGCAGCCGACTTAGGTATGGAACAGCTGTTGTTCAATGCGACTGGCCGAATCGTTCCCGCGACCGGTATATCTGCTGGCGTACGCTATGACCGACAATTGTGGAAAATCAACGTGTCGTTTGCTGCCCGCTACGGCCAGCTTGTGATCGCCGAGAAGTCGTCGACGATGATGTCCGGTGGCGTAGGTTTCTTGCTGCGGTTTTAAACCGCGAAAATCCTGGCGTACTCATAATTTCCAAGTATCATAATTGAAGAGGTGTGAGTGTTAAAAATGACTATGATCCTTTTCGTATTTTTCATGGTTGCGGAACGCGCGTCTGCTTGCGGAAGCGCCATTGGTGAAATGATTCCTGGAAATAAGGTCGTCGGCTTTCAATTGAAAGCATCGGGCATTTTTGGCGCCAAGGCTGGTGGCGAGGCAGAGTGGGCAATGGATGATGATGGAATTATGGTTCTCTCGTTAGTCGCATCTCATTGTTACGCCGACGTTCCGCGTGTGGAAGTAAAAGTAACGGACGCGCAAAAACAATGTGCCGACGATGCTCAAAAAGAACTCGATTATGATAAAAAAATACGATTCGACTGGTTCAGTCCTAAATATAAAAATCTGACGCAATCTCAGGATGCGCTTACAGCCAAGTGCGGACTCGATGCTCTAAAACTTTGGAGTGACGCCATCAGAGTTGCCGACGAACTTCCGCTTCCGTGCGCCAAAGATGTTCGCGGAATCGTTAAAAAAGCGGTCAGCCGAAACGCCGAATACTTGAAAGAGCAGACAAGTCCGAAAGTTCTGGCCGGCTTGTCCCCGGCACAACGAGCCGAAACGATCGCCATACTTAATGCAGATCAGGCGCACGGTCTGAAGCTCGTCGAAATGTTCAATTCGACGCCAGTGAAGATGGGTGATTTCAAAGCGTGGGCTGACGGGCTAGAGAAAGTCATCAAACCGCACGAGTATCAAGTGGTCGCCTCACCAGACGATAAATTTGATCCCGGCAAACAAAAACCTCTGAGCGGAATTCTTTCCAGCCTCGGATCGCCGTTGCCATTCATGATGCGTAGCAAATGTGGACCTGCTTTTCCGAAAGACCTCGTCAACGTTTTGCAGAATGTAATTTGGGAACCACGTGGATCCGGACCTGGCACTCAGGGCGGACAAGGAGTTAAGCGATGATTTCAAAAGTTTTGTATACGGCTGTCATCGTACTCTTTTCAAGCGCGGCGTTCGCAGGTCTTTCGATTCAAATTAAGGGCGAAGTCGTCCGAATTGAAAAGAACATGGCAGTAATTAAGAACGGAAATACCGAGACCGAAATTCCGATGAAAAATCTTTCGAAAAAAGACGCGACGAAAGTGATGGAGGCGCGAGGCACTAAAAAGCTTGTTCACCTCAGTCTGTCGACGCATTCATTGGAAGGTGCTAAGAGTACGACTGTCGGCGGAACGCCCACCAGCACTCAATAGCCCGTTTCAATAGGCGGCTCCGAAAAAACGTGTATCAAATCGACCCATGTTTCGATGTGAATCACCAGGTGAAACAGTCGCTGTCTCGCTATGAGAGACGGCGATCCCAGTCATTATGGGTATCTTCTATACGCCTTTGTGAAGTTGGACAGTTTGTTGTCGGCCGCCTTCAAATAATAGGCGGACGTCGGGCCCACGGGTTGCTCCTTTACTGTGTGAGTTTGAGGACAAGGAACGTTTTACGTTTCAACCTGAGACGACCAAAGTTACCGGGGGTACGTTGTGGAAAAAGTTTGGATTTTATTCTCAGCAGCCGTGCTGATCTTAGGTTTTCAAAACTGTTCAAACAGTACAAACTTCGCCGCAACCGGCGAGCTGATTGCGAAGGCTGAGTCTGACGACTCGTCTGACGGTTCTATCATCGACATTTCGCAACCTGTTTCAGACAACAACGACAGCGGCAATGACGACGTTGTGACAACGCCGCCAACGATGCCGCCATCTGATAATGACGATGTGATGACACCGCCTACGGCACCGCCAACCACGCCTCCGGTAGTTGTTGTTCCGCCTCCAACGACGGTAATTCCACCAGTTGTTGTTGTACCGCCAACGATGCCACCATCTGATAACGACGATGTGATGACACCGCCGACGGCACCACCAACAACGCCGCCTGTAGTTGTTGCTCCACCGCCAACTACAGAAATTCCACCAGTTGTTGTTGTTCCACCAACGATGCCGCCATCTGACGATGACGACACGATGACACCGCCAACGGTGCCACCAGTTGTTGTGACTCCGCCAAGCGACGAAGACGATTCAGGTGCTCTGGCTTATGTGTGTGTCCTTCGTAGCCACGGAAAATCAGTCAAGATCGCTCTTTCAAACGACGGATCACTCGGCGGGAAAAAGGGAACTCCAAGCGACGTATGCATGTCTGAGAACGCTTGCTTGAATATTCTTAGCAAGAGTTTCGAAGTCGTTAGCGCTGAAAAACGTGGATTCTGCCCAAACAAGAATCCACACGTTATCGCAATGACCGACATGCAGATTCAAGCCGCGCTTGCACGAGCGGCACTGATGAAGAGCCTCGCCGGCAACTAGAATCTGTGGGAATGTGATATCGGAAAAGCTCGGCTACTAGCCGGGCTTTTTTTTGCTCCGATATTTAATCGAGAACTGGATTCCACTTCGCAAGATCTTTCGGCGCCTCTGGCGCCAATGGAAACTTGTGAAGGGCTTTGGCCATTGGGGCCGCTGGAATAGGTGTCGCGAGTTCAACACCGCCACTCATAATCGATTCCATCGAGTTTACTTTTATATTTGAACCAAAAAGTCCAAGCTTTGCTTGAACGCCGACTTTGCGCCAAAACACAGTGTTGCTGCGAATCAGCCACGTGAATTTGTTGTCGATGTTGATCTGAACGTTGATCGTTCGTCCGCCTTTGGCGACATTCACTTTCGTGACGGAACCAATCTTTAAGCCGCGATACGTGACAGAGACACCAGAGTTGATCGACTCGACGCTTTCCGTTTCAATGATGTAAGCGCTGGTGTCATCTAGCGGATCCGTAGATCCGCTCGCCTGGCCCCTGAAATCCATTTTCTCGCGGCCATCCGGTGGTCCTGGCAAAATCGCGATGTAAGCACCTTCAAACAAAGTATCCAATCCAGTGATACCTTGAAATCCAACTTTTGGAGTTACAAGCGAAAACTTTGAACCTTCAACCGCGAAATGTTCGGCGTCTTTCCGCAACAAGATTTCTGCAACGACATTTTTTTGATCTTCAGAGATGTAAACGTCTTTCACAGTTCCGATCGAAACTCCGCGGAAGCGAACCTTTGTTTTTTCAACTTGGATACTGCTGGCATCTTCGAATGTAATGTAAACCCGCGGTCCTTGTTGTTTGTAATAGTCATAAAGCAACCAACCCGAAATCAACACCGCGATCACAGGGAAGAGCCAAATGTACCAACCGGTTTTCAGCGCATGCATTTTTGAATCAATTAGTTTTTTCATCTTTTTCTTCCCACAAGATTCTAGGATCAAAATACGCGGACGCCATCATCGTAAATATAACGACCATCAAAAACATTGCAGACCCAAGGCCAGGTTCGACTGTTCCCCAATGACCGAGCTTCACCATCGCGACCAGTATTGCTAACAGAAAAATGTCGAGCATCGACCAGCGCCCGATGGCTTCAACAAAATGATAAAGACTCATCTTAAATTTCGAGCGATGACCTGCTTGGCCAGCGGCTGACAGATAAAACAGAATCATCAGTTTCATAATTGGAATTAAAATACTCGCCAGAAAAACAACGAGTGCAACCGCGTATGACCGCTGCTGAATCAGCGACGTCGTTCCGGTCCATATGGTCGAACTGTTTCGATTCCCATAGAGCTCGATCGTCATGAACGGAAAAATATTGGCAGGGATATAGAAGATCATCGCTGTCATCGAGAACACTAAACATAATCGGGCCGAGCGTTTGGTGAAGCGATGATCTTTGTGACCGCAGCGTTCGCACGTCGTGGTCTTACCTTCAACGGGATGAAGTGGATTTCCACAAATGTGGCAGCTGTAGGTCGTAGGAGTGTTTTCCGAGGTCATAGAGATGACCACCGTGGCACAGGTCCTGGTGACGAAGCAATGGTGATGATCTCAATCGGAATCATTCATCAAGAAGGTTGCAAAAGGAAGTCCCAGGAAATCTTGAGGCAGTTATGGCTGAGCCAGGGGTAAAATGGTCAAGATGGGGTCGTATGGCTTGGGCGGGTCCAAACCGGGGCATTTAACGACAGACGGCCATCTGACATTTTTTATTTTTTGGATCTGGCGACAGGCCTAGTTTCTGTGCTTCTTCGCAAGTAACGGCCGGATAAGTCGGGCACTTCTCGGTAATCTTTTGGCACATCGGCATCGCACACTTCGCCGCATCTTTACCCATGACGACACCCTCGCCAGCAGTGCAAGCGGGCGCGGTGTAACTTGGGCATGCCGCAACGGCGCTAGAAGCAGTCGCTAAAACCACGATTGAAAATAGAAAACCAAACATATTTCCCATATTCACTAGTCTGCTTGGCAGGTTCCCCTGTGCCAAGTCCAGGTTTCGTCTCAAAAAGAGAATGGTACGTCTTAACATTTAGCTGCGTTTTCCAAGACCCGATAAGTTTATACATGGCGCGGTTGAAAAACATGATGCGAGCTTTCGACGGCCGCCCCGACACGGAACACAAGCAAGCATTTCTGCGCATCTGCATCGTCGGTTCCGCCGTTGCTTGGACTGTTGCTACCGGGAAATTCACTGGTTCTGCAACCGAATCGCAATCCGCGTGGACAATTTTGATCGTGTCGCTGGTGTCATTGATTTTTAGCGTCGGAATTGTTTTGCACATCGCCAATTTCAAACCAGCGATTAACTATGTTCGTCGGGCAGTTGGAATGGCGCACGACGTGGTGATCGTCACAACGATGTTCTATTACGCCGGAGAAGCCGCCGCGATCTGGATCTGGGTCTATCCGTTCACGGCTATCGGAAATGGATTTCGGTTTGGCGTAAAGTGGTTGCTCGGTTCCGCCGCGATGGGTGTTTTCGCGCTAACATTTTTGTTTACCCAGACCGAGTATTGGGCGTCAGTTCCGACGATCAGCCTCGGCCTCGGTTTGAACTACATCGCGGTTACCATTTACACGTGCCTGTTGCTCCAGCGCCTTCGAGAAACCACGGCAAAACTTGAAAAGCTGGCGACGCATGATTCTCTTACCGGACTTCCAAATCGCGTTTTGCTGCTTGAGCGTCTCGGAATCGCCATTGAATCCAATCGCATTGCAGGTCGAATGATCGCTTGCGTGTATTTCGATATCGACGGTTTTAAAACAGTGAACGATACGTGGGGCCACGACACTGGCGACTTGTTATTGCAAGAAGTCGGGCGCCGCACTCAAGGTGTAATACGTGACACCGATTTGCTGGCGCGACTCGGAGGAGATGAATTTGCAGTGATTTTGCCAGCCGTGCGCGATCGCGCCGACGTCGAACTCGTATGCAGACGTATTGTGAACGCGATCGAAGGTATCACAGCGTTAAACCAACGACCGGTCCGCGTTTCAGTAAGCGTCGGGTGCGTCATCGTAACAGAAGGCTTAGATCATCAGTCTGTTTCTCAAGAATCCGTCGTGCAGCATGCCGACCAATGCATGTACACATCAAAAAAATCAGGTTCGGGCAAGTTCACGATTGCTGTACATCAGGCTCCGATAAAACAGGTAGCCGCCTAATTATTTGTTCCGACATTTTCCTTCCGGTATCATCTTCACATGATTCGAAGCAAGCGCTTCCTAGTTTTCACCTTCAGCGCATTTGTGGCTTGCTCGGCGATAGCTGCGGGCGAAGTTAAGATCGATGCTATTGGAAAACACTTTCCGATATTCATCGTCGAGAAAAGCGAAAATCCTCAAAACATTCTTGTGGCCTACACGAAGCTTGCTCCCGATTGCAAAATTCAAAATGATCCCGGCAAGGAGTCCCAACCACTTCTCGACTATTACTGGAAGATGAAGCGAGAGAATTACAAACCAGTCCACTCGCTAATCAAAAGTGGAATACGCGATCGTCTTGCACTTGAATCTTCTGCGGATGAACGCACCCATTTTTCGGTCCGCATCAACGACCTCTCGGAATTGAAACACGATTTAGAAAAACCGCTTTTGAGCGTTGTCGCAGCACCTACAAAGCGGGGAGGGTGCGATGTCCGCGCGTTCATCAAGCTCGGACCGTCGGATCGCTCCCGTCAGGTATTGCTTTCGTCAATTCATGTCGAGTCCAAGAAGACATTCCTTCCGCCCTTTCGAAAGGTCGTGAATGTTACAATCAATGGTACTGACTCGGACTCGGGGGAAAAGGTGAGCCGAGTCTATTCTGCGCCTTGAGCCGAACGCCTCGACCTGGACTTTCAAACCGCGGTCACATCTCTTAATATTGATATATGAGCCGAATCGCAGGATCAGCGGACCCAAGCCGCGACAATAAAGATCTCTACGAACGCCGCGAGCAGGAAGCGGATTCGCATCATAAAGTCGAAATTAAAACTTTGAAATCGCAGCATGGCGAAGAGATTTCGCGGCTGCGTGAAGAGAGTGAAAAACGCATTCAGAGCGTCCAGAACGAGAGCTCCGAGAAGCTCAGTGTCAAAGATGCGCAATACCAAAAAGAGATCGAGACGATGCGCACTTTGCATCAAAAGCGACTCCTTGAAGCGCGTCGCGGAAAATCAGATTAACGTCTGCACCAAAACGCCCCGTCTTATGGTTTTATCGGCATTCAAAAGCGAACAGCGCCAGCTGAGTGGTTTCGGTTTGCGGTAATGATCTTGCTTTAATCTCATATAGGCAATTCACCTTATGAGGCAGCACAAATGAAAAACAGGCTTTCCGCACGATTCGCTCTCATCGCAATTTCGCTCACTCTTTTCTGCATCGGCTGTGCGACGTCGCCAACGGGCCGCAAACAGCTTCAGCTGGTACCCGAAGCACAGATGACAGAAATGGGATCGACGGCATTTGACGACATGAAAAAGAAGCAGGCGGTAAACCGCGACGCAAAAACCAATGCCTATGTAAAATGCGTTTCCGATGAAATCACCAATGCGCTTCCTGAAATGCAAACTTGGGAAGTTGTCGTCTTTGAGAATAACGAGCCCAATGCCTTCGCTTTACCCGGCGGAAAAATCGGTGTGCACACTGGAATGTTGAAGGTCGCACGTGACCCAGGGCAGCTCGCGGCTGTTTTAGGTCACGAAGTTGGGCATGTCCTAGCTCACCACTCGAACGAGAGACTGAGTGCTTCGATGGCACTCGAGGGTCTCACTACCATCGGGACCGCATTCATGAAGAAAGATTCTCGTACCTACGGTGTGACGATGGCGGCACTTGGGGTTGGCGCGCAGTACGGCGTTATTCTTCCGCATAATAGAAAACAAGAAAGCGAAGCCGATGAAATTGGAATTGGCTTGATGAGCAAAGCGGGCTTCGATCCGCGTCAATCGGTCGAGCTTTGGCGCAACATGCAAGCTGCGGCTGGCGGCGCGCCGCCGGAGTTCATGTCGACGCATCCTTCGAACGATACGCGCATCGAACATCTTCAATCGTTAATGCCGGGAGCACTGGCGACTTTTGAACAAATGAAAAATCGACCAGGATGCAAACCATGATTTCGAGGACACCTTGTGGCAGCTAGACGTTCCCAGGTGGGAAATGATCCTACGCGCTGCTGTCATCTACACGGGTGTCTTCCTACTCTTTCGTTTTCTAGGAAAAAAATATAGAGCGAGTACAACGCGCGGCGTGCATAACGTCCGAGGAGCTTCTATCGGCGCTTCGACAATACGAAGTCCAAGATCCTTCCGAACTTAAATTCGCGATTCTCGAGACGAACGGAAAAATCTCCGTCGTCAAAAAGAAAAAAAATTAAATTTTTGCTAGTTGAAAAGTGGAATCTCGACCCGGAAATTAGGGGCGAAACAGGGCTGTCAATTTCGAAATTCGGCGTTCAAAATCTTGTCCATCTGCCGGTTGGCTCGTTACAGACAAGCATGCGATGGCGATAAATAATACGCCGAGAAAAAGTTCGATCACGTTGCGTTCCTCGTTTTTTTTAACGGCCATCCGGCCGCTCTCAATATGGATGTGCTTCAGTAGCACAGACCGTTCACGCAGCACTAATTTGATTTGAGGGCGGTAAAAATACACGAACATCGAATTTTTTCCACTGAGACTTTTACTTGGTGAATCGCTCTACCGGCAATAAGAGCGACTTCAAGAATTTTTCAAAGCAGCGGCTCGGAACGATTCGTTTCAGCGAAGTTAAATAAATTCTCGACAAAATTTCGAGCTCGTCTTCTAAACTTTGGTGCGGTTTAGCACGGGCCATGCAGTCCACTTCGTTATATGAAATCGTCACGTGCGCGAGGGGTTTGCACTCGAACAGATGACTCAGCGATATCTTCTGTTGGTTCAATATCGAATTCGGCAGATGGGTTTCGAAATCGGCGGCGGACAGCGCTGCACATCGCTCTTTATTTCGACCGCCACCCATTGATGACCAGCAGGCTGATGCCGCCGGCAACAAGTCCCCAAAAAGCAGATCCAATTCCGAAAAGCGAGGTGCCCGAAGCGGTCACAAGAAAAGTTATCACGGCCGCCTCGCGACTCGCTTCTTCTTTCACGGCGACTGCGATGCTGCTGGCGATTGTTCCAAACAGTGCGATTCCGGCGAGCGCCATGATAAATTCCGACGGCAACGCACGGAAAAAACTTGCGACCGTTGCAGCGAAGAACGCGATCACGATGTACAAGACGCCGGCGGTGACCGATCCGATATAGCGTTTACGGGGATCTTGATGCGCTTCGGGCCCCATGACGATCGCTGCGGTTATCGCGGCATAGTTGATTCCGAACGCTCCAAACGGTGCGAGCAATAACGTCGCGAGACCCGTTCCGGTAATAATTTTTGAGACGGGTGCATTGAAACCATTCGCGCGCATGACGGCGATGCCCGTTAGGTTTTGCGATGTCATCGTGACGACGAAGAGGGGGATGGCGACACCCATGATCGTTGCCAAAGTAAACATCGGCATCGTGAAGACCGGCGTCGAGACTTCCAAGACGAAAACTTCGAAATGCATCATGTTCATCAACGAACTTGCGGCCAGACCAAGTCCCAGCACCGCGATTACGGCGAATCTCGGAGACGCTCGCTTCATCACGAGATAGACAGTGAGCATGCCCAACACAAGGGCAGGTTGGGTCTTCATCGCAGTAAATACATCCAGCCCAAAGCGGAGAAGGACTCCTGCGAGCATTCCGGAAGCAAGGGCAGTAGGGATGCGATTCAAAACTCGTTCGAACCAACCGGTGACTCCTGCCAATGTAATCAGACCACCACACACCACGAAGGCGCCGATGATCTCATTGAAAGAGACATGGCTTGCGCCGGATCCAAGGATTGCGGCTCCTGCCGTTGAGAAGGCCATCAACAGTGGTTTTTTGTAGTGATATGAAAACAGAAGTGACGTGATGCCAGCCCCAAACGAGACTGCGGCGATCAGCGAACTCGTTTGATCGGCTGACGCCCCAATTGCGCTCGCTGCTTGAAACAAAACGGCGATAGCGCTGGTAAAACCGACGAGGACCGCAATGAAGCCGGCAGCAATCGGAGGAATCACGGAGGTCCCTTTCAGTTATGGCGCAGTACGCCGTCAGGCTACCATTATTGATTTCCAGTAGGATGAAACGGATCCTTATCGGTGTTGTCGGATTTTGGCGAGGAGATTGCGGTTTGCCTGCGAAGAAGTTCGGTATAGTTGCAATGCTACTAATCTTTTTCAGTGTCGTGGTGGCAGAAGCTAAAATTCGCACGTCGTTGTCGGGTTTTTTGAAGGCCGAGTACTATGGTACGTCGAACGAATTTAACAGTGACCAGAAACCAATCAACGTTCTTTCGACCACGGGTTTACCCGTTCGCGACGCGAGCAGGGGACAGTTGTCGATTCAGCAATCGCGATTCGCCATAAACGTCGACAACGAATCACGCGTGAAGATGAAGTTTGAATTCGATCTCGATGGTGAAGCGGGAAACACGATCGGAATTGCGTCTTCCAACAACGGCTTCTTTCGCGTTCGCCAAGCCAACCTCGTGTACAAAATTAACGAGCAAGGCACTATGACGGTCGGAAAGAAGTGGGATATTTTTTCTCCGCTCAATCCCCACTCCTATCAAATGACAACGGTTCAATTCTGGGCGGGCAATACCGGATTCTTAACCGACGGCATCGACTACATTCATAAAGTCGCCAATTGGTCTTTCGGTTTCGATCTAAAAAACGCGGGTGGAAATCCGGGTACGGCGTCAGATGTCACAACGGCAAAACTGTCGCTGCCAATTGCAACGGTTCGCGCAGAGTTTTTCGACGATCAGTTGTACGGCCTTTGTTACATGTATGGAAAATTGAACTACGAACGACAAGATGTCGTCGCGCCCTTCAGCAGTCGGGACGCCGTTATAAGTGGAATCAACGCCTACTACAGCGGTAAATACGCTTCAACCGAAATCATCGCCGAAATCTATGCCGGGACAAACCTTGGCGGCGGTGTCGTCGGAGCACTCGCCACACCAGCACTCGCTAACGCGGTCAACAATCGAACGAACGACGAGATGGGATATTACATCTCTCTCAAGCAAGGTTGGGAAGGCGGCTCGGTTTTCGGCGGATACGGTCGCGCGAACTTCACGGCCCAACACTTGGCGCCGATCAATAGCTTTCAAGGTCTTGTTTCAAACCAAATTTACCGACTAGGCGTCGACTTCGACCTCGACGTGAAGGTTAAATTGTTCTTCGAAGGCGCACATATGATTTCGTCTTATTACGAGTCGGGAGATTTCCGCGACTTCGACGGGACTTTCTACAATGCGGGACTACTCGCACGTTTCTGATGGAGATTTCAATGCGCAAGTACTCACTCATTCTCGTTTCGATTGTCGTGTCCATAGTCTTCATCTCGGCTACCACCGAGGCCGCTCCACCCGCGCCGGTCGTCACAAAATCAAAAAGTAAAGTCGCAGCGAAATCATCGAAAGTGTCCGCAAAATCGAAAAAGAAAAAGATCGACTACAATGCGCTTGGCCTCGCGACGATGCAGAAGAAAAATTACTCGGACGCCATTCGTTTTTTCGATCTCGCAACAATGAACGATCCGAAAAACTCGCTTGCTTGGATCAATCGTGCTCGAGCGCTAGTCGAACTCAGTATCGGCACTGAACCGATCGATTACTGCGACTACGCACACAATTGGATTTTCGATGGGCTTTCATCGCTATCGAATGCCTTGGAAGCCAATCGTGCTAAGACCATCGCTGCGCTGAAGAATGTGAAAGATCCAGGTTTCGCGAAATTTCGTCAGCGTCCAGAATTTAAAAGATGGCTACTGCTGACAACTCTTCCGCTGAAGACGGATGTCGCGACTCAAGAATTCTTTTCGAAGCACAACGACTGGTTGATTCCGAAGCAACCGATGCCCGCAACGATCGTTACGTTTGCACCAAATCACGATCTGACGATCACAACAGCCGAAGGCGGGCGAGAAGTTGGAAGTTGGACTGCAGGGGCTGATCGTGTCGTCGTGAAGCAAGCGACGAACCTCAAGACGATGGGTTTAACGACGTTTAACTTCGTATACGACGGAAAAAAGAGCTTCAAGCAAGTCGTCCTCAAGGATCAAAATAGCGCAGAACAGTGGTTCATGGGTCCAATGATCGCCGACTGTCCAAACTAGGAGAAACAAATGCGAAAAGTAGCGATTCTCGGAGGCGTTCGAACGCCCTTTGTGAAGTCGATGACTTCTTATTCAAAAACTTCGAACCAAGAGTTGCTGACGGCGGTCTTCAATCGCCTTATCGAAAAGTTTCGGCTTGAGGGAGCTAGAATCGGCGACGTTGCTCTCGGCGGAGTCATGTTGCATCCGACGGAATGGAATCTTGCACGTGAAGTCGTCCTCGGCACTCGGCTCGACGCGAGAACGCCTGGCTACAACGTACAGCGAGCGTGTGGAACGTCGCTCGAGACTTCGTTACAAATCGCACTCAAGATTGCTG
>JAYSYF010000420.1:0-2692 GCA_043716655.1 Bdellovibrionales bacterium | reverse complement strand
TTTTTTCGTCAACGCTTGCGATGCGACTCCGTTGAGTTTCAACTCACATTCGTTCCCCGAAATGTCGAAGACGTGCCCCGAGCTGCAGCTTCCTGTCTTTCCGTTTGCAGTGAGCGGCTCGCAATACGGAGGACTGATGACTTGATTCGCGCTGAAAGTGGCGTTTCCTGAATACGATTCTTCCTTGCCCATTTGCTTGCACGACTGAATGTCGAAGACTCGCGCGGAACCAGACGAACCTGAATATTCTTGGGTCAACAGATAGCGATTCGACTCGGAAGCATAGACGTTTGAGAAAATGCCTCCAGTAATCGCGCACTTCTCTTTTCCACCCATCATAACGGCGATAGGTCCGTCGAACGGTCCACTGTTTTGCTTCTGCGCTTCGCGAATCACGAGTTCGACATCGCTACCGACCTTAACCTTGCCCACCGCATTCGCGACACTGAAGCCTAGCTCGCGCATATCGCAAGGCGCAGCCAGCGCGACTGAAATGCCGCAGAAAAAGGGAGTCGCAAAAGAAACGAAATTAACAATTCTTGATGATGAGCTCATGGAATGAAGCTGACATCGATTCAGGCACTGTGCAAGCTCGTGTCAGAGCATAGGTGAAGTGTGGAAGAAATTGAGAAAAAATTTAAGTGTCCATTTTGCGGCGAAAAAATTAGCTTTTTGTTAGATTTGTCAGTGAGCGGTCCGCAAACATACATTGAAGATTGCGAAGTCTGCTGCCGCGCCATTCAAGTTTCATTCGATGTCGTCGACGAGAAGTTAACTTTGTTTCGAGCCGAACAGGCCTATCGCTAACGGCCGGTTTTTTTCACTGCATTTATTATTTGGTCGAGCTTCGATAGAAACTGCGAACGGTCCGTGTTTCCCATAGCTGAGGGACCCGTCTTTTTGTTTCCAAGATCACGCAAATGCGCGCTGAGTTCGCGGCTGCCGACGGCATTACCGATATTTTCTTCGTTCAGTTCGCGGCCCTTCGGACCCAAGACTCGAGCCTGCTTTTTGATTGCGCGATCCGCGAGAAGAATATCAGACGTAATCAATATATCGCCGACTCCAATGTTTTCTGCGATCCAATCGTCGGCACTGTCGAAACCGCCCGGGACTACTTTCATTGAAGTTCGATCGTTCAGTGGAATCGTGATCGGCTTATTGGCGACAACGGTAATTTTTAACTTGTAGCGGTCGGCGACTTTATACGTTTCGTCGCGAACCGCGCATCCGTCCGCATCGATGTAGACATCTAACATCCTTAACTCATCAAATCGTAGGGGCCACCTACCTCGAGCGCTTTCTTGAAGGCGGGACGCGCCTGAATGCGTTCGAGATACGCCATCATTTTCGGTCGAGTCGTCCGGTTTACACTTCCACGCGCAGCACTTGCCTCGACAACAAAACTCATTTGGACATCTGCCGCAGTAAAATCGTTCCCTGCAAACCACGTCGTCTTCGAAAGTTCGGCTTCCATGTAGTCTTGATGCGCCTTCAAATTCGGTCCGATCAACAACTTGTTCATTTGAGCCGCGATTCCTTTTCCAATCGGTGCAACGAGCAATTTCACTGGAAGTGGCAAAGGCGGGTCTGCAATCTTTTTGAAGATTAAACTCAGCAATAATGGAGTCATCGCCGAGCCCTCGGCGAAGTGCATCCAGAACGTGTAACGAAGACTTTCCGCAGTGCCAGAAGCTGGCTTGAATTTTCCTGCGCCATATTTGTCGACAAGATATTCAAGGATGGCGCCGCTTTCTACGAGCGTCAGATCCCCGTCGATTAAAACCGGCGCCTTGCCAAGCGGATGTACCGCTTTGAGCGAAGCCGGAGCCAGCATCGTGACGGGATCACGTTTGTGATACTGAACTTCGTATTTCAAACCGAGCTCTTCGAGCATCCAAAGAATTCGTTGGGAGCGGGAGTTGTCGAGATGGTGCAGAGTGATCATTTCAACAAGATGCCCGGCTTGCGCCGAAATCTCAATGGCCATTCGCTTGCTGGTCGATGCGACGGCTCGGTTGCGTAGTCGACCCCGACTCGCGGACCCGCAACAATCTTCGATTTCGCCTTCTCCACCCGATGATCCTCACCAATCCAGAGTCGCCCCCCGTCGAGCGGAATACCGTCGTCCGTGCGATCGATGCCCATAGCCTGACAAAGTTTGCCCGGGCCGGAACAAAGTTCGCGATCGGACTTTTCCGGACCAAATCGCCTACGCATACGCATACGCATCGCTTCGACGCCGTCAAGCGGCTCGAGCGCACGAATCAAAACGGCCTCAGGTTTTAATTCGTCTCTCGTCACGACGTTAAAACAAAAATGAAGTCCATAGATTTGATAGACGTAACTGTGGCCACCTGAAAGATACATGCTCTCAACACGTTCTGTTCGGCGGCCACCGAACGTGTGACATGCAGAATCCTTCAAACCCAGATAAGCCTCAGTTTCCGTGATGACGCCACTGGTGAGTATGCCATCATTCAGGTGATACAAAACTTTGCCAAGGAGCTCACGAGCGACTTTTTTCGTGTCTTGCTCGTAAAAAGATCGGTCCAGACGATTTTTCAATTCACGTCGTTCGTTCCGAGAGGCAATCTTCTTGTATGTCGAATTTAGAACTCTCATCTCACAATCAGCTTTTCGTTCAACAGGTCCGCGAAATTGCGGAACTTTTTGGTTTCGAGACCCGAAA